>JAZOLZ010000027.1:0-36194 GCA_045653505.1 Eubacteriales bacterium | reverse complement strand
CGCTTTGTAATGGAAAATATGAGTAAAACATTTTCAGCCAATTCGATTGTAAAGTTCTTAAAGAGCGAGCAGAGATCTATTTCCGTGGAAACAATCTACAACTATTTAAAGTGGCTCGAAGAGGCCTTTGTAATCTACCGTTGCAACAGATACGATATTCAAGGAAAATCTGTTTTGAAGACACAGGAAAAATTTTATCTTTCGGATATATCAATCAAATATTCTCAGTTTGGATACAATACCAAAGGCATTGCGGCGTCGCTTGAGAATATAGTATACCTAGAACTGCGCAGACGAGGTTATCAAGTATACGTTGGAAAAGACGCAGACAAGGAAATAGATTTTGTTGCTATACGTCGAGATGAAAAGATGTATATTCAGGTGTGCAGAGAATTGCCTACAGATTCTGATAGAGAAATCACCAACCTCTTGGAGATAAAAGATCATTATCCTAAGTATGTGGTGTGCATGGATAGATTAGCTATGGGAAATGAGAACGGAGTAAAATTGGTACACATAGCTGATTTTCTTCTGCAAGACAATTGGTGATGCTATACGCCGGATAAAAAATATATATAAAGCCAAGAACGATAGAAAACAACTATCACTCTTGGCTTTTATCGTTATGTGTCCGAAGACAGAACCTCGATAGCAATTCTCATACCGAGCTTAAAAGCATAGACGAATATTTCACGCTCGTTTATATCAGTAAGTTCAGCATAACAGTCATCGAATTTCTCAAGTGTTTCTTTCTGCTTGTCCGTCAGTTCTCCAAACAGTGCATCGTGATGATCGGCTACGTAGCCCATAAGTTCCTTGGTTTCTTTATCTTTGCTTCGACAGTCAGTATTGGGGCACACGTTTCCATAAAACAGTTCTTCAAGAATTGATTTCATATAAGTATTCTCCTTAAAAGTGGTAGAATAATTATATCGTGAAATTGCGCGTTCGCGAATGGCCTTTCACAGTTGTTTGCGAAAATGTTGCAAATGATCTTTTTTTGTGGTACAATATAAAAGAGATGTGGTTATTAAGGTCGTAGCGGTGTGTTGAAAAAACAGCCATATTATGTCATAATTATGATAACAAAAAGATGGGCGGTAAACTTTATGGGATTGTTAGATATATTTAAAATTGACGAATTAAAGACAAAGATATTTCAACTTGAAAGACAATTAGAATCCGTGTCAAAGGAAAAGAATGAATTGTCAATTGAGTTGGAAAAGCAAAAACATGAGTATGAGAAAAAAATAGAAAATCAAGAGCTCCAATACAAAAAAATAATTTCTCATCATGAAGCGATTATTGCAGCATATGAGCAATCGCAGAGTTCCCTAGAAGAAAAAACAGACAATGAATCTCGAGAAGGCAAGTTGGCTTTACCAACCGATTGTAATCGGGATATGGGTGATTTATGCGAGTCCATAGATGCTATGCGAATGGCTCAACTTGTTGCTCTATCAAAACCTTCTAAAAGCAATTTTAAAATTAAAAAAACTTCAAAAGGTGTAGTCATTGAAAAATATATTGGGGACGAGGAATATGTAGAAATCCCCGCTGTGATTGATCGAGAAATTGTATTTAAAATTGGAGAAGCTGCTTTTATAAATTGTAAGACAATAAAGCGAGTTGTTTTGCCAAATACATTGTTAGAAATAGACGAGCGAGCTTTTTCTTATTCCACACTAGAAGAAATAACAATGAACGAGTCGCTCGTGAAAATTGGCAAAGAATCGTTTTCGCCAACGGAATTAAAGAGCGTAGTTGTTCCTCGAAATGTAAAGGTTATACCTCAACAGGCTTTTGCTTTTTCCAAACTGGAAACTGCGATTATAGAAGGCGCACATACGATCGAAGATGAAGCTTTTTATGGCACAGAGTTAAAAAGATTAGTATTGCCAGAAGGATTGAGAATAATCGGTCGGCAAGCTATAGAGGGAGATTATCAAAGATTAATCATTCCGGCAACAGTTGAAAAAATAGGTGGTGATAATTTTAACGATACACAACACATAGCTATATTGAATGATAATGCCATTGTTTCGTTTTATGGTAAGTATGGAAAAACAGGGGCTACAATTTATTGCAATAATAGTGGAAAAGTTTTTGAATATGCAAGAAATTGGAGCATAGACATCAAACCGTTATCAGCGTTTCCGACAGAAGATTTTGATGAAGAGGATTTTGAAGATTCCGACGATCATGATTATGATGAGAAAGAAAATAAAGCACGTGACGACGAAGGAGACGATGGGGAAGAAATTAGTGGCAACTATTGTGGTGATGGAGAGTTAGACACTTCTTCCTGGAATTTGGAATCAATACTTAGACAAGAAGGATATACTGTTTCACAAAAAGAAGATTTATCCGACTATGAAAGACAACAAATTTTGTTAAGCGTTATGCGTCGTAATTTGATGAGCAAATGGCAAATAATTGAACACATTGAATTGCAAATTAGTCTTCGCAGAAACAATCGAATGTATAATGTTGCGATTTCCAAATGGGAGCGCGATTTAACATTTTTGCGAAGATTGTAATGCGTAGGGGACTTAAATGAAAAAAGTTAAGAAAATATCCATTAAAAGATGCTATGCGACCAAGGATTCTCTCAGTGGTACATACATTGCATATCAACCCCAATATGAACTTTGGAAAATAAAGTGGGAGATAAATCCATATGACGGAGATGAAAATCCACGTTGGTCAATACCTCATGGGGACGATATCTATCCTAAATATCACACATTGAAATTAGATGTATACAGTGGATACATTTATTCGGCACGAGGTCATGCGTATAAAGGAAAACTATCTAAAAAGGAATTAGCTAGATTACATAATGATCCAGGTTTCCAAAGGGCGAAGGATGAGGCATTGAAACATAGAAATTGTGCAAACAAACACACAAGATGCAAAAGGAGCCTGTTTACTATTGATTTGGAATGTCATCTCAAAAAATCAAATTCGTGATTTCTAATGCAATAATTATTCAAGAATCTTCGCAAGCAGTCAAATATGTAATTAAAGCATAAAAAACAAGGGTGTTACACAATCTGCGTAGCAAATTGCGTAACACCCTCATTTTAGCTGCGTAACACTATGTAAAAAAGCGTCGTAAAAAAGAAAAAATAGTGTAAAAACCTTGCGATTTCTACACTATTTTGGTCTGAGTGACAAGACTTGAACTTGCGGCCTCTACCACCCCAAGGTAGCGCGCTACCAACTGCGCCACACCCAGATACTATGAAATTTTAATTTTGCGGGATGAACGGTCTTTGCATTGCTGTGATCCGCGCGCCCCGCCGGGCTGAACACGCCGTCGCATAGTCGCCGTTTGTCGTCTGCGTCACTCGCCAACAACGGCTCCTTGCTTTGGGCTTTTTGCTGCGTATAAACGGTATCTAACCGTTTTTACTTGCAAACTACCGACTGCGCCACACCCAGATTTATTGCTTGTTTGCACACAACTTACGCTGAATGCCTATATATTATATCACCGAGGGATTTAAAAGTCAAGATGTTTTTAAATAAAAAATCAAGAAAAAATCAATAAAAACGAAAATTGCAAATAAAAATCGAAAACGTCGAAAAAGTGTTGTGTCCTGCCTATAAAAAGGAATTTAAAATAATATGTCGCATTAAGTGTTGAAAAAACACACCGGAACACACAATTAATTAAAATCAATTGACTTTTGTGTGTGTTTTTGGTAGGATAGATTTAAGAGGATGGTATAAGGGCGGTACGAGGTGTAAGTTTTTTTGTGTTTTCGGCGTTTATGTCTGACGCACTCACCGTTCAATTGCTTACTTGAATACTTTTTATTTAACCTTTATAAATACTGTTTTGGAGGAAAAAATGGCACAGAGTACAAAAAGCAAATGGTATAAGGATATGGTGTTCTACCAGATATGGCCGCGCTCGTTTAAGGACGGTAACGGCGACGGTATGGGAGACCTTTTGGGAGTTTATGAAAAACTCGACTATATTAAGTCGCTTGGCTGCGACGGCATTTGGTTCTCGCCCCTCTATCCCTCGCCCGGTGTAGACTGCGGATACGATATTTCTGATTATTATGACATCGCTGATGAATTTGGTGGTATGGAAGCCTTTAAAAAGGTGCTTGACGGCGCCCACGAAAGAGGCATGAAGGTTATTATGGACCTTGTTGTTAACCACACGAGTGATCAGCACGAGTGGTTCCAGAAGAGCCGTCAGAGGATAGATCCTTACACCGATTATTACATTTGGCGCCCCGCTAAGCCAAACGGTAAACTGCCTAACAACTGGGATTCCTTATTTGAGGGCAAGGCCTGGGCATGGGATGAGGTGCGTCAGGAATATTATATGCACCTCTTTGCAATTCAGCAGGCGGATCTTAATATGGATAACCCACTTGTACGTGAGGAGGTAAAGAAGATACTCCGTTTTTGGCTCGATATGGGTGTTGACGGCTTTAGAGAGGACGTTATTACCTTTATATCAAAGCCTGAGGGTCTGCCGGACGATAGACTTATGCCTGCATCGAAGGGTATATTTATGTTCAATCACGGTCCAAGACTCCACGAATATCTTGAGGAATTTGAACGTGACGTATTTTCGAAGTATGATTGCATGACCCTTGCAGAGGCACCTCTTGTTACTCCCAAAAAGGCGCTTGAATATATTGATGAGCAAAACAATCCTGTTCTTGATATGATGATACAGTTCTCAACTCAAGAGGCGGATTCCTTTATGACCGACTATTACCACATGCCGTTTAATCTGCGCAAACTCAAGAGGGCATATACCGCATGGCAGAACGGTCTCGAGGGCAAGGGCTGGAATATGCTTTATATTGAAAACCATGACCATCCGAGAATGGTGTCCAGATACGGTAGTGAAAAGTTCCAGAAGGAAAGCGCGAAGATGCTTGCCGTCTCATATCTTTTCCAAAAGGGCACTCCGTTTATTTACCAGGGCCAGGAGATAGGTATGACCAACTGGTATCCAAGCGACCCCGAGATGTACGAGGACGTGCAGACCCGTTGGCAGTATAACAACGTGGCTACCAAGAAATCCCCCGAGAAGCGTCTTAAGAGACTTTGGGACGGCTCGCGTGACTCTGCCCGCACTCCCGTGCAGTGGAGCGCAGAGGAGAACGCAGGCTTTACTACAGGTAAGCCGTGGTTCTACGTTAACGAGAATTATAAGGAAATAAACGTGGCACAGCAACAAGAGGATGAGAACTCTGTACTCAATTTCTACCGCCGCGCTATCGGACTGCGCAAAACTTTGTCCTCGGTGAAAAACGGCAATTACAAGGAATACGGTAAGTTATCCTCATCATTCTATACCTATTCACGCGAGGATGATAAGGAAAAGATCCTTGTTGTTTGCTCGTTTGTAGGAAAGGATAAGAAATGGTCTGTACCTAAAGGCTTTGACCTTGCGAGTGCGGAACTCCTGCTTTCAAACTATGAAAAGAGCGACAGCACCACTTTAAGACCGTACGAAACCAGAGTATACTTCTGGAAAAAAGAGGCTTAAATTTATATTTAAAAGACCCAATCCGACTTGTGCCGGATTGGGTCTTTGCTTTACTCAAATGTTTTTGTATGCTTTTAACAAGGATTATGACTATAATTATTTACAATATCGTTTGTTTTTGTAAACAATGAGTTACAAATAATGGCGCGATCGTGTCGGAAAATTTTGTTGCAAATTGATGCGCTGTCCTTGGCCATTAAGCGTGCTTTCCTCTCTTTTTGCTTTTTGGTTTGTTTGATGAAAAATATGGGCGTAAAGCATTGTGCACTAAAAAAACGGTTGATTTTTGTCGTTTTGCATCTGACTTTACCTATTGCAATTGCTTTTTTTGTGTGCTATACTATATAAGTAAAAATATTTATAAATATACGCGCGGTAGTGCTGTGCGCTTTTTATATCGTGCGCGAGCGTACTTTTACGCGCTTTGCGTGTATTTATTTGCGCATTTTTTGTTTAGTTTTTTGTGCTCTTAGAGCATTGGGTTAATTTGTCTTTCAAATTTTAGGAAAGGATGGCAGTTTTTTACTGCGATTTACTATGAATTATCTATTGGTTGTGGCGCACCCCGATGATGAGGTGCTTGGCGCGGGTGCCACTGTGCACAAACTCACAAAAGAGGGTCACAGGGTTGACGTTTGCATAATGTCCTCGGGTGCGGCGGCGAGAGCTATGCGCCCTAATGATAACGAGCTAAAGGATGATTTTAACGAGTGTATCGCCTCTATCGGAATTACCAAGGCATATCTTGGCGATTTTCCCAACATAGAGATGAACACCGTACCGCACCTTAAACTTGTCCAGTTTATCGAAAAGGCTATAGAGGCATCAGAAGCGGAGGTCGTTATTACACACCACCCCTCGGATACTAACAATGACCACCTACATACCTCGCTTGCCACACAGGCGGCGGTGAGACTGTTCCAGCGCAGGACTGATGTAAGGCCGCTGCGTGAATTATGGTACATGGAAGTGCTTTCTTCAACCGAGTGGTCACTCAACTCGGCTATGAAGAAATTTGAGCCTAATGTTTTTATCGAGATTGGCAAAGAGGGTGTTCTTAAAAAGATTAACGCGCTTAAAAAATACAGAGGCGTTATGAGACCTTACCCCCACCCCAGAAGCGAAGAGGCTATTGAGGGACTTGCCGCATACAGAGGCGCTATGAGCGGAGTAAAATATGCAGAGGCGTTTGAGTGCGTCTTCAGGAGAATTGACTGATGAAAAAGATATACTTCTTCTTTAAAAGAGGCTTTGATATTATCGCCTCCTTATTAGGAATAATAATAACCTCACCGATCTGGCTTATTGCTATTATCGGTATTGAACTTTCTGACCCAGGCCCTGTGCTTTTCAAGGCAGAGCGCATCGGTAAAAACAACAAACCGTTTTATATGTGGAAGTTCCGCAGTATGACGGTACCGAAAAAGGAAAGTGAGAAGAGCGAGGCCAGTTTTAAGGCCGATACTGCGAGAATATTTAAGTTTGGCGCTATTATGCGCAGGCTCAAGATAGACGAGTTGCCGCAACTTTTAAACATTCTCGGTGGCTCGATGTCGGTGGTTGGCCCACGCCCTGCGGCAAAGGATCAGGTTGAGATAATGCGCGCAGGCAAGTATGCTATCGCGGCAAGCGTACGTCCCGGCCTTACCAGCCCTGCGGCACTTTATGATTACATATACGGCGATACCGTAGAGGACCCCGAGGAATACAAAAGGCTTGTACTGCCTACGCGCCTTGAACTTGAGGCTTATTATCCGGCGCATATTGGCGCTTGGTACGATATAAAGCTAATTTGGTACACAATTGTTTGCATTTTTGCATCGATTTTCAAAAAAGAGCCTAAAAAGATATTTAAGAAGATAACTTCTTGTGTAGAAGTACCTGTCCCCGAGCAGGCAACCTATGTGGAAGACAGTGGAGCCGAGAAAGAGGCTGAAAAAGAAGAGGCCGGAGTATAGCCGTTTGATTATTTTTAATTGGAGAAGAATATGAATTTTAAAGGAAAAAAAGTTTTACTTCTTGACGGATTTTGCCGTCAGAATGCTATTCTGCTTAAGGAACTGAACAAACTCGGATGTGTTGTTACAACACTTAATTCATCAAGCCTTGACGTAGGTTATGCATCAAGATATCCTAAAAAGAGACTTATAGATAAAACCTTCAAGGATGATTTAAAGCACTACGAGGAACTTATATTTGAGCTTGCTAAATCGGGTGAGTACGACGTTATTTTCCCTGTTATCGAGGAGTCTACCGAGATAATAGCAAAAAATGCAGACGAGCTTACCAAGTATGTCAAAATAGTTGCGCCCCCTCTTGATGCCTTTGAAAAGGCGCACGATAAGCAACTCACAATGAAGATCTGTATGGAAAACGGCATCAATTGTCCGCTTACAAAAATGGACGATGAGACACTTGATGAGTATCTTAGTAAGGTGGAATTCCCGCTTGCGCTTAAACCGAGACAGGGCAGAGGCTCTGTAGGCTTTAAAAAGGTTGAAAGCCGCGAGCAACTCGATAAACTTATCGAGGACGGCACTGTTAAGGTAGAGGAGTACGTTATACAGGAGTTTATAGACGAGGCCGAGGTGCATAGGGTATCATATACCTTTATAGATGATAACGGTGAGGCAAAGTCCTCTATGATATCAAAATCCACAAGGCCCTATCCGTTGGGTATTGGCACAAACAGCCTTTTTGAGAGTGTTGATATGCCTGAGATTGCAAGACAGTCGGAGCTACTGCTCAAGCTTATGGGCTGGAGGGGCTATGCGTCTGTATGCTTTATTGAAAACGAGCATGACAAGATACCTAAGGTAATGGAGATAAATGGCAGAATATCTGCCAGCTTTAAGGTAAGTGTTTTGGCAGGCCTTAATATAGTAAGACAATTGCTTGAGCGTGCTTTTGGCGTGGAGGTAACTCCAATGCCCGAAAATATTAAATACGGTATGCGTGTATCACACTCGCAGGCAGGACTTATGTGGTTCTTAAAGTCTAAAGATCGCTTCCGTAAGGAGCCATCAACTACGGGCAGACGTGGCAAGAGTGATATCGTATTTTCCTGGTCTGACCCATTGCCTTATCTTACCTATTCTATACAGTGCGTAAAGAAGAATAAAAAAGAGATGGCAAAACGCAAAAGATAAATGGAGGTCTTAAATGGCTGAAAACAACTGTAAATTTTCCGTTGCTATGTCGGTATACAAAAACGATAAACCCGAGCAACTTACTGCAGCACTTGAGAGTATATGTACACAAAGTCTGCCGGCTGATGAGATATATCTTGTTATAGACGGCCCTATAGGTGATGAGCTTAAAGCGATTGTTGATGCTTATGCCGAGAAGTACGGCAACTTTACTATCAATCAACTGCCCACCAACGGCGGTCTTGGTAACGCACTTAATATAGCAGTGTGTGAATGCAAGTATGATCTTATTATGCGCATGGACAGCGACGACATTTCTGCCCCGGGAAGGTTTGAAAAGCAAATAAATGCTTACAAAAACGCTCCTTGTGACGTGCTTGGAGGATGGACGCTTGGCTTTATGGATGATGTGAATACAGGTAAAATTTCTTCTGCTAAAAGAAGGCTTACTCATAAAGAGATAGTAAAACTTTTGCCAAGAAGAAGTCCTATGAGCCACGTAACCGTGCTTTTGAACAGAAATGCTGTGCTTAAGGCGGGCAATTACCTGCCACTGCATTACCACGAGGATTATTATCTCTGGGCAAGGATGATAGAGGCGGGATGCACATTCCGTAATATCCCCGAGTATCTTGTTTATGTAAGACTTGGCGCTAATCAAGCCGCAAGGCACGGTGGTATGAGGTACTTTAAGGCGGGTGCATTTTTGCGTAAGTATATGCTTAAAAACCGTCTTTGCACTCTTGGTACTTACATTAAAGAGAGCGCGATAAGAGTTGTTTATCAGCTGCTTATTCCTGCAAGACTGAGAAATTATCTTGCGATGAAACTAAAAAGAAAATATCTTACAAGAGATGAGGCTGATGCGATAATTGAGAAAAATCGCACGGACGATCTTGAAAACAGAACAAAAATAAACGAGGATCACTAATGCCATTTGACGTAATTTCACTAATCATTTTTATAGCCTGCATAGCGCTTTTTATATGGGATAAATTGCCTATGGGTACAACGGCCGTTTTAGGCTGTCTTGTGATGGTGCTTGTCGGCGTCTGCGACTTTAAAACCGCGTTCGGCCAGTTTGCATCAAGCACTGTAATACTTACCATCGGCGTAATGATAATAGGCGCCGCTATATCCGAGACAGGTCTTGCTGAGACGGTAGGTAAGTGGATAGTAGGAGTTTCTGGTGGTTCTGAGACCAAACTCATAGTTGGCACATATCTTGTATCAGCGCTTATGTCGGCATTCCTTACAAATTCGGCTGTGCTTGCAATATTTATCCCTATCGTTATGGGACTTTCGAGCGCAAATGAAAAAATCAAGGCGAAAAATCTTATAATGCCTATAGCCTACGGATGTGTTATAGGTGGCACATCTACTCTCGTTGGCTCAACTCAGCAGATGACTGCGCAGGGTCTTTTGGAGGAGAGTGGAGTGCAGATGTTCAAGACCTTTGATTTTGTCCCTGTTTCGGGTGTGCTTATCATTCTGGGTCTTATATACTGTCTTACAATCGGTAAAAAAATAGGCAATAAGGTATGGGGCAACAGAGCGGACGAGGATATTGAATTTACGCCGCCTACACCAACCGATGATAAGCCTTTATACAAACAGATAATTATTGCGCTGATCTTCTTGTTTACCGTAGTGCTTTACATAACCGAGTGGCTGCCCATCGCAGTAACGAGTACTACTGCGGCAGTGCTTTCGATTATATTCGGATGCATTCCGCAAAAAAAAGCCTTCGCATCGGTAAACTGGAACATAGTAGTAAGACTTGGCGGCTGTCTCGGTCTCGCCAAGGCACTTGAGGCTGCGGGCGGTACTACGCTTATAGCAAGCGGCTTTAAGGCTCTTGTGGGCGATAAATTAAGTCCGTTTATCCTTTTCTGTATACTGGTATTTTTGGTACAGTTAAGCTCGGAGTTTATGTCAAACTCAACGGCTATACTTATAGTTCTTCCCATAGTTATTGCAATAGCACCTGAGCTTTCACTTAATTCCTATTCCTTTGCGCTTGGTATAACTATCGCCTCAGGTATAACGCTCAGTTCTCCTTTGGCAAGTTCAACGCTTGGTATGTCAATGTGCGTTGGCTACAAGTTCAAGGACTATTTCAAATATTCAATAGTATACGACATAATCGGATATATTACGATAATAACCTTAGTACCGTTATTCTACGGTCTTACGGTTTGAGGCGTAGATATTAAGTTGTATTGTAACTTTTAAGGAGAATATTAACTAAATGTCAAAATTTTTGTATATAGGAAGATTTGAGCTACCCGATAAGGAGGCAACCGCAAACCGTGTGGTAGGGAACGCAAAGCTTTTACGTTCTCTCGGACACGAGGTAATACTTGCGGGTTGGTCTGACGAAGCAAAGGATGCTGCTTGGCATCGTGTGGAGTGTTACGGATTTGAAAGTTATGAGAAGCATAAGGCGGAAACCTCTTACGAGAAATACAAAATGTTTGTAGATCCTACGCCCGAGTTTGAACTTTTGGAAAAACACAAGCCACAGGTGCTTGTTGCATACGATTTTCCTGCTGTTGCTTTGAAAAAGCTGATTAAGTACTGCAAAAAAAACGGTATAAAATGTATTTGCGATGTCTCTGAGTGGTATACAAATGGTAACAAAAATCCCGTTTTTAGGCTTGTAAGGGCGTATGATTCTCACCTGAGAATGCGTGTTTTGCACAAAAAGGCAGACGGTCTTATCGTTATTAGCAAGTATTTACAAGAGTATTACAAAGAGCAAAACACAGTTTTGCTTCCACCTCTTGTTGATATAGAGGATGAAAAATGGACAGTGGGGCCTCAAGCAAAGGATGACGGTACAACCCGACTGATTTATGCCGGCTGTCCATCCAAGACAAAAGAAAGACTAGATTTGATTGTTGAGGCAATTGCAAGCATTTCAAGGGACGTTGACGTAAGACTTGAGGTTTATGGCGTGGATGAGAAAAAATACCGTGATATATATGGGATTGCAGATGACAAAAAAACACCGGATTTTATTTGTTTTCATGGCAGAGTCTCTCATAAAGAGGTTGTTAGTGCTATAAATGGTGCCGATTATTCTCTTGTAATACGTGAGTCGTGCAGAAAAAACAATGCTGGCTTCCCGTCAAAACTGGTAGAATGCATCAGTTGTGGTACGGCGGTTCTGACCACTGATATAAGCAACGTGAGTGACTACGTAGGCAACGGTAAAAACGGATATGTAATTTCTATAAATACTCTTGAAGACGGGATGAAAAATGCGATTTTGCATAAAAGCAACGTTATAGTTGAAAAAGATGTGTTTGATTACAGAAGATTTTTAGAAGGCGTAAAGTCATTTTTGAAAGGACTTGGTATAAATTGACAAATAAAATTGAAGTTAAAAAAAATACTGCTAGAAAAAATTCTATTGTTTTGACTGTAATTATAGTGCTTGTTAACTCTGGCTATTACAGATCAACTGCAACAGATTCATATATACCGCTTATTGCACTTATGGCTCTTTGTGCCTTTCTGGTGTTCACACAGTACGATAAACTTACCTGTCTTAAGGGCTCATTTTTGCCCTTTGTACTTATAAATGCAATCATTTTTTCAGTCCTTGCAAATTTTGGTATGAGCAATTTGCTCTCGGGTATACGTGTTGGTGCAACAATGCTCTGCGCATATATGCTTACACGTGTGTTTGACGTAAAGAATTTTTCGCGCGCATTTTCTATCGCGATGAAGACGCTTATAATTATAACTTTTTTGTTTGAGGCTGTAATTGCTATTGGAGTTAAAAGCTTTCCTGTGATCGGAAGATACTACGATTTATTTATAGTAACAAATGTTGGCACGGGAGCCAGAGCTCACAGTATTTTCTGGGAGCCGGGTGTGTTTGCCTCAATGATACTCATCTCTTTGATATTTGAATACTATATTGCGGCAGGCAAGGTAACGCTTGTAGGTCTTGGAATATACATTATCGGCTTCCTCCTTTCAAGTTCTACTGCAGGATTTCTGCTGATGTTTATGGCGCTTACAGGTCTTTTGTGGAGAAGGAGCAGTGAGTCAAAGCAGGAGGGTGAAAACGACGAAAAGAGTCTTGAAAAAAATCCAAAGCGGATCTTTAACGTAGGAGTAGTCGTATTTGTTCTGACAATAGCCTTGTTGTTTGTTATGTATGATCCTATAGTGAAATGGTTTGTAGACATAAACCCGAACATATTCGGCAAACTCATAGAAACCGATTCTGAGACAACGGCCACCAGGCTCAACGTACCCATCGTCAACCTTGAGGTGTTTTTTGAAAAGCCTATTTTAGGTTGGGGATTTACCTCATCTTCAAGCGAAATTTTGATGAGAATATCAACCTTTGAAGATGCTAACATCGTTGCTCAAACCTCGACCAGTACGCAGATAATGGCGGCCATAGGTATTGTTGGTATATTCTATTCACTTGGCTTTATAGCGCATATCTTCAGCGCTAAAAAGTTATCGCATCTTAATATTGAAATGAAGATAATAGTTGCTGTCTGTATGCTCTTTATAGTAAATAAGGAACCGCACCTATTTATTGTGGCATCTTGGATGATGTTGTTTTATGTTAACCAAAGAAAAAACTATGATGATGGAGAAAAAAATGAACAACTGTTTTGATATTCCTATATGCTTATTTATGTTTAGACGTTCGGAATCTACGGTTAAAATAATTAAAAGAATTTCTCAAGTAAAACCCAAAAAGATATATTTGCTCGCTGATGCTGGACGAAATGCGCAAGAGAAGGCCGAGGCAGAGGAGTGCCGTAGAGCTGTTCTTGATGCAATAGATTGGGATTGCGAGATTGTGAAAAATTTTGCGCAGGAGAATAGAGGTGTTTATGCAAACATAGGACTCGGTGCAAAATGGGTATTTGAGAGGGAAGAGATCGCAATCTTTTTAGAGGATGACAATCTTCCCGAAATAACGTTTTTCGATTATTGCAGGGAACTTTTGGAAAAGTACAAGGACAACGATAATGTGTTATGGATATGCGGAACAAATTATCTTGCAAAATATCAAAATTCACAGAACCATAGCTATATGTTTACAAAACACCTTTTGCCTTGCGGCTGGGCATCGTGGTCGCATAAATTTATAAAATACTATGACGGTGAACTCAAAAACGCCACACCGGAAAATTTAAAGCAACTGCGCAATAAATACGATTCGTATAAGCTTTATGATCAGCAAAAATACTGTGTTCGCAAAGAACAGCATAGAATTGAAACCGGCAAGCGTTTTGCTTCATGGGATTATCAAATGGCTTTTTCGATAAGGTTTTATGATAAGTATGGAATATCACCATGTAACAACCAAATTAAAAATATCGGCGTTGACGGCATATCCGAGCATGGTGGGAACAATATCAATAACATTATGACAAACAGATTTTGCGGTATGGATTCGCATCCGTTGGATTTTCCTCTTTGTCACCCTGACAGAGTGGAGGTTGATCCTGTTTATGAAAAGAAAATACACGATATCATTTTAAATCCATTTTATATGCGAATGCGCAGAAAAATAAAAAGTTTTGTGCTGAGATGCTTGGGATTAAATGACACCATAAGTTATTCTGAAATAACATCTGCTTTAAAGTCAAGAAAAAATAAAAAACATCGGTAATTTATCAACTTCACCAAAAACAAATAAATCTTATTGTTGCTGACAAAATTTATCAAGCAACAATGGAGATTTTTTGCACAGGAAATGTTGAATCAGAGAAATGCCATGATTGGTGTGGCTTCTATTATTACCAATGATACTTTATCCAATACAGTTGATGTAGGAATATCAGCCAATGTGTTTTATATGGTGGAACAATACACTGAAGGGTCAAAATGATAAAAGACGGAATTTACAGCGATCTGGACTACATAGATTCAAGGAATCCAAGGGATAAAAATGAACATGATTGATAAGATTTTAAAAAACAAAGACAACAGAAGTCTTTCATTAAATATGCTCCTCACTCTTTTGATAAAGGGTGGGGCCATGCTCGTATCTATCCTTATCGTTCCTGCCTACGTGGCGTATTTTTCAAATGATACGGCGTATGGCGCATGGATAACAGTATCGTCGGTCTTTACCTGGGTTACGATGTTTGACTTTGGCATAGGCAATGGACTTAGAAATCATCTTGTAAAAACCATAGCCGAAAAGGATACTCTCGGCTCAAAAAGATATATATCATCTGCCTACATATCGGTCGGTTTTATATCGCTTTTGCTGTGGATGATGGGAGCAGTTATAATAGGCTTTATGCCGTGGAATGCATTTTTAAAGGTGCCTGAGAACGTAGTAAGCCCCGGTGTGTTTGCCACTTATATACAGATAGTATATTCAGGCGTTATAATACACTTCTTCTTTATGCTTATATTCTCCATCTGCCACGCGATGCAAAAGACCTTTTTGCCAAATCTCATCACATTAATAACGCAAATCCTACTTTTAGTTTACATTTTGATACCAAATACGGCTGTTCTTGAAACAAAGATAATACAGCTTTCGGGCGCCTACTTTGTAGCGCATAACCTGCCTATACTTATACTTACGCTTGTACTGTTCTTTACCAAACTTAAGGACTGCCGCCCGTCAATTAGGCTGTTTGATAAATCCAAGGCTAAAGAAATTGTAAATCTCGGAATGAGATTCTTCGTTATACAGATTGCTTTAATAGCGCTTTCCTCATCTAACGAAATATATATAAATCTTTTTTACCAATCGCAGGATGTTGTACAGTATCAGTATTATCATAAGCTTTTTTACATAATATCCGTGTTTATAACTCTTATCCAACAGCCTATATGGTCGGCCGTTACCAAGGCTTATCACGAAGGTCGCTTTGCTTGGATAAAAAAGGTGTGGCGGTTTATGTTTGTTATTTGCACTGCGGTTATAGGTGGTTGTGTACTGCTTGCGCTTATCTATCAACCAATAGTTGATATTTGGCTTGGTAAGGGTGTTCTTACTGTTGATATCTTTACAATTATAACCTTTGTATTGTCCACTTCAACTAGCGCTGTCATTAATACCGCAAACTGCTTTGCCAACGGCTTTGGACTTTTAAAATCTCAGATGATTTGTACTGTTTTGGGTGCTGTGCTTAAGCTTGTCCTTGCGTTTGTTTTTTCTTCGTTTATAAATAGCTGGGCAATGGTCATGTTGGCATCATCATTATCAATGCTACCACTTCTTATTGTACAACCTTATGTCGTAAATAAATTTATTAATTCATTATCAAACAAGAAATTAAAGGAGCAAAACAATGTCACTTTTTAAAGATAAAACTCTAATGATTACAGGTGGTACGGGTAGCTTTGGCAATGCCGTGCTCAACAGATTTTTGAAGACGGATATAGGCGAGATAAGAGTGCTTTCTCGTGATGAAAAAAAGCAGGATGATATGCGTCATGAGTTCCAGGCAAAGATGCCCGAGGTGGCGGATAAAATAAAGTTTTACATAGGAGACGTAAGAGACCTTTCAAGCGTTAAAAATGCTATGCACGGTGTTGATTATATTTTCCACGCGGCAGCTCTTAAGCAGGTCCCCTCATGCGAGTTTTTCCCTATTGAAGCGGTAAAGACAAATGTTCTTGGCACAGATAACGTGCTTACTGCGGCAATTGATGAGGGAGTAAAGACGGTAATCTGTCTTTCTACGGATAAGGCAGCATATCCCGTAAATGCTATGGGTACATCCAAGGCTATGATGGAAAAGGTTATAGTGGCAAAGTCACGCACCGTTTCTCCCGATAAGACTAAGATATGCTGTACAAGATACGGTAACGTAATGTGCAGCCGTGGCTCGGTTATTCCGCTTTGGATTGATCAGATCAAAAACGGTCAGCCTATAACGATTACCGATCCTACTATGACCAGATTTATAATGTCTCTTGACGAGGCTGTTGATCTTGTGCTTTTCGCGTTTGAAAACGGTATCAGCGGTGATATACTTGTGCAAAAGGCGCCTGCTTGTACAATAAAGACTCAGGCAGAGGCTGTTTGCGAACTCTTTGGAGGAGATAAAAAGAATATCAAGGTTATAGGTATCCGTCACGGTGAGAAGATGTATGAAACGCTTCTTACTAACGAGGAGTGCGCAAATGCAATAGATATGGGCGACTTCTACCGTGTGCCCTCGGACAAGCGCGGACTTAATTATGACAAGTATTTCAAGGAGGGCGATACCGAGCGTAATACCCTTACAGAGTTCAATTCTCATAACACCGAACTTCTTGACGTCGGGGGCGTAAAGGAAAAACTTCTCTCTCTTGCTTATATAAGAGAAGAACTTGATAAAATGGGTATCAAATACTGATAAAAACAAAGATCCAAAAATCAAAGCGGGCCGGACAAGTTCGCTTTAGAGGCGGATGAGAGATTTTTAAAACGGAGAATTTTATGAATATACTGGTTACGGGTGCAAATGGGTTTGTCGGCAAAAATCTTGTCTGTGCTCTTGAAAATATAAGGGACGGTAAGGATAAAACTCACCCCGGCATTAAAATTGACAAAATATATTCTTTTGATATAGACACTCCCCTCGGTGTTCTTGATGAGGCTTGCGCGAGCGCAGACTTTGTTTTTAATCTTGCGGGAGTCAACAGACCCAAAACAACAGAAGAATTTATGCAAGGTAATTTTGGCTTTGCATCAATGCTGCTTGATAAACTTAAGGAGCATAACAACAGATGTCCTGTAATGCTTTCAAGCTCAATACAGGCAACGCTTATCGGCAGATATAAAGATACTGAATATGGCAAATCTAAAAAAGCGGGAGAAGATCTGTTCTTTGAATATGCAAAGGAAACGGGAACAAAGGTTTACATATACCGCTTTCCAAACCTGTTTGGTAAGTGGTGCAGACCTAACTATAACAGTGTGGTAGCAACCTTTTGCCATAATATTGCAAACGACCTGCCAATTACGGTAAATGACGGCTCAACCGTCTTGGAACTGCTTTATATAGATGACCTTTTGGAGGAAATGCTCTTGTGCCTTGAGGATAAACCTCACAGGTGCAACTATGACGGACTTGTACCGATGGAAGTTGCTGATGGCAAATTTTCGTATGTTCCTAAGTCACATACGGTCACTCTCGGTGAGATTGTATCCCTGCTTAATGGGTTCAGGTCACAACCCGATACTCTCGTTATACCAAGCATTCCGAAGGACAGTTTCGCCAAGAAACTTTATTCAACCTATCTTTCCTATTTGCCAAAGCAAAAGATTTGCTTTGATTTGAAGATGAATAAGGATGAGCGCGGCTCCTTTACCGAGCTTGTGAAAACTCTTGACTGCGGTCAGATTAGTATAAATATATCCGCTCCCGGAGTTAAAAAGGGGGAGCACTGGCATCATACTAAGTGGGAGTTCTTTATTGTCGTCTCCGGCAAAGGCAGGATACAGATGCGTAAAATCGGTACTGACGAGGTTCTTAATTTTGACGTAAGCGGTGATAAAATACAGGCGGTGCATATGCTGCCCGGATATACACACAACATTATAAATCTCTCGGAAAAGGAAAATCTCGTCACGGTGATGTTTGCCAATGAGCATTTTGATAAAAATCATCCGGACACCTTTTTTGAGACAGTAGAAAAGTAAAGGCAGGAAAAATATGGATATCAGACTCGATTATAGCGATGTTAAATTTAAGAATAACGGCAGGCTTAAACTGCTTATTATCGTTGGTACAAGACCGGAGATCATCAGACTTGGTGCGGTAATTAATAAATGCCGCGAATATTTTGACTGTATACTTGCTCACACGGGACAGAACTACGACTATAACCTCAACGGTATATTCTTCCGTGATCTTAAACTTGATGAGCCTGAGGTTTATATGAACGCTGTTGGCGATGATCTTGGTGCAACAGTCGGTAACATTATAAATTGTTCCTATAAACTTATGGCGGCGGCAAAACCCGATGCGCTTCTTATTCTCGGCGATACCAACTCATGTCTTTCTGCTATCTCTGCAAAGAGACTTCATATTCCGATATTCCATATGGAGGCAGGCAACAGATGTAAGGACGAGTGCCTACCCGAGGAGACTAACAGAAGAATAGTTGATATAATATCCGACGTCAACCTTGCCTATTCGGAGCATGCAAGAAAGTATTTGCACGAGTGCGGATTGCCTAAAGAGCGCGTATACGTTACCGGCTCTCCTATGGCAGAGGTTTTACGCAACAATCTTCCCGATATTGAAAAATCCGATATCTTAAATAAACTTTCACTTAAGAAAAAGGGGTACATACTTCTTTCAGCGCACAGAGAGGAGAATATTGATACTGATAAGAATTTCTTATCTCTGTTTACTGCTATAAATAAGATGGCTAAGAGGTATGATATGCCCGTGCTTTATTCCTGTCATCCGAGAAGCAAAAAGAAACTGGAATCAACAGGCTTTGTGCTTGATGAAAGAGTTATAATGCACGAGCCACTAGGCTTCCATGACTACAATTGTTTGCAAATGAATGCGTTTGCGGTTGTTTCTGACAGTGGCACCTTGCCCGAGGAAAGTTCTTTCTACACCTCTATCGGCAAGCCATTCCCGGCAGTTTGCATACGCACCTCTACCGAGCGCCCTGAGGCGCTTGATAAGGCCTGCTTTATTCTTGCGGGTATTGATGAGTATTCGTTGCTTTCTGCAGTTGAGACTGCGGTCAGTATGAACGAAAAGGGCGATTTTGGAATTCCCGTTCCCGATTACATTGAGGAAAACGTATCAACTAAGGTTGTAAAACTTATTCAGTCGTACACTGGCATAGTAAATAAAATGGTGTGGAGAAAATTCTGACGGTAAAATTGTATGAAAAAAATAGCAATTCTTGGCGCGGGCACGTGGGGCGCCTCTCTTGCAAGGGCATTTGCTCTTGCGGGTCACAGCGTTACCGTCTGGTCAAAGATAGATACAGAACTCTCGTATATGAAAGAACATGGCGGGCATAAAAATCTGCCGGGTATGGTATTGCCTCAAAATATAGAGTTGCAAAACGATATAGAAAGGGCAGTACAGGGTAAGGACGTTGTTGTCTTTGCCGTTGCCTCTCCTTTTATAAGGAATACTGCGAGGGAGGCAAGCCCATATTTAAATAAAAATCAGATAATAGCAGACGTTGCAAAGGGTATAGAGGAAAACACACTTTATACTCTCAGTGAGGTCATACGTTCCGAGCTTGAGTGCGGCGAGGAGTACAAAATAGTAGCACTCTCCGGCCCTACGCACGCAGAGGAGGTTGCACTAGATATGCCGACGACTATAGTTGCCGCATCAAGTGATGAAAATGCCGCCGGTGCAGTGCAGGACCTCTTTGACGGCAGCTGTATCAGAGCATATACAAATCCCGACGTTATCGGTGTGGAGCTTGCGGGCGCGCTTAAAAACATAGTAGCGCTTGCGGCAGGTATCTCGCAGGGCATCGGCTTTGGCGATAATATCAGGGTGGCAATAATTACAAGAGGTATTGCGGAGATGTCGCGCCTGGGTGATGCTATGGGTGCTGACAGACGCACATTTGCGGGTCTTGCGGGCATAGGCGATCTTATAGTTACCGCAACAAGCCGTCACAGCCGTAATAACAAAGCGGGTTACCTCTTAGGTAAAGGTTATACCAAGGATGAGGCAATAGCCGAGGTCGGTATGGTTGTTGAGGGCATTAACGCCCTGCCTGCCGCTATGGCATTAAAGAAAAAATATGGTGTGGACATGCCTATAATCGATACCGTAAATAAGATAGTAAATGAGGGTCTTAGTGCAAAAGAGGGCGCAAGGCTGCTCTTTGAACGCAACAAAAAATCTGAGTTAGACCCGTGAAATAGATAAATTTGTTAATTTATATTTACAAAACTGCGCAAAAACACAGGGGAATGTAATGATTATAAGAAAAAAACTTTTTAGCCTTTTGGGATTTGAACTTTTTGATATACCGCTTGAAGATGGCTTTAACCTTACAGAGGATGAGGCAGAGGAGCTCTTCACTATATCAAAAAAGCAGGACGTGGCGCATATAGTTGCCCAGGCTGTGCAAAGAGCAGGACTTATCCTCGGTCTTGGACAGAGGACGGCTGATTTTGAAAAGGAAAAGCAGCTTGCCTTTTTCCGCTATGCAAAGCTTAAGAGTGAGGCAGAGCTTGTGAGCCGCATCCTTTCGCAAAACGGCATTGACTCGCTTTTGCTCAAGGGCTCTGTTATAAGGGATCATTATAAAAATCCCTGGCAGAGAATAAGCTGTGACGTTGATATTTTAGTAAGAGAAAACGATATAAAAAGAGCCGTTACCGTCCTTGGTGACGGATACGGTTTTACAAAGCAGAAGGACGCTTATCACGATGTCCCCTTTATTTCAAAGCGCGGCGTTACCGTTGAACTCCACTTCTCCTTAAAGGAGCAAAAGGAACCTATGGATACGGTGCTATCCCGCGTGTGGGACTATGCAGTGCCTATGTATACTGCGCCGCATAACTATAAGATGAGCGAGGAGTTCCTTATATTCCATACTGTGGCGCACGCGGCTTATCATTTTCTTTCGGGTGGCTGTGGCATAAGACCTATGATAGATTTGCATTATATGCAAAAATCCTTAAGCTATGACGAGCATGTGCTTAAAAATCTGCTTACCGAGGGTGGAGTTTACGAATTCTATCTTGCTATGAACAAGCTTATTTCGGTATGGTTCTTAGGCAAAGAGGGCAACGCCCTTACAAGAGAGCTGGAGGATTACATATTCTCATCCGGCATATACGGTGACATGGAGAAGAAAATAAAGATATCCGCCTCAAACGCAGGCTCGACTACTGCGTATGCCGCAAAGCGCATATTTCTGCCGTATGAGAGGCTTAAGATGAATTATCCGTCGCTTGAGGGTAAAAAATATCTTACGCCGATATATAACGTAATCCGCTGGTTTTCCTTCTTATCTGTAAAGAAGATCAAGAGAGCAAGGGCAGAACTTAAAATGGCACAAATTAATGATAAAGGAAAAAAAGTGACCGACCTTGTAAGACGAGTTGGTCTTTAGTCGTAGGCAGGAGAGAATATACGAGCCTTGCTCTAAAGCGTGATTTTTCAGCGCTTTAGGCACTTATCTCTCTTGCCTTACGGCTAACATTAGAAAGGAATATTAAATATTATGAGAAAGACAAAAATCATCTGTACTATAGGTCCTGCATGTCGCAGTGAAGCTGTTATGGAGAAAATGTTAAAATCGGGTATGAACGTTGCAAGATTCAACCTCTCGCACGGCACCCTTGACTATCAGAAGGATTCTATCGATATGTTCCGCCGCGTGCGTGACAAACTCAAGATACCTGCCGCGGTAATGCTCGACACTAAGGGCCCTGAGATCAGACTCTGCGACTTTGAGGGCGGCAAGGCAGAACTCAGAGCGGGTCAGACCTTCAGCCTTACCTCACGCGACTGTATGGGTAACAGTAAGGAGGCATCTATCACCTATAAGCCTCTTGTAGGTCAACTTAAAGAGGGCACAAGAATTCTTATTGATGACGGTAGGGTAGAACTCGCAGTGCTTGAATCAACTGCTACCGATATCGTATGCCGAGTAGAGATAGGCGGCGTTGTATCTAACCACAAGAGCATAAATATCCCCAACACAAGCATAGATATGCCATATATCAGTGAGGCAGATGAGAGGGATCTTAAATTTGCTGTTGAGATGGATGCGGACTTTATCGCGGCATCCTTTGTACGCTGCGCTGATAACGTAGCAGAACTTCGTAAGTTCCTTGATTATCACGGCGGTCATAATATAAAAATAATCTCCAAAATAGAGAATATGGAGGGTGTTAAGAATTTTGATTCTATTCTTAAACTTTCCGACGGTATAATGGTGGCAAGAGGTGATATGGGTGTTGAGATAGCCTTTGAAAAATTGCCCGGAATACAGAAAAAGTTTATAAGAAAGTGCTATCAGTCAGGTAAGATAGCAATTACAGCAACCCAGATGCTTGAGTCAATGATACATGCGAACACACCCACCCGTGCCGAGATTACCGACGTTGCCAACGCCGTTTTTGACGGTACTAGCGCTGTAATGCTCTCGGGCGAGACCGCGACAGGCGATCATCCTGCAAGAGTTGTCAGGGTTATGGCAAAGATAGCCGAGCAGGCAGAGTGCGATGCAATTGAGATGGATGCTTATAACGGCATTATCTATGAGACACTTGAATTTGATACAACTAACGCTATCTGTGACGCAGCAGTTACCACTGCGCGCGACCTTAATGCCGATATGATAATTGCGGTTACAAAATCAGGTCATACTGCACGCCGTGTATCAAAGTTCCGTCCCGCGCCTCCGATTGTTGCCGCAACTCCCGAGAAAAAGACCTATCACCAGCTGTCACTTTCCTGGGGCGTTTTGCCGGTGCTTTCACTCTCTCAGCTTGATACAGACTCACTCTTCCAGCACGCTATTGATTGCGCTAAGACTCTCTCTGTGGCAAAGCGGGGTGACGTAGCTGTAATTACTGCGGGCGTTCCTCTTAACCTTACAGGTACAACAAACCTTATAAAGGTACAGATTGTAAACTAACAGTAGTCATTTTGGAACAAAATTTGCAATTTTTACATTTAATTTACTTTTTTCTTATAAAGCATTAACATTATTTTCCTATATTATTTTATGTAAAAATAAGGAGGTGCAGGATGAAGAAAATACTTAAAATAGCCTTTACCAGATACGCATTTTGCGCCGCGATGGTCATGCTTGAGCTTGCGGCAATGGTGCTGCTTGGTATTTATGCCACAACTCTTTCTTACGTGGCTTTAGCTATATCGCTTTTTCTTGGATTATGCTGCTTTTTACATATAATTAATACAGATGATAATCCTGAGTATAAGATACCCTGGATAGCCATCGTTACTATGCTCCCGGCCTTTGGCCCGACATTTTACGTACTTTTCCGTAAGCGTACCCTTAGCAAAAAGGAGCGCAAGGCGGCCGAGTGGATAATCAAGGAGATGGAGGAATATCCCGAGAGCGAGGTGCCATTTGCCAATCTTGGTAAAGAAAATACCTATGCCGCAGGCAAGGCGCTTGCAATACTCAACGATGATAAACTTTCCTGCGTTTATCAGGACACGTCCTCACAGTTCTTCTCAAGCGGTGAGAGTATATTTGAGGCTATTTTAGAAGATTTAAGAGCGGCTGAAAAGTACATCTTTATCGAGTCCTTTATCGTTGAGATAGGATATATGTGGAACACCGTACACGATATCCTTGTAGAGAAGGTCAAGGAGGGTGTCGAGGTGCGTATGCTCTACGATGATGTGGGCGGCATGGGCAGACTCCCCTCACATTATTACAAAGAGTTGCAAAAGGAAGGTATTGACGCACATAGCTTTGGTATAGTATCTCCCGTGTTTACCACCGCTCACAATAACCGTGACCACCGTAAGATAATAGTAATTGACGGTGAGATAGGTTATACCGGCGGTATAAACCTTGCTGATGAGTATATAAACAAGGTAGAGAGGTTTGGTCATTGGAAGGATGGCGGTATAAGAATGCGCGGCATGGCTGTGCGCGGTCTTATAGAATTATTCCTTGTCGGCTATACCATTGCCAGCGGCAAGACAACAGACTTCGGTAAATATCTGAAGAGTGTATCCCCCGCACCCGATAAAGATGACGGATACTACCTTGTATTCGGCAGCGGCCCTGATCCTATGTATAAGGAGCCGGTAGGTAAAAACGCCTTTTTGAATATGATCAATCAGGCAAAGCATTACGTATATATTACTACTCCTTATCTTATTATAGACTTTGACCTTACCGAGGCGCTAAGAGGCGCCGCAAAGAGGGGTGTTGACGTAAGGATAATTACCCCCAATATCCCCGACAAGCCTACCGTTAAGGTAATGACAAAGAGTTCCTATCCCTATCTTATGCAGGGCGGAGTTTCTATCTTTGAGTACACCCCCGGCTTTATCCACGAAAAGAACCTTATATGCGATGACAAATATGCGATAATAAGCACCATCAACTTTGACTACCGCAGTCTGGTGCATCACTATGAGGACGCGGTGTGGATGTATAATACCCCTATAATTGAGACTATGCGCGATGAGTTTATGCACACTCTCTCGGTTTCCAAGAGAGTTACAAGAAACAGCGCAAAACTTACTATGAAAGAAAGAATTGTACGCGCAGTAGTAAAGATATTTGCCCCCCTTCTTTGATTGCTGATGGCATATCAAAAAGAGTTTGGGAAAATAAAATACAAAAAAATCGAAACAATGTATTGACAATTGCTTATTCCTGTGATATAATTCTCACATATTTACGAAAAGGAGATACGGTATGTTCGCTAATTCTAAGGCAATGATGATGGCGATGTGCATGTTTAGCATGCGCATGTGTCGTTATGCCCGGACCGCGAATGTATCTTGTGCCATTAACTAAGGCAGAATATACTAAAGGGACGGGAAAAACAATCCCGCCCTTTATTTTTGTTAAGGAGATTTTAAAAATGGTAATACATATCAAGCTTTACGTAAATGCAAACTTCCGTCTTCAGCGAATGTGAGGCAAAGGAAGGACGGATTTTAACAAAAAGGGTAGATGCCCGAAATAAATTTATTAATAATTAATTAGGAGATATAATACAATGAAAAAAATTATTACTTTAATCCTCACAGCAGCTCTTCTTCTTACAGGAATTGTAGCAGTTAACACCTCTTGCGTAGACGACAAGATAACCATCGCAGTTCCTAACGACCCCTCTAACGAGTGCCGCGCTCTCAAGATTCTCGAGGCGCAGGGTCTTATCACTCTTAAGGAAGGCGTTGGCACCACCGCTACTATCAGAGACATCGCATCTAACCCCTACAACATTGAGTTCAAAGAGGTTGAGGCAGCTCAGCTTCCCAGAATTCTTCCCGACGTTGACTATGCTGTAATCAACTCTAACTATGCTATCCCCGCAGGTCTTAACCCTCAGAACGACTCTCTTGCAATAGAGGGCGCATACTCCGCATACGGCAACATCCTTGCTGTTAAAGAGGGTAATGAGAACACACCTAAGATCAAGGCTCTTGTTGCTGCTCTTAAGAGCCAGGCAGTTAAGGACTTTATCACTACTGAATATCAGGGTAACGTTATCGGTATCGTTGAGACTCCCGATGCAGACGGCTTTGATGACACAGTAGATTATACTGCTCTTGCAGGCGCTACTATCACAGTTGCAGCGTCACCCGAACCTCACGCAGAGATTCTTGAGGTTGCTAAGACTATCCTTGCACAGAAGAATATCACTCTTGTAATCAGAGAATTTACCGACTACGTACAGCCTAACAACGTTGTTGAGAGCGGCGACTGCGACGCTAACTACTTCCAACACGTTCCTTACCTTGATGACTTCAATTCATCAAACGGTACGCACATCGTATCGGTTCTTGCAGTACACGTTGAGCCCATGGGTATTTATTCAAATAATCACACAACTCTTGAAGATATCAAGAAATGATTGAACTTATAAATCTTTCAAAAACTTTTTATACAGCAGAGGGAAAGGTTGATGCCTTAAAGGACATCAACCTTTCTATAGCGGATGGCGATATTTACGGCATCATCGGTATGAGCGGTGCAGGTAAGTCAACTCTTGTACGCTGTATAAATATGTTAGAGCGCCCGAGTGAGGGTCAGGTAGTTATAGACGGTGTGGATATGGGCTCCCTTTCGGCTAATGAGCTGAGAGAAATGCGCCGCAACATAACTATGATATTCCAGCGCTTTAACCTGCTTATGCAAAAAAACTGTCTTAAAAATATCTGCTTCCCGATGGAGCTTGCGGGCGTACCCAAGGATGAGGCAGAGGCAAGGGCAAGAGATCTTCTTGAAATAGTAGGTCTGCCCGATAAGGCAGGAGCATATCCTGCACAGCTTTCAGGCGGTCAGATGCAGAGAATTGCTATTGCGCGTGCTCTTGCAACAAACCCCAAGGTGCTTTTGTGTGATGAGGCTACCAGTGCTCTTGACCCCAACACCACACACTCTATCCTTGAACTTATACGTGATATCAACAAAAAACTCGGTATTACCGTTGTCGTTATTACTCACCAGATGAGCGTTGTGCGCGAGATTTGTAACAAGGTTGCAATTCTTGACGGCGGATGTATGGTGGAGGAGGGAATAGTGGGCGAGGTATTCACCAGCCCCAAGTCAAGCGCGGCAAAGCGCCTTGTGTTCCCCAACGGTGCTGACGATATCGTATCTAATCCCGATCATGAAAAGCGCATACGCATTATGTTTAACGGTCTTGAATCCACATCAACTCCTCTTATTTCCACTATGGCGATAGAGAAGGGCGTGCGCGTAAACATTCTTTCTGCATCAACGCACTGTATTGATGATAAAATTTACGGTAGTATGCTTCTCGGCATCCCAAATGAGGGTACGCAGGTTAGCGATGCTATTGAATTTTTGAAATCCAGAGACGGCGTACTGTATGAGGAGGTGTAAAAATGGACATATTTTCTTTAGAGTCATGGCAACTTGCTCTTGAGGTGCTTGTGGAAGAAATTCCTTTTGCTATCTTTGAGACGCTTTACGTTACCATTCTTTCAACTCTTTTTGCAACTCTTATCGGTTTGCCTCTTGGTGTGCTTTTAGTCGTTGGTGAGAGGGATGGCGTTTTGCCTATACCGGCATGGCTTCTTTCGACACTCAACGTTATAATCAATCTTCTGCGTTCCGTACCTTTTTTAATTCTTATGATTATGGTACTTCCTCTGTCAAGACTTGTAATCGGTACAACGGTCGGTACACCTGCTACTATAGTGCCTCTTGTAATTGCGGCATTCCCCTTCATTGCCCGTCTTGTAGAGGGTAGTTTAAGAGAGATTGACCCTAATATTATTGAGGCGGCGCAGTCTATGGGAGCAACTCCTTTACAGATCATAACAAAGGTTATGATACCTGAGAGCGTACCGTCACTTATTTCAAACTTTACTATTGCTATCACTACGATTCTCGGCTACTCTGCAATGAGCGGTGCGATAGGCGGCGGCGGTCTTGGTATGATTGCTATCAATTACGGTTACTATAGATTTGAGGAGGCTGTAATGATAGTGGCTGTAATAGTGCTTATAGTTATAGTTGAACTCTTCCAGTTTGTAGGCACCCGTCTCGCAGTAAGCCTTGACCATAGAATTAAAACAAAATCGATTAGTAAGGAAACAAAAAATGCAAAAGATAATATGCAAAAAACTGTATGATACAGAAACATCTGAGATCGTAAAGAAAAATACCTACGGCAACTTTGGTGATTTGGACGGATATGAAGAAACGCTTTATAAAACAGATGGCGGTCTTTACTTCCTTTACACCGTTGGTGGTGCTGATTCCAAATATCCTAAAGAGGATATAAAGCGTATGTCCAAGGCTGCAGCCGAGGCATGGCTTAATAACTGATTTTAAAAAAAGGCTCCGAGCGGAGCCTTTTTTTTTATTTAACTCTTGTAATATTTTTACTATTGTGCTAAAATATATAAGGAAAAATATTTTAGGAGGAAGATATGAAATACTTTCTTGCTGTAGATATTGGCGCCTCCGGCGGCAGACATATCATAGGATACAGAGAAGATGGCGTAATTAAAACCGATGAGGTTTACCGCTTTGAAAACGGCGTGGATTACGTAGACGATATCCCCGTATGGGATGTAGAGAGGCTCTTTAGTGAGATAAAAAAGGGTCTTAAGGAGTGCTTTAGGAGATATCCTAAGATAGAAAGTATGTCTATAGATACCTTTGGTGTTGACTACGTTTTGCTTAAAGGGGACAGCGAGGTTATGCCCGTAAGAGCCTACCGTGGCGGCGCGCCTGAAAAGATAATTGATGAGGTACACTCTATCATTCCTTTTGAAAAACTTTATAATATTACAGGTATACAGTTTGCTACCTTTAACAGCATTTACCGTCTTTATGAGGATACAAAATGCGGTAAAATGGATGGCGTTACCGACTTTTTGCTTATGCCTGAGTACTTTATGTATAAACTTACAGGCGTTAAGAAAAAGGAGTATACCGATAATACCACATCAGGTCTTGTAAATGCAGAGAGCGGCGAGTTTGATGAATATATATGGCAGACCCTTGGCTTGCCCGAAAATCTGCGTGCGCCTCTTTATATGCCCGGCACTGCTCTTGGTAACCTCTTGCCCGAGATACAGGATGAGGTAGGCGGTGACCTTACCGTTGTGCTCTGTCCCACGCACGATACTGCGGCGGCTGTTGAGGCAATTGAGATGGACACAAACGCCCCTTACATATCCTCAGGCACATGGTCTTTGCTCGGTATCAAAACCGATAAGGCAAGGTGCGACCTTGCAAGCCTTAAGAGCGAGTATTCAAACGAGGGTGGCGTTGGCTACAACAGATATCAAAAGAACATTATGGGTCTTTGGATAGTGCAGAGCCTGCGCAAGGAGCTTTTGCCCACCGTATCCTACGGCGAGATAGCAGATAACTCACAAAAGAGCGATTATATGGAATATATAAACGTAAATGATCAGTCATTCCTTGCGCCTAAGTCGATGAAGGATGCGATAGACAACTTCCTCTTGAAAGAGGGCAAGCCCCTGCCTAAGAGTGATATCGATTACTTCAACTGCGCATATCGCTCATTAGCCAAGGAGTACAAAAATTCTTTGGATGAGCTTGAACGTGTGCTTGGCGTAACATTCCCGTCACTTTACATAGTAGGCGGCGGCGCTAAGAACACCTATCTTAATAAGCTTACCGAGGAGCATACACATAAAAAGGTTATTGCCTTGCCAATTGAGGCAACCTCAATCGGCAACATTTTAACACAGATGAAAAGAGTGGGAGAATAAAATGGACAGATATTTAAGTGCAAAAGAAATATATGCAAAATACGGTATCGATACCGAAAAAGCAATCAATACTTTACAAAACGTGCCGATTTCCATGCATTGCTGGCAGGGTGATGATGTAACAGGCTTTGAACAGAATGCTAGTCTTGGTGACGGCCTTCAGGTTACGGGCAACTATCCCGGCAAGGCAAGGAATGCAAGCGAGCTTATGGCAGATATCAAAAAAGTGCTTTCGCTTGTGCCTGGTAAAAAGAAGATAAATCTGCATGCTATCTATGCTATCACTGATGGCGAGGTGGTGGAAAGAGATGAACTTTTACCTAAGCATTTTGAAAAATGGGTAGAGTTTGCAAAAGAAAACGGTGTCGGTCTTGACTTTAACCCCACCTGCTTCTCATCCCCTATGGTAAAGGACGGTCTTACTCTCTCAAGCCCTGATGAAGCGGTAAGAGCATACTGGGTAAGACACGTTAAGGCTTGCCGTAAGATTGCCGAGTATTTTGGTAAGGAGCTTGGTACACCCTGTCTTTGCAACACCTGGATACCCGACGGACTTAAGGACGTACCCGCAGACCGCCTTGGCCCAAGGGCAAGACTTAAAGCCTCTCTTGATGAGATCTACTCTGTAAAATACGACAAAAAATACGTTATCGACTCACTTGAGAGCAAGGTGTTCGGTATCGGTCTTGAATCCTATACGGTTGGCTCAAACGAGTTTTACCAAAACTACTGTCAGAAAAACGGCATCTGCTGTCTTTTAGATAACGGCCACTATCATCCAAACGAGTATGTGTCGGATAAAATCCCCGCACTTCTTCTCTTTAACGATTACGTAGCGCTGCACGTTACCCGTGGTGTAAGATGGGACTCCGACCACGTTGTTACATATGAGGATGAACTTAAGGAGATAGCTAAGGAGATAGTGCGCAACGATGCCCTTGACCGTGTGCTTATCGGCCTTGACTACTTTGATGCATCGATTAACCGTGTTGTTGCTTGGTGCGTCGGTATGCGTAATATGCAAAAGGCGCTGCTGAGTGCGCTCCTTATGCCGAGTGAGGAAATGAAAAAGCTGCAGGATAATGCAGACTTTACTAAGCTCATGGTACTTACCGAGGAACTTAAGACCTTACCCCTTGGCGATGTATTTGATGAGTATTGTAAGCGTGCAGGCGTACCTTGTGGCATGGCTTGGTATGACGAGGTTATTAAATACGAAAAAGAAACTTTATCAGAAAGAAAATAAAGAGGAAAAGACTAATGAAAAATATTCTTGAAGCACCTTTTATGGTTGAAACAGTGAGAACGCTCACTAACCTGTATAGACTTGGCTGGGATGAGAGAAACGGCGGTAACCTCTCATATCTTCTTTATGAGGAGGATCTTAAGGATTATCTTGATACAAATAAGGTTATCCGTAATATCCCTATGGCATTTGACGCATCCGAGATAGTAGGCAAGATATTCATTATTACAGGTACAGGCAAGTATTTTAAAAACGTACAGTATGACCCTGCCGCTAACCTTGGTATCATAAAGGTTGCCAAAGACGGCAAGAGCGTTGATTTACTCTGGGGCTTTTCGGACGGTGGCAGACCTACAAGCGAACTCCCCGCGCATCTTATGAGCCATATGGTAAGACTTGCAATTGACCCCACTCATAGAGTTGTAATGCATACTCACCCCACAAATACAATTGCTATGTCTCTTGTGCACGTAAATGATGAGAGAGCAATCAGCCGTTCTCTTTGGAAGATGCAGACAGAGAGCATCGTTGTATTCCCCGAGGGCGTAGGACTTCTCCCCTGGATGCCTTGCGGCACAAACGATATCGGTATCGCAACTGCAAATAAACTCAAGGAGTTCCGTATCTGCATCTGGACAACGCACGGTATCTACGGTGTAGGTAAGGATCTTGACGAGGCATTCGGCCTTATCGAGACTGTTGAAAAGGCGGCAGAACTCTATATGCTTACAGCAAATCTGCGTACCATCAATGAGATCACCGATCCTCAGCTTAAGGAGCTTGCACAGGTCTTTGGCTTAAATTATAGAAAAGACTATTTGGATTGCTAAAATGTAAATAAAAGCCGTCGTTTTGGGGTGTTATGCGTTAAAACGGCGGCTTTGTTAAAATCTATTTTCGGGCAGATTTATTATAATGATTGAACGAATATATCTTGAAATATCAAATATATGCAATTTAAAATGCGCCTTTTGTCCGCCTCTTGAAAGAGAGCGCAGAACAATGAGTATAGATGATGTTGCCACTGTTCTTAAAAAGATAAAGGGCAGGGTAAAGTACGTTTATCTGCACCTTATGGGTGAGCCGCTTTTACATTCTCACCTTGGAGAAATTCTGTCGCTTTTCAAGGAGAACGGTGTCCCGGTTTGCATTACTACAAACGGCACTCTTTTAAAAAGTAGGGCAGAGATGCTTATAAAAAATGCCGATATAATACACAAGGTATCTCTTTCCTTGCACGCACTTGAGGGCAACGGTGTGGTAGATAAGGCGTATTTTGATGAGTATATGGATACTGCCGTATCCTTTGCAAAGCGCATAGCGCCCCTTGGCACTTATACCGTATTCCGTCTTTGGAACGAGGATACGCTTGATAGGGCAGGGCAAAATAGCCTTAATTTTAAGATAAAAGATAGACTTTCAGTTGATTTTGCCGAGCCATGGCAGGCTCGACGGGGCGGCGTCGGCTACCGACTTGATAAAAATATTTTTCTTGAATACGCAGGCATATTCACCTGGCCGATAGAGAGTGAGGCCACGCCGACAGAGTGTGGCAGATGTCACGGCTTAAGTCAGCAGATAGGTATTTTGGCAGACGGCACCGTAGTGCCCTGCTGTCTTGACAGCGAGGGTCAGATTGCCCTTGGCAATATTTTTGAAAGCAGTCTTGAAGCTATTCTTGCCACCGAGCGCGCAAGAGCAATTTTGTGCGGCTTTAACGAGGGTAAATTCACAGAGCCGCTTTGCCAAAAATGCACCTATGCAAGGCGCTTTAAATAAAATTATCTGAAAAAAGACTTTAGTTTTTCTAAAGTCTTTTTTCTTTCTGCAACCTTTTTTCCAAAATTTTCGTTTTATATAACAAAGCACCCTAGTGCTATATTTAATAGATTACATATTTAAATCATCTCTCAAAAAACGAAAGGAGTGATAGGCTTTGAAGAAAATATCTGATATTTTTATAATTATTGTGTTAATATGCGCTTTGCTGATTGCAGGCTATGTTTCTTATTCGGTTAATCTTCCATCGGATTGGCGTACAAAGACAGTTGAAATTGACGGTGTGGAATACATTATAGATGTACATTACAAGACTTGCTGTGTCAAAAAAATTGATGACAGATCAAATACAAACGACACCGTTTATATAATGGACGAGATAGACGGTTATTCTGTTGTGGGTGTGGGGGTTGATGCTCCGGGTACTCTTCGACATCTTTACTTCACATATGGAAAAACCGATAAAATCTATTTTCCATATAGTATCGAGCCATATAAGAATCAAGATATTATCAATTTTGGATACGTTACAGGTGGCAAGAATCTTAAATATATAATATCTGCATCGGTAGCACACGCGTTATATGATTCAAGAATTCCGGAGGCAATTACCGTCGTTCCTTACGAATCGTACCATACTATCATACAAGAACGCAGAGGATATGGCTACGCTATTGGGTGTAGACTTAACGACGAGGACAAGGAACGCTTTATTCCGGCGAACATAGCCTTCTTATTTAACTATGAGGAAAGTCCCAACGAGGGCTACTTCTTTGTAGATATACTTGAAGAAAGCGGTAAAATCACCAAGCCACCCTATGACCCAAAGCGTGAGGGCTACACCTTTGATGGCTGGTACAAGGAGCCCGAATGTGTAAACAAATGGGATTTTGATACTGATGAGGTTATAATAACCTTTGACGGTGAAGGCAACAGAATTTACGAGGAAATTAAGCTTTACGCTAAGTGGAAATAGAAAGGTAATGGATATGAAAAAGGTTGTTATATCTGTTTTACTAATTTATGCTTTGCTGATTGGTGGGTGTTTTCTAAGCAATAGCAATAAAGCATATTGGGGATATGATGTTGAAGCCGATGGAGTAACATACTTTGTTAATCCGTATCTTGGATTTACGTCTATCAAAAGAATTGATGATGAATTGAATACTGAAAAAAATATTCATATAAAAGACGAGGTGGGGGGTTATCCTGTAACAGACATAGGATTGTCTCTGTATCTGTCGCATAAATCCTATCTTGATCTTTCATATAGAAAAACCGAGAAAATATATTTCCCTTGGAGTATAGATCATTATCAAAGCAATATAAACTTTGGCACGGTTGGAAATGAAATTGAACTTAAATATATAATTTCGGCGTCTAATATATACGTGTTTTATGATGATCTTCCTTATGAAAATGATTTTGTTGTTACTATGCCTATGTATAATAAAGTTCTGAGAGGGGATCGTGTAGCGGAAAGAGATATCAAGGATGCTGATTTGGAAAAATTTTTACCGGCCAATATCGCTTTCTTATTTAACTATGAGGAAAGTCCCAACAAGGACTATTTCTTTGTAGACCTACTTGAAGAAAGCGCAAAGATAACAAAGCCCCCCTATGACCCAAAGCGTGAGGGCTACACCTTTGAGGGGTGGTATAAGGAGCCCGAATGTCTGAATAAATGGAATTTTGATACCGATGAGGTTATAATAACCTTTGACGGTGAAGGCAACAGAATTTACGAGGAAATCAAGCTGTACGCTAAGTGGGAGCAGAGGTGAAAAAATGAAAAAGATTGTAATATCCGTATTGTTAATATTTGCTATGCTACTCAGCGGATGTGCGTCCTGCAAAATCATATTCGGTTTTGATCTGGAGCTTAACGGTGTAACCTATGAGGTTAAAATTTTACAACGTGCTTGCTATGTAAGAAGCATAAGAGATAGCTCTGATGGATCTGATAAAGTAGTTGTTCTTGATGAGGTTTTGGGGTGTCGCGTGACTAGTGCGGGAACTAACCCTTTTTGGGGTGAAGGTGAAGTTCATGTTTTTTGTGGAAAAACGGATCAAGTATATTTACCTTGGGGTATAGAACAATCTGCAAGCGAAACTTCGGGCAATTTTAAATATATAATTTCGGCATCAACTCAATACATAATGTACGACTATTTCTCGGATGATAGTAAATTCGTAACACCGCTTTCGTTATATGAAAGGATTGCAGCAGGAGAGCGCATAGGAGAAAACCGTGTAGAAAAAGAAAATCTAAAATATTATTTACCGGCAAATATCGCCTTTTTCTTTAATTATGAATTCAATCCCAACGAGGGCTACTTCTTTGTAGATATACTTGAAGAAAGCGGAAAGATAACAAAGCCCCCCTACGACCCAAAGCGTGAGGGTTTCACCTTTGAGGGGTGGTATAAGGATCCCGAGTGTGTAAACGAGTGGGACTTTGATACTGATGAGGTCGTAATAACATTTGATGAAGAAGGCAACAGAATTTACGAGGAAATTAAACTTTACGCTAAGTGGATAGCAGAAAGGTAGATGCTCGCATTTAATTGACTTTATCCGAGTTTTGGTGTAAAATGAATCCGAGCCGACTATTCGGCTCGGATAAAAGTTAAAGGAATAAATCTGATGTTAGCACTTTTATTATCCTCTATTGAGGATGAAGAAGACAAGATAGACTTTGAAATTATATATAATAAATACAATAAAACCGCTATGGCAATAGCATACAGTATCCTTAATGATTTTCATCTTGCTGAGGATGCAGTACAAAATGCGTTTTTCTCGTTGGTTAAGCATTTTTACAAGATACGCATGCTTGATGAATTGGCAATAAAATCATATATTTATAAGACAACTAAAAATGCGGCTATTGATATTGCAAAAAAAGAGGAAAAGCGAGTAACAATAGATTTAGATGAGATTTACGGTTTTTCAGATGAGGATAGTGATGTATTAAAAGGCTTAGAGGGTGATGAAAAATACAATAGTATTTTAAAGGCTGTTTTTGAAATGCCCGATACGTACAGAGATGCTCTTGCTTTTTATTACATAAACGGTCTTAGCATAAAAGAAATTTCAGAGGCTATGCAAAAGCCTGTTAATACAGTAAAATCTCATCTTTCAAGAGGTACAAAAATTTTAAGAGAAAAACTACTAATGGAGATAAAAAATGAATAAGGCTGACGTAAAGTGCATAAGAGCAGCACTACAGGCTGCCTGCGTGCGTGAGTCGGAATATTTTGAAGAGCTTTATATACCCGATTTTGAGTATTCACAAAAGCATGATCAAAGAATATATGAGCTTAAAGTAGAGTGCGATAAAAGGATAAAAAGCATAAGCTTAAAGCGTATGATTGCTTTTATTATAGCTGCAAGCCTGCTAATTCTTGTACTTACAAGCGCCACTGTCTATGTAGAGGTTATAGAGGGTTGGTTTAAATCACAGGATAAATCTGAACCGTATTATCAATACCAAGGGGAACTAAAAGATACAATAGAGGAATACGTGTTCCCATCTTATATTCCGGAGAATTTTTCACACGTAAGCACAGGTCAATTTGCAGTTTATTCGGTAT
>JAZOLZ010000026.1:0-37521 GCA_045653505.1 Eubacteriales bacterium | reverse complement strand
TATTTTTATGCTTTGCAACCTTTGATAGCAAATTAAATGATGCGATATTTTCTTCCATGCATTCAAAGGTGAGGTTGGTAAGGGAAATCTTTTTTGCCACTACTTTCAAAAGATTGAGTGCATCTCTTGCAAGGCCCTTGCCTTGGTACTCGGGCAGTATTCTCACACCGCATTTTGCACCGCCGCTATAGTCAAAGCCGTATATGCTTGCCTCGCCTACAAAAATGCCCGCACGGTAAATGCCAAGGATAATTGCAACGCCTCTGTTGAACTCATCCTCCGCTACGGACAGAAAGTATTCGTCTGATGCGCTCGGCGCGTCCTGTCGGAAGTCGTAGCCCCAGTATTTGTTAAGTTCGGCATCTTTACAAAGCCTTGCGTAGTCCTTTGCGTTACGCACGTCAATTTCCTTAAGGTCGATACTGTTTTTGAAACCGTATGGGGAGGTGAGTGTGCTTGCCTCGGGGATAGAGGATATCAGTTCACATTCGTTTTTAAGCGCTACTCTGTATGAGCCGTAGGCGTCGGTAGCATCTATTTCAATATGACGGAATGTGTCGGTAAAGAACACAAGATCATCCTTTGGGACGTCGGTAAAGACAGGCGAGAGTTCCTCAAGTATTGCGTAGTCTATTACTTTTAAAATTGCCGCGGCAATATCGTATTCTTCGCTTATCGGCACGGGGTAGATAAAGGAGTATCTGCCAAAGTCGAATATGCGCACCAAAAGACAGCCGTTTGATATACAAATTGCGCCAAAAAAGTCTTCATCAGAACCCTCTAAGATGCCAAAAAGAGTGTCCTCTATCATATCCTTATCAAACTCGGCACTCTTTACTGCTTCGTTTATTGTATTTTCATCAAGTCTTTTAAAAGAAAGCATTTTCTTTCTCCTTTTTTCTCTATATCCGTATTTTACCATACAGTTTTTTCTTTTGCAACAGGTAAAATAAAAAGGTCGGACGGGGCAGTGCCCATCCGACCTATATTAAATTCAAATTAATAGTTTTCTTTTCTTACTTCAAAGAATGACTGAGGATGAGCGCAAACAGGACAAACGTTAGGAGCCTTTTTGCCCATTACAAGGTGACCGCAGTTACGGCACTCCCACATTTCCATATCAGCCTTCTCAAATACTTCCTTCATCTCTACGTTGTTAAGGAGCTTGCGATATCTCTCCTCGTGAGCCTTTTCAATAGCAGCAACTGCTCTGAACTGGTATGCAAGAGCCTTAAAGCCCTCCTCTTCTGCCTCTTTAGCAAAGGTGTCGTACATATCGGTCCACTCGTAGTTCTCGCCCTCTGCCGCTGCAGCAAGGTTAGCCGCTGTGTCGCCAAGACCGCCAAGAGCCTTGAACCAGAGTTTAGCGTGCTCCTTCTCATTCTCTGCTGTCTGTAAGAAGATAGCTGCGATCTGCTCATAGCCTTCCTTCTTTGCAACGGATGCAAAGTAGGTGTACTTGTTGCGAGCCTGAGATTCGCCTGCAAATGCTGTCATAAGATTCTGTTCTGTTTTTGTTCCCTTAAGTTCCATTGTGTAATCTCCTTAATATATGTTATTAAAATTTGTTTTTTTATATTTCGCCAGTTGCCTTGCACTCTTTACACACGCCGCGCAGTGCTATGTCGTAAAAATCGGGAATAACGCCAAGCGCTGTCTCAATACTTTTTTGAATGTCCGGCATGGGGATATCAATGATATTGTGGCATTTTGTACAGTAGAAATGTCCGTGTGGGTGCGCATCAAGATCAAATCTCTCGGCGCTGCCAAGACCGCTTAAGCGATATATATGATGCTCTCTTTCAAGATCGGTAAGGTTGTTATAAACCGTCGCGCGTGAAATACCGGGCATTTTTTTCTTAGCAAGCTCAAGTAACTCTTCTGCTGAGGGGTGTGTGCCAAGTGTTTCTCTTAATACCTCTAGAATAACTGCTCTTTGTTTGGTCATTTGTACCCGCCTTTCTTTTGGTGTACCGTCTTTGGAGAATGCAGTATAAACAATATATAACACACTTTGTGTTTTAGACGATTTCTAAATTTATTATACACCGTCAAAAAGATTTTGTCAACACTTTTTTAAAAAATATTGATATCTTTTTGAAAAAGCGGCAAAAGTACCCGTATTTGCTCATTTTTGTTATATCATTGTTTGTTTTTTACTATTTACCGTTTGTTTTCTATTATACCGTTATACTGTCCGTTTTATTCTTGTTTAAGAGTTTTTTGATCTCTGTTCTTATTAAAATATAAGTACAGGTGATACAAATTATCCAGGAGATTGGGTAAATAATAAAAATTGAACCAAGGTTATTGAAAAGTGGGAAGACTAATAATAGCCACACAACTCTGATTAAACAGGTGCCGGTAAGGGTTATGATAAGGGCACTTACTGACTTACCAAGTCCACGCAAAACACCTATCAATACTTCCATAATACCGGCAATACAGTAGGGCATGCAGATAAAGTACAGCTTGGTGTTGGCGGCATAGGTAGCAAGTGCATCAAGTGAGCCCGGCTCGCCGGGGTGTACACCGTACAGGGCTAAAAGCGGAGTTTTGAAGGCCAATATTATTATACTGAAGAGTATGCCTACAACTACGTTCATAAGCACACCGCGGTACATTATTGGTTTTAGTCTTTTATATTCCTTAGCGCCGTTGTTCTGGCTGATAAAGGTAAGCGTTGCCTGATGCACCGCATTCAGGGTAGTGTAGTTAAATCCTTCAATGCTTCCTGCTGCGGCACAACCGACTACAATTGGTTGGAAATCGGCGCTGCTTGGTGACATCAGGTTATTTACACTTATAACGCTTGACTGTACTAACATATTCGAAGCGGAGAAGCAAGCGCCCTGCAAACCGGACGGTATACCGATATACAGTATTTCCTTTGCCACCTCGGGAGAAATTTTGAGACATTTAAAGCTGATCTTGGTATCGTCATCCTTGCGACACAGGAGCAAAAGCAGTACTATTGAGGAAAGTATGTTTGCAATCATAGTTGCAAATGCAACACCCTCTACGCTAAGACCCATTACAAGGACAAAGAACATATTAAAAACTACGTTACATAATCCACAACAGCCAAGGATGACAAGGGGAGTTTTTGAGTCGCCCTTTGCCCTGAAAATTGCTATAAGAAAGTTTGTGAGTGATAAAAAGGGCATACCTAAAAAGCATATTGTAATATAGGTTACCGCAAGGTCTAAAAGGCTACCTCTGTTACCCATAGCTGTAAGTATGGGTCGCGCTGTAAGTATACCTACAAGCATACCGATTGTGCCGAATATTATAGACAAAACTATAGAGGTATGTACTCCACGCCTTACCCTGTCCGGGTCCTTAGCACCGATATACTTGGCTACTACGACGTTTGCACCTATGGAAAAACCGATAAAGATATTTGTAAACAAATTAAAAATGTACGTCGTCGTACCGATAGCGCCAACAGCATTCTCAACTTCCGACATGCCAACAACTACCATATCTGCCGCATTGTAAAACGCTTGCAGTAGATTTGAAAATATTATAGGCAGTGCAAACAGTATAAGCTGTGGCAAAATGCTACCTTTTGTAAAGCTATATTTGCTTTTAGTGGCTATCATAACAAAAAACCTCTACTTGTGCAAAAATGGAAATTTTAAAATGTTCAATTTTGCCAAGACTTTCATATCACTCTTATAAGGATATTATACACCCTTGGAGATATAAGTCAATAGAGTGTGGACAAAAATATATTATATTTTTTCGCCCTGCCTTTCTCTCGCAAAAAACGCAGTGGCGGTAAAGATGCCCCTATCCGCTAAACAAAGTTGAAATAAAAAAATAAGCAATCCACATATAAGTGAATTGCTTTTTATTGGAGCGTGATTACAGAAGATTCCTCGCTTTATGGCGAGTTATCTTCCACGAATTCTGCTAAAGCAGAAATCGGCGCAAAAATGCTTTCTTTGCATTTTTGCTTATGGGTCTTACTCGCTATTGCTCGTTGCCCCCTAACCCTATGCCCCAAATAAAACAAAAGACCGCACACACGGTGCGGCCTTTGTTTTATTGGAGCGGATTACGGGGTGAGCAAGCAAAAACGGTTGATAATCGTTTTTGTGAAGCGAAGTCAACAAAGCAAGGAGTCGGCAGAGTTGTCCTTGCGGCAACGATAGGCGACGACTATGCGACTTGATGGGAGAGAACCTGCCGCGTTTTCAAAAAACGCAGTGGCGGTAAAGATGCCCCTATCCGCTAAACAAAGTTGAAATAAAAAAATAAGCAATCCACATATAAGTGAATTGCTTTTTATTGGAGCGGATTACGGGGCTCGAACCCGCCACCTCAACCTTGGCAAGGTTGCGCTCTACCAAATGAGCTAAATCCGCATATGGTGCCTCCGGTCGGAATCGAACCAACGACACGGGGATTTTCAGTCCCCTGCTCTACCAACTGAGCTACAGAGGCATAGCAAGAATGGCGACTCGGATGGGGCTCGAACCCACGACCTCTAGCGTGACAGGCTAGCGCTCTAACCAACTGAGCTACCAAGCCATTCTTGTTAAAAGATGCATGCATCTTACTGGTGGAAAGTACAGGGCTCGAACCTGTGACCCTCTGCTTGTAAGGCAGATGCTCTCCCAACTGAGCTAACCTTCCGCAAACTGAATGCTTAAACATTATATCAAAGCACACGGGCTTTGTCAAGGGGTTTTTAAAACTTTTTTCTTTTTTTCGTAAAATAAGTTTATTCTAAGAAAATCGCGTGTATTTACTGCGTAACTTGGGTTATCGTAATGTTTCATCTTGTTATCCAAAATATTTTAATTGACTTTTATATGCGTATATGTTAAAATATTTTAGATAAATGTTTCTTTGGAGTAAAGTATGCTTACAGTTGATAAAATTTGTGTAATGAATATAGAAAATGCTATAAGAGGTGCGCGCAATCCGCTCAACAGTTGGGCGCGTATGGATAGCGAGTATGATGAAAACGGCAACTTTGTGCTTGGCCCTAACGATATTTCCTTGGCCCACAGATTGGCGTGCGCGGGAAGTGATCATAGAAAGTTTTTGCGCCAGATAATCGTTTCAATGGATATAAACGCTCCCCTTTATTGGTGGAAGGAGTTTGATACCTACAAAGTAGGTACGGTTGCAAATTCCTGCTCGACTATGCACAAGATACAGGCTAAGGAGTTTGTAAGGAGCGATTTTTCACACGACAGGCTTGACGCAGGCGGACTTAAGCTGCTTGACGCAACCGTTGAGTATCTTGAAAAGGAAAGAGTGCTCTATAACGAGACAAAGGACAGACAGCACTGGCACAATATGATACAGATGCTCCCATCCTCCTACAATCAACTTCGTACGGTTACCCTTAACTATGAGGTGCTTATAAATATCTACTATGCGAGAAAGGGACACAAGCTTGCAGAGTGGCACACGCTTTGTCAGGCCATAGAAGAACTGCCTCACGCAAAGGAGCTTATACTCATAAAGGACGAGGCTTAAGTTACAAATTCTATCAAATTCTAAAAGAGAAAGGAATTTTGGAATATGAAAGACGGTATTTTAAGAGTTGGCGCAGTAACACCGATATGCCGTGTTGCTGACACTGAATATAACGGTAAAGTGGCGTTTGATGCGGCAAAGGAGGCTGTGGCACTTGGTGTAAAGGTGCTCGTTTTTCCCGAGTTGTCGATCACAAGTTATACCTGTGGAGATCTTTTCTTACAAAACACGCTCTTACAGAGCGCAGAAAAGGAACTGGAGAAATATATAGAAAATACCAAGGAGTATGATCTCATTTCTTTCCTTGGTGTGCCGGTGCTTTTCAGGGATAAGATATATAACTGCGCGGCGGCAGTATCGCGCGGCAGATTGCTTGGACTTTATACAAAGACCTATCTGCCCGATTATAACGAGTTTTATGAGTCGCGCCATTTTTCTGCAGCACCCGAGTGTAATCTTTATATTAACTACGCAGGTCAGGATACCGTAATAGGCAAGAGAATAATCTTTGAGTGCGACACAATGCCTATGCTCAAGATATCTGCCGAGATATGCGAGGACCTGTGGGCGTCTGTACCTCCCTCGCACGATCACTCCTCAAACGGCGCAACCCTTATAGTAAACCTCTCTGCATCAAACGAGGTTGTCGGTAAGGCCTCTTACCGTAAGAGCCTTGTGGCAATGCAGTCTGCGAAGACGATGTGCGGCTACGTATACGTCTCCTGCGGCGAGGGTGAGAGCGGTACCGATATGGTATTTGGCGCGCATAATATTATCGCTGAGAGCGGTAAGATAGTAGCCGAGGACGGCCCCTTTGGTAAGGGCGGTATCGTATACGGCGAGATAGATCTTGAAAAACTTATATCCGAAAGACGTAGGATAAACACCTTCCGTACAGAACTTAAAGAGGGATATGAATACGTTGGATTTGATCTCAATGTCACGGAGACAAAGATTAGTAATCCTCCTGCTAAAAACCCGTTTTTGCCAACAAATGTTGACGAAAGAGTTGAAAATTGCGAACTGATACTTAATATACAGTCACGCGCTCTTGCGGCAAGACTTGAGAGGAGCCATTCAAAGGCGCTTGTCATCGGTGTATCCGGCGGACTTGATTCCACCCTTGCGCTTATTGTGTGTGCTAAGGCGCTTGAGCTTGCAGGACGCCCTAAGAGTGACTTGATTGCTATCACTATGCCGTGCTTTGGCACGACCGTAAGAACTAAGAGTAATGCGGAAAAACTCTCCGAGGCTCTCGGCGCATCCTTCAGGACGGTTGATATAAAGGCAGCAGTAAGCCAACACTTTAAGGATATCGGCCACGATGATGAAAACTACAATACCGTTTATGAAAACGCCCAGGCAAGAGAGCGCACGCAGGTGCTTATGGATATTGCCAACCAGGTTGGCGGTCTTGTTGTCGGCACGGGTGATTTGTCCGAGGTAGCGCTTGGCTGGTCTACCTATAACGGTGATCATATGTCGATGTACGCAGTAAACTCCTCTGTACCAAAAACACTTGTAAGATATCTTACCGAGTACGTTTGCGATAAAGCGAGGGATATGGGCAAGGATAATATTGCCTCTGTTTTAAGAGATATTCTTGATACTCCCGTCAGCCCCGAGCTTTTACCTCCTGATGAAAACGGTGAGATACAGCAGACAACAGAGACACTTGTGGGTCCCTATGAACTGCACGATTATTTCCTTTATTACTTCATAAAATACGGCTTTACTCCCAAAAAGATATTAAGACTTGCCTGTGAGTCCTTTAAGGGTGTTTACGACAAGGCGACCGTAAAGCATTGGCTTGCGCTCTTCTTACGCCGCTTCTTTACTCAGCAGTTTAAGCGCTCCTGTATGCCTGACGGTCCTAAGGTGGGCTCGGTAGTTTTGTCTCCCAGAGCCGATTGGCGTATGCCCTCAGATGCGCAGTTTGCGGCTTGGATTGCCTCGCTTGAGGAGATTTAAGGCAGTATGAACATTTTTGATTTGTTTAAGAAAATAGAGAGTGCCAAAAGTGAATGCGGCCCTGTCAGTTATATCATAGCAGGCCTTGGCAACCCGGGTGCTAAATATGAAAAAACGCGCCACAATGCAGGCTTTATCGCTATAGACCATATAGCAGAAAAACTGGGGGTTAAAATTGACAGAGCGCGCTTTGACTCACTGTGCGCCGAGGCAAATATCGGGGATATGCGCGTGCTTTTAATGAAGCCCCAGACCTTTATGAATAACTCGGGTACAGCGATTGCGGCGGCGGCTAAGTTTTACAAGATAGCGCCCGAGAATATACTTATACTGCACGATGAGATAAGTTTTGATGCGGGTATTATAAGAATACGCCGCAAGGGTAGTGCAGGCGGCCACAACGGCCTTAAATCAATTATTGCCCACCTTGGCAGCGAGCAGTTCCCAAGGATAAAGATAGGCGTCACTCCTAAGCCAAGACCCGATTATGATCTGGCTGACTGGGTGCTTGCAAAGTTCCCAAATAGCGAGCTTGAAAAACTTGCCTCACGCCTTGATGATATATCAAGCGCGGCATCGATGATAGCGCAGGGTAAAATAGATGACGCTATGGCCAAATATTCTAAGTAAAGTTTACAAAAACCTGAATTTCAGCAAATTTTTTTAACGATAGGAGATACGATGAGCTTTTCATCTTCTATCCGCCTTGATAAAGAATTCACCTCTTACGCAAGCGCACTCAAGACGCAACTCAGTGCGCCCCAGCCGTTGCCGATTGCGGTAAGCGGTCTTAGTGAGGGTGCCTCGGATGCCTTTTTGATTGAGGCAGTAAAGGAGGCTATGTCATACGGGCTAAGTGCTCCGTGCGTCATCCTTTGCGAGAGCGCCACAGAACTTTCAAGGCTATCAGATCTGCTTTTGCAAAACGGGATAGATGCTGACAGATATCCTATGCGAGAGCTTGTTTTTCATAACATAAGAGCCTCCCACGAGATTGACCGTGAGAGGCTTTTGGTGCTTTCAAAAATACTTTGTGGCGAGTGTAGGTGTCTTATTACAACTCTGCCTGCGGCACTGCAGTACACTATGCCGAGAAAACGTCTTTCATCTCTTTCTTTAAGGATAAGAGAAAACAGCGAGATGAGTGTCGAGGACCTTGTCAATAAACTCACCTCGCTTGGCTTTAAGCGTGTTGATGCGGTTGAGGCAGAGGGACAGTTTGCAAAGCGCGGCGGTATTGTCGATCTCTGGCAGGGCGGTGATGCCTCACCTGTACGCATAGAGTTCTTTGGCGATGAGATAGACCGTATTGCCTATTTTGACCCGATAACTCAAAGGGTAAACGGCGTATGTGACGGTGTGGACATTTCTCCTGCCTCTGAGGTTATCGTTGATACCGATGCAAGAGGTAGGATATCGGATGCAATAAGCGCGCTTATCAAAAAAGCAAAGAGCGATACGGTAAAGGATAAGTTGACTGCCGAGTGGGAGTATCTTAAACTTGGCGCTGAGCCTCTTTGCCGTGATAAATATCTTGGCCTCATCTATCCCGATGCGGATACGCTTTTTGATTATCTTACGGATTTTGAGTGTACGCCTGCCGTTTTTGCGGTAAACACCAACGCCATCAAAGAGAGTACGCAAAAGACTATAGATGGGATACGGGATACTCAAAAGGAAATGCTTAATTTAGGACTGATAAGCGAGTCCTTTATAAAATACAGTGAGGATATCAAATACTTTGATAACCGTCTTTCTGAGTTCGCCCTTACCTATATAAATCAGTTCTCGGGCGCATTTGGTGAGAGGCTTATGGGTCTTTTCGGCTTCCGTACAAGGCGTACTGTGATGTACGGCGAAAATCCAAAGATGCTAAGAGAGGATCTTTTATCTTACCGTAAAAACGCATATAAGACAATCCTTTTGTGCCAGAATTTGCCCGGTGCAGAAGGCCTAAGAGATGCCCTTGCATCCGACGGCATATACACAGATTTTGTAAAGAACAGTGAAAAAATAAATATCGGTCTTTTGCCCGAGGGTGCTATCGTTATCACTGTTGGTGAGGGTATAGGGTACGACCTCATCACTCCGCGTATTGCCATTCTTTCTATGATGCGGGATAGCGGCAGGGAAATAATGCGTCACAGACGTAGGAGGCGTATCTTAAAAAAGATCGGCAGCACCGAGAGAATAATGAGTTATGCCGACTTAACTCCCGGTGATTACGTAGTACACGCAAACTACGGTATAGGCCTCTTTGAGGCTATCGAGAGTGTCAGTGTTGACGGCGTTACAAAGGATTATATCAGGGTGCGTTATGCAGGTACTGATAAGTTGTTTGTGCCGTGTGACCGTCTTGAAGTGCTTGGACGTTATATTGGCAAAAAGGATGATGACGGTAAAGTTAAGTTGTCAAAAATGGGTGGTGGCGACTGGCAAAGAGCCAAGGCCAAAACCAAGAGCGCTGTAAAAGATATAGCAAAAGAGCTTGTAGAACTTTATGCAAAAAGGCAGCGCACACCCGGTTTTGCCTTTTCACCCGACTCGCCTCTTGAGGAGGAGTTTGCGCTATCCTTTGGCTTTATGGAAACAGAGAGCCAACTTAATGCTATTGATGAAATAAAGGCGGATATGTGCCGCCCGACACCTATGAACAGACTTCTTTGCGGTGACGTTGGATTCGGTAAGACGGAGGTTGCCTTAAGGGCTGCCTTCAAGGCAATTCTTGACGGTAAGCAGGTAGCATTTTTAGTACCTACGACCATCCTTGCAATGCAGCATTACCAGACGGCAATCTCGCGTATGCGTGACTATCCCGTAACGGTTGAAATGCTCAGCCGCTTTAAAGGTACAAAAGAGGTGAACAGGATATTAAAGGCGACTGAGGAGGGCAAAGTAGACCTTCTTATCGGCACACACAAATTGCTTTCAAAAAATCTTAAGTTCCGTGACCTTGGTCTTCTTATAGTTGATGAGGAGCAGCGCTTTGGCGTTATGCAAAAGGAGAAGATAAAAAAGATGTGCGGCCCTACGGTGGACGTTCTTACTCTCAGCGCAACGCCCATACCCCGTACTCTCAATATGGCAATGAACGGTATAAGCGATATGTCCGTTCTTGATGAGGCACCGGGGGAGAGATACCCCGTACAGACCTACGTTTTGGAGCACGATGAACTTGTTATATACGATGCGATTAAAAAGGAGATGGCTCGTGGCGGCCAGACCCTCTACGTGCATAATAAGATAGATGATATCGATATCATTGCAGGCAGGATAAGTGAGAGCATACCAACTTGCCGCGTTGCCTATGCGCACGGACAGATGGAAAAGGACGAGATAGAGGATATATGGCAGGCGCTTGTTGACGGGGAAATAGACGTCCTTGTATGTACTACCATAATTGAGACAGGCGTTGATCTGCCAAATGCAAATACCCTCATTATCGATAATGCCGAAAGAATGGGTCTTTCTCAACTTCACCAGATACGCGGACGAGTGGGCAGGAGTGTAAGGCAGGCATACGCCTACTTTACCTACGCTAAGGGAAAAGCACTCAGTGAGAATCAGACAAAGCGTCTTGAGACTATCAAGGAGTTTGCCGAGTTTGGCGCAGGCTTCAGGGTAGCGCTAAGAGACCTTGAAATAAGAGGTGCAGGTAATCTTCTCGGAGCAGAGCAGCACGGATATATTGACTCTGTGGGATATGAACTTTACGTTGAGATGCTTAACGAGGCAGTGCTTGAGGAAAAGGGCGAGATAAAGGAAAAACCGTTTGAATCAAGCGTTGATATAAAACTTGATGCGCATATACCCGAGTATTATATACAAAGCCAGGCGCAGAGAATGCAGATGTATAAAAGGATATCGCATATAAGTTCTGAAAGTGACTTTGATGACGTTTACGATGAACTTATAGACCGCTTTGGCACGCCTCCGAAGGCGACGGAAAATCTTATAGCGATAGCGCTCATAAGGGCTATGCTTGAGAACTTCGAAATACCTAAGGTAAGGCTTGAAAACGGCACGGTCACCTTTGTGCTTGATAAGGCGCGCCTTGATATATGGGCAGAGGTTATCGATAGGTGTCCGGGGCTTGTTTTACGCTCGGGCAAGCCAAGTGTAGTCTATATGAAACTAAGAGGCGCAAAGGGTCCGCTTAGTGAAATTCTTAAGGTTTTAAGGCTTTATAAAAGATATGCGGATGAGTCGGGCGACACTCCGGATTAAGTGAAAGGAAATATAAGTGAAGGATACTGTTAAAAGTGGAAATAGCCGTATAATGCAGATTATAGTTTGCATATCTATAGCATTATTCTTGATTGTAGGTATAATTTTGGGTACGGTGTTTGCAGTAAGAGAGGCAACTGCATACGTGAAATACGGCGGCATTTATCTAAGTGAGGGCGAGGTGAATTATTTTGCCTCCCGCTATAAAGCGAAATATATTGCTGAGCTTCAGAGCAAAGAGATAGGCGTATATGACAACGAACTGTTCTGGCGTTTTGAAAAGGATAAAAGCGGTAAAACCTACGGCGAGATACTAAGTGAGAGAACACGTAAATATATCGGTGAGATAGTATATGCGGCAAGTGTGTTTGAGAATAATTCCTCCCTTACCTCATCTCAGGAAAGATATATAAACACTCTTATAAATGACAGGCTTAACTCGGTAAGCGATGGCAGTATAGACAACTTTAATCTGGATTGCGCTGAGTATGGCTTTAACTATGATAATATGAAAAATGCCGTAACGGTTGAATATAAGGCGGCTCTTGCGCGTGCTGTCCTTTACGGCACAGACGGCGGCAACGTGGCAAATATTCACCCGGATGAGCTTGAGCCATATCTTAATACCTATTCTCACGTTAAGATGCTCTTTATTGATTTTGGCTCTGCTTCATCAAGTGAGCGAGAAGAAAAAGAGGCCGTTGTCAGTGAGATAAGAACGCTGATAGATAACTACAAAAACAATCTTGACGGCTCTATGACCCCCACGGCATTTGACGTCTATTTAAGCGAAAATAATGACGGAGATGACACATTTAATTCGGACGGCTGTTACTTTAAGAGCGGCAGTAATTTTACCGAGAGCTTCAGACAGAGTTATCCTACGGTGCTTGACAAAGCGCTCAGTATGGATATGGGATATGACGAGGTTGTATACGAAAGCGGCGTATGCTTTATTTATAAATATTCCCCCGACGTATCATCACTCCTTGTTACAGGCAACTCCGACACACTTACCGATTTTTACTATCTGCTTAGCAAATATGTTTTTGATAAGGAAATAATTGCGGGGCGGGATTTGGTGGACTTTACCGACAAATATAGCCTTATTGACGTAGTTAATATAAAGAAAAACGGCATCTACGGAGTTAATCTCGGATAATACTATGCCGCACATCAAATAAGATAAATTTGATAAAAAAATGCCAACTGCGCAAAAAATGTAAAACGCAGTTGGCATTTTTGTTATGTTTTTTTAGTTAAAAATTCTTTTGCTTTAAGCGTGAATTATACAATTACACCCTTTTTGAGAATAACGTTGGTGTATTTTTCCTTCTCGCCTGTCTGCACTATTGCATAAGCCTTTTTGGAGCGATCGTAAAATGCAAATCTTTCCATAAAGGTAAAGTGCGCATCGGGCTCGTGAGAGAGCAGATGCTCCTTATAAATATTCCATACGGACGGGGGAGTGTCATTTCCTACAGGTGACATAAGCACAAAGTTGTTATCGTCAAACTGGTCAAGTGGGAAAAGGTCGAGCACTGCGGGCAAAAGCTCCGTAAGTTTAATGCCGTCAGCACGGATGCAGATAGCATCCTTTGCCATAGATGCGGCAGGGAAGTTAGCATCGCCGAAGACGATCTCGTCGCCGTGCCCCATCTCGTTAAGTACCTTTAAAAGTTCAGGGGAAATAAGTGGGGAAATGCCTTTTAACATATCTTTATCCTCTTTTTTATACCTTTATTTTAATACCAAGTTCACTCTCAAGTGCGCTTGCTATCTTTGCTGTTGTATCATTAAGCTCCTGCTTATTAAGTGTACGCTCGGATGAAACAAATCTTAAGCGGAAGGTTATAGCAGCCTCGTCGCCCTCACCCCAGATATCCTTAACGGTAACCGATGAGAGGATACCGCCTGCGTTTGCCTTGGCAACATCGGTAAGTTTCACAAAATCTATCTTGCTTACAGATGCAAGGAAGGTCATATCGATATCTATCTCGGGGAACTTGGAGACCTCCTTGTACTGAGTGGTACCGCATTTAACGGTAGAGAGCGCATCGGTTGAGATCTCATAGAATGCAAGGCTTGCCTTTTTGTCAATGTTCTTTGTAACTGTGGGATAAGGTACTGCAAGCATACCTACGTTAGTGTTTTCTACGTAGATATCAAAGGTGTTTTCAGGATGCTCAAAGTCGTATTTTGCTTCTCTTTTTACAAATCTTACGTCCTTGTGGATAATATCGTTTACAATCTCAACGATCTGATCCTTAGCCTCCATAAACAGACTTTCCTCGCTCTTTACCTTGGAGAAGAGTACGGTAGAGAGTAACTTTTGCTCGTTGCAATATCCGTTTTCCTTAAAGCCCTTTGCCGCGTGGCCTATCTCAAAGATACCAAAGCTGTCGCTATAGGCCTTGTTTTCCTTTGCAAATGCAAAGAGTGTGGGGATTATGGTAGAGCGCACGTACTGGTGGTTGGGTGTCTGCGCATTGATTATTCTTACGTTCTTTTCGGTTTCGATGCCGAGTTCCTTATTCTTAGCCTCGTCATACCAGATATAGGAGTGCACCTCGTGCAGGCGATAACTCTTTACAAGGATATCCTTTATTCTGTCTTCCTCAGACTTCTGTACCTCTTTTCTAACAGGCAAGAGCGCGCTCTCGGAGGTAAATACGTCAAAGTTATCGTAACCATAGATACGAGTGATCTCTTCAATTATATCGGCCTTGATGGTAACGTCCTTGGTTGCGCGCCAGGAGGGTACTGTAACGGTAAAGTCATCACCCTTATTATCAACGGCAAAGCCAAGACCTGTAAGGGTTTTTACGATAGCCTCGTTTGAAATCTCAATACCGGTATAGCGGTCAACGTATCTCTTGTCAAAGTTAAGGGTAATGGTGGGGTAGTGCTTAACGTAAGCATCTGTAAATTTAGATACTACGAGAGCCTCCTTGTCGCACTCCTCAAGAATATAAAGCAGTCTTTCGGTAGCGCTCTTGCAAAGCTCGGGGTCAAGCATCTTTTCATATCTTTGAGATGCGTCTGTACGAAGGCCGAGTCTTGTGGTGGTCTTACGTACCGATACGCCGTCAAAGGTAGCCGATTCAAGTAAGAGTGAGTTGGTGCTATCCTCAATCTTTGAGGCATCGCCACCCATCACGCCTGCAACGGCAACGGGCACGTCATCCGAGCTTATCATAAGCATATTCTCATCAAGCTCACGGCATACGCCGTCAAGGGTGGTAAACTTAGTGCCGTTTGGGAAGGTCTGCACCTCTATCTTATCAACCTTAGCGCAGTCAAATGCGTGCATGGGCTGACCTACCTCCATCATAACGTAGTTGGTAAGGTCGGCAAGGAAGTTGATAGCACGGCTGCCGCAGTAGTAAAGACGTATTCTCATATTTACAGGGCTTACCTTACGGTTGATGTTTTCAACCTTGATAGCGGAGTATCTGTAAACGAGCTCGGTAGCCTTAACGTCAATTTTAACCTCGGGCAGATGGTCGTACTTTTTAACGTCAACTAAGTTAAGGGGCTTAAGGGGACGGCCTGTGATGGTAGCAAACTCTCTTGCTATACCGTAATGGCTCCAAAGGTCAGGGCGGTTTGTGAGGGACTTGTTGTCAACCTCAAAAACGATATCGTCAATATCGTAAACGCTCTTTATATCTGTACCGAGCGCGATATCATCCTCTATTTCCCAGATGCCCGAGTTGTCATCGCTTAAACCGAGTTCTGCAAGAGAACAGCACATACCGTTTGACTCATAGCCTGCAATTTTTGCAGTAGTTATCTTGTGGCCCATAACTGCGCCGCCGTTTGTGGCAAGCGCAACCTTCATGCCCTCTCGTACGTTGGGGGCACCGCATACTACGTCAACTATGCCGCTGCCCGTATCAACCTTTAAAAGGTGGAGTTTTTTGGAGTTAGGGTGATTTTCTACAGAAACTATTTTTGCAACGATAACACCGTAGGTGTCCTCGCCCTTTACAAAAATGTCCTCAACCTCAGCAGTAGAGAGGGTAAAGTTTTTAATAAGCGCCTTTTTGTCAAGACCCGAAAGGTCTACGAAGTCGCCTATCCAATTCATAGATAAAAACATATTCCTTCTCCCTCCTTAAATTGATTTAAACTGTGAAAGCGACTTTAAACTGCCGCTGTTGAAATCACCGATATCGTTAACACCGTACTTCATCATAGCAAGTCTTGTAAGACCAAGACCAAATGCAAAGCCGGTGTACTTTTCGGTGTCAATACCGCCGTCTCTTAAAACGTTGGGGTGGATCATGCCGCAGGGGCAAAGTTCAAGCCAGCCCGAGTTCTTGCAGGAGGGGCAGCCCTCGCCGCCGCAGATAAGACAGTTGATATCAAGCTCAAAGCCGGGCTCGACAAATGGGAAGAAGCCGGGGCGCAGTCTTACCTTTATATCTCTTTTAAATACCTCTGAGAGCATAGTCTTCATGAAGTAGATGAGGTTGGATATTGATATATCCTCGCCTATCATCATACCCTCCATCTGGAAGAAGGTGTTCTCGTGGCAGGCGTCAGTAGACTCGTTTCTGAAGCATCTGCCGGGGAAGATGGCCTTAAGAGGCGCGCCGTATTTTTTCATAATAGCGTTCTGCGCCGCAGAGGTCTGTGTTTTTAAAAGCTGACCGTTCTCAAGATAATATGTATCCTGCATATCTCTTGCGGGGTGGTGCTTGGGTATATTAAGCGACTCAAAGCACTGGTAGTCATCAACTATCTCGGCATAGTCCTCAATAGTAAAGCCCATGCTTACAAACACCTCTTCAACCTCACGTGTAGCAAGGGTGATGGGGTGGTATGAGCCAAGCTGTCTTTCATAAACAAGGGAGGGGTTATACTTCTTGGCATTGCGTATCTCTGCCTTTATAGCCGCATCCTTGATTGCAACGATAGCATCTTCAATCTTCTTTTCAACCTCAACCTTAAAGGAGTTGATAAGCTGACCCATCGTCTTCTTATCCTCACAGTTACGCAAATCCTGCATCAAAAGCGCAACGTGACCTTTTTTACCGAGGAAGGCAACTCTTAAGGCCTCAACAGCCTCTTCATTTACAGCAGCCGCAATCTCATCGGCAAAACGAGCCCTAAGCTCATCTATTCTCTGGTTCATTTTTTACGTCCTTTCGCGTATCTGCACGTGCGTGCAAAATATTTAACAACAAAATATTATAAACTAAGTAAAGTTATTTGTCAATGTTTTGGATAAATCTTATCACTTTTTCGGGCAAAAAGCCGCTTGTGTCCTCGCCATTTTGTATTTTTTCTCTTACAAGAGAGGAGCTTATGTGCTTAAGAGAACCATCACACTCAAGAAGTATAGTTTCATATCCCGAGTGGTCATAGTTCCACTTAGCCATTTTCCTTTCGTATTCAAGGTCATCTTCGTTGCGATAACCCCTTACGATTTTTTTAATTCCGTGGTCCCTCATATAGTCGATAACAAGTCCGTTTGAGTGCGACGCAAGGCAATTATCTATATCCTCGGTTGCCAAAATGAGCATCTGCATTCTGTGTGAGAGGGAGAACATATACTCTTTATCGGGGTTTGTAAAGATGACCGCATAGACCTCGTCATATTCCTCTGCGGCTCTTTTTATGATGTTAAGATGGCCGAGGGTGACCGGGTCAAAGCTGCCTGTTACTATTGCTTTTTTCATTCCTCTTGGCCTCTGTATATAACGATATTAACGCTTGTTTTTTTGCCGTAACCCTGGCTTTTTATAAGCTCAAACTGATTAAGATTATCAAGGGATGCGGCAACGTCCTCCTCACCGCTCTCCATAACCACAAGCGCACCGAGAGCCAGCACTCCTGCCTCACAAAGACGTAAAAGTGCCTCGGCGCAGCATTTCATACCGTAGGGCGGGTCTATAAAGACAAGGTCGAACTTTGAGCCCATTTTGCCGAGTTTGCTTATATAGGTACGGTAGTCGCTTTGCATAGTCTTGCACTTGTTTTCAACCTTAAGCAGGGCTATGTTTTTTCTGACCACCTCGATTGCCTCGCGTGTGGAATCTATAAACATAGCGCTTTCTGCTCCGCGTGAGAGCGCCTCAAGGCCAAGTTGGCCTGTGCCCGCAAACAAATCAATCACACGTCTGCCCTCTATATCAAACTGTATTGAAGAAAACATAGCGCCCTTTATTCTTTCGGACGTAGGACGGGTTTCATCCCCCTCTCTTGAATATAAGCGCTTGCCCTTGTAAGCACCTGTTATTATCCTTAGCATACTAGTCCTTCCTTTGCTTTTTGTAGTAGTTATAGATGTTCTCGGCATCCTTTTCGCTTATGCCCTTTATCTTCTTTAAGGCGTCTAAATCGCTTGCCTTTATCTCGGAGAGCGTCATTGCCTTAAGCAGTGCCTTTGCCTTCTTTGGGCCAATGCCATCAATGCGCTCAAGAGATGAGTGCGTGAGTGTTTTTGTCTTAGCGCGCTGACTTGACTTGACTGCAAATCTATGCGCTTCCTCCTGTAATTTGTAAATAAAAGTATACACCTGCATCTCTTGCGCGATGGAAATATCATTTTCTCCGTCGGTGAGTGCGCGCGTTTTGTGATAGTCATCTTTGACCATACCAAGGGCGGGGATGTCTATCTGCAACTGCTTAAGCACGTCCTTTACGGTATTAACGTGACCCTTGCCGCCGTCAATAAGCAAAAGGTCGGGGCGCATACCTAAGGAGGCAGTGCCGTCACCTATATGGAGCAGTCTGCGTGTCAGCGCCTCTTTCATAGAGGCATAGTCGTCAGCCCCCTCGCCGCGCCTTACCGTAAATATGCGGTAATCGCTCTTTTTGAGCCTGCCGCCCTCATATACTACCATTGAGGCAGTAATATTTTCGTTACCTATATTGGATATATCGTAGGCCTCAATTCTCTCGGGCATGGGGGATATTCCGGCAAGCTCTGCAAGACGTTTAAGGCTCTTGTCCTCTCTCTCTCCCTCAAGTATATACTGCCTTGCGGCCTCCTTGGCATTCTCAAGCGCCATATCGCATATAGCCCTGCCATCGCCGCGCTCGGGTATTTTTACATATACCTTTTTGCCTTTCAGGATAGTAAGGTATTCTGACAAAAGCTCTGTTTCATCACCCTCAAGCGCAAAATCGAGCATTATCTCAGAGGGGACGTTCATAGTCCTGTCGTAATAGGCGGCGATAAATGAGGATATCTCATCTTTTTGCATAAAATCAAGTGAGGAAAGAATAAATTCATTCTTGGCAATAAGCGCACCCTCTCGTATGCATAGCGTTGCCAGGACGCTTATCTCATCGCCCTTATATATAGCAAAGACGTCTCGGTTTATCTTAGCATCGGCAACTACCTTTTGCTTTTCCTTAAGTCTTTCAAGGGCGGAAATATTGTCACGCACTGCCGCTGCCTTTTCAAACTCAAGGTTATCTGCAAAGGCAAGCATTTTTTCTTCAAGAGCGCTCTTTGTGTCCTTTATATTGCCGTCAAGAATTTTTTCGGCATACTTTATAAGTTCGTTGTATCCCACTTCGTCAATATCGCTTGCGCAGGGGGCGCAGCATCTGCCCATCTCACGGTAAAGACATGGGCGACCCTTACCTATATCCTTAGGGAAAGTGCGCTTGCAGGAGGGGAGATTAAAGATACGCATAACCGTCTGCAGTGCGGCATACGCACTTTGCGCACTGCTATATGGGCCAAAGTATTTGCCCTTGTCGGACGTGCGCTCTCTTGTAACCGTAAGACGGGGGAAGGGCTCGTTTGTAACCTTGATATAAGGATAGGTCTTTGAGTCCTTTAGGCGTATATTGTATTTTGGCGTGTGCTTTTTAATAAGCGTATTTTCAAGCGTCAACGCCTCCATCTCGGTGTTGCAAAGATAAAAGTCAAAGTCGTAGACTAAACTTACCATCTTTGCCGTTTTTATATTTGTGTGATATGTGTGAAAGTAACTGCTGACACGGTTTTTAAGTTTTTTGGATTTACCGACGTAAATTATGTCTCCCGACTGGTTTTTCATAATATAAACACCGGGGGTCTCGGGCAGGGAATTAGCCTTGCTTCTTAACAGTTCAAGACGGCTCATTTGTCTACCTCCTCTCCTTTTTATATGCATCTTCAATTAAAAAGGCCGCCGCTTTTTGCGGCAGCCTTACAAGTTAATTTGATCAGTTTTCAGCAAAACCGCTGTCTACAAGGTTGCAAAGGGCGTTGATAGCCTCGTTTTCATCACTGCCGTCAGCAATAAGATTGATAACGGTCCCCTTTATAATACCAAGTGAGAGCACACCTAAAAGACTTTTGGCGCTTACTCTGAAATCGCCCTTTTCTACCCAGATAGAACTCTTGTATGAGTTAGCCTTCTGAATGAAAAAGGTAGCAGGTCTTGCGTGCAAGCCAACACTGTTCTGTATAGTAACCTTGCGAGAAATCATTGAGTTTTTACTCCTTAACCGAATAATAGTGATGTTTAAGTAATTAATAGTATAACAAATAGATTATTAAAAATCAAGTACCTATATAAAAAATGTGTCAAAAAAATGGAAAATTATTGCAAAACTTTTTCGATTTTCATTATTTTCGCATCCGAAAAAACGTAACTGTTACTAACTCTCAGCGTCATATTTGGCACTGCGTATTTTAATCCGTCAATAAGATATCCCATCTCTCCCTCGGTGCACTCGGTGGTAAGGGTCAGTATGATATCCACTCTCTCAGCGCTTTTTACTCTTTTATACTCCCCCCACTCGTTAAGGACTACGCTCTTTGCCGGTAAAGAGGAAAAATCGACAAGTGTGGCGCTGAATTTATCCTCTATCAAAAAATCCTCACTGCGCCCTATGCCGGATGCAACGGGACTTTCTGCCGAGGCTATCTTAAAGGTTATTTGCACCATTTGTTTTTCAGGTGCGCTCTCTTTATGTGAGACACCCACGGCTATAACAAATGATGCGGCTAAAATAAGGAGCAAAAAGACAATATCGTATGCGTTTATTTTACGCTTTTTAATCATATATTTCACCTATTTTCCCTTCAAAATAAAGACCGCGCGAAAAAAGATAGGCTCTCTTGCCCATCTTTAACTCCACTCCCCCCGCAAAAAGACCGTTATCAACCTCGGCATCCGAGACAAGGGTAAGGGTCAGGTCAACAACTCCGGGGATTTGTGTAAAACGCATTATACCGCTTTTTTCGGAGTAAACCTCTTTTTTGCTTTGGCTCACGGTTATATCGCTGACAGTACCGACTGCCCTTTTTGTAACGCAGGATACTATCTTGTCTCCCACCTTGATACTGTCCTTAAAATCCTCATCAAGTTCATTTATGACAAGCGTATAAGCAATGCTTTTAACCTCCGCCTTTTTCAGATTTGGCGCGAATAAAAAAACAGAGGTGCTGATTATGATTACAAGTATCGTAAGATATATAAATATTCTTGAAAGTGTTTTTTGTTCCTTTTTCATTCTATACCTCAAAACAAGCAAAACGACAACTATTGTTTATAAAAATAACAAAATCCTCCGAGAAAACTCAGAGGATTTTAAAAATATTTTGAGTGTCCCTAGGGATAGTTTAACCGCAGTAAGGATTATTAGCACAGGTTTTATTTACCTATTGGCACGTCAATGCCGGAGGCGCTTATATCGCCGTCAAGACCAAAGTAGGAGAGTCTGTCATCGTTCTCTTTTTTAGCAAGCCTCAGACTTGCGCTGCTTATACCGAAAAGGATAAAGAACAAAAATGCCATACGCATATCGTAAAAGATATAATCCGTCATACCAAAGACGATAAGACCTACTGTTGCGGTAACGGTGGTGGCGATGGGGTTTTTAAGTGTGGAGTGAGAGATATAATGCCTGTATTCGCTTACGTGCTTTGCTCTTACAAAGAGTATTGCGAGAAAGACTAAAAGCATAAATATTCCGCCCTCGGCGGCAAGTTCCAAAAATAGGTTGTGGCTGTGGGGCGCGCTCACGCCGTCCTCGGCATATTTAAGAAAACTGTCCATAAATGCCTCGGTACCCATACCGACACCGGTAAAGAAGTTTTCGCTAAGCATTTTGACGGATGCGCGCCAGATAGAAAATCTATAAGCAACCGAGGTATCAGCACTATTGAAGATGGATAAAAATCTGTCAAGCACCGTGTGGGGTATAAGATATATAAGATACGGGATTACGGCCGCTACCGTAAGTAGTGTACCGGGTGCCCTTTTGATATATAAAAGACCAAGGGCAACTGCCGCAATAAGTATAGCAAGCCAGGCGCCGCGCGTCCAGGTAAATATCATTGCAAAAAGATTAACTGTCGTAGCAAAAATACAGAAGATCTTTGTAAATGTGGTCTTTGCCTTAAAGATAGCGCCAAAGGAAAAGATAAGCGCAACTATAAGAAATACCGCGTATATATTTGGGTTTGTAAAGGTTGAACTCACTCTGCCGCCAAGCACACCCACAAAACTCGGGTCGAGGTAGTTATCGGTGCCAAAGCCTAAAAGATACTGTACTATGGCATATATTCCGGCAGGGACAGAGGAATAGATAATCGCATTCATAGCGCATTCGCACAGACGTACGTTTGTCAGAAGATTGCTTGTCAAAATATATCCAAAACTGAGAATTACGATAAGTAAAGAGGTGTAAAGTGAACTCTCTCCACCCGAAAGCGCGCCGCTTATTATTACGAATATATCAAAGAAGATTATCAAGGCGTCATACTGCTCAAAGTGTAATACTCTTTTACCAAGACACACCTTTCTTATAAAGGCAATAAGCGTAATACCCACCAAAAATGCAAGCATTATGCTTGAGTGACCCGTCAAACCGAGATAGGGCAAAAGTAAAAGTGTTATAATCAGCGAGAACTCGGGCGATGCCAGCGATAATGCCAAGAAAAGTAAACCCAAGATTGCAAAAATGACTATTTCACATCCGATAAAGAATGCAAGCAGACCAACTAAAATACCTATAGTTATCGTTATCGGTAACGGCATTTTGTATTCAAGCGTAGTATCGTGCCTGCGTCTTATACACAAAAAGTCAAAGAAGACAGCGTCGCTAATCGGGTTTTCCTGCAGGACTATTGATACAGAGCCCTGCGCAATAAGAAGTGGTATTGCAAGAAACGATATTACCGAGCCTATAACTATCTCTGCAAGGTAATTTTCATTTAAGGTAGAGAAGTAGTGGGCAACAAGGTGAGTTAACAGCACAGTAAGTCCAAGAGAGAGCATTAGCGCACCTATCACTCTTGCGCTTGTGTAGGCAAGATATCTTGATAGCGACTGCAGGGCCATGGCCGGCCTTGACTTTTGCAGCCTTTTTGTTATTCTTGTGCTTTTGCCCGAAATATTGAGTGAGGTAAAGGTGTGACCAAGCACTCGTTGGCCTCTTGAACTTTTTAACATACCTTCGCTCGCCTCGTATCCGAGAATAAAGCTGACAAGCTTGTTTTTCATATCCCTCTCCTTTCCTTAAGTTTTTTATATACCCGTTAATCCCCGTGGGCTTTTGCTTTGGACTTTTTCTTTTTCGGCTCAAGCGCCTGTAGTTTTTCGGGGTGTAAAAGTAAAAGCTCCGGCCGTCTTTCCTTTGTTATCTCAACGGCTTTTTTTAGTCTATATAACTCTATTTTTTTGTGGTCGCCCGAGAGCAGTATCTCAGGCACACAAGAGTCCATCCACACTCGTGGCTTCGTGTACTGTGGGTATTCAAGTATACCTGAGGCAATTGACTCATCCATATAACAACTGCTGTCGGCAAGCACTCCCTCAATAAGCCTTGAGACAGCGTCTATAACTATGCAGGCAGGTATCTCACCGCCTGTTACGACAAAATCGCCTATAGAGAGTTCCTCGTCAACTATCTTGTCAAGCACTCTCTGGTCAACTCCCTCGTAATGCCCGCACAGGAATATAAGATTATCGTATTCCGTGTATTCCTTGGCGATAGCATGGTTAAAGATACGACCCTTGGGGGACATATATATTACTCTTGTTTTTTTGTTCTTTCCGATATCGTTTATTACCGATTGATAGCAGTCGTAAATAGGCTGGCAGGACATTACCATACCCATACCGCCGCCAAAGGGGGTGTCATCCACCTTTCTGTGCTTATCAAGAGAAAAATCTCTTATGTTATGCGTATGCACCTCGACAAGTCCGCCCTTTTGCGCCCTGCCGATAATGCTCTCGTTAAGCACGCCCTCTACCATATCGGGGAAGAGTGTCATTACATCAAATCTCATATCAGTCAAAAAAGCCGGGAATAGGTGTGATAAATACGCCCTTTTCCTCATCTATTTCCTTTACAAATTCCTTTACGTTAGGTAAAAGCACATCGCCGTTTTCTGTCTTTACAGTATATATCTGGCTTGCGGGAGCATCGGTAATGTCGGTAACTGTACCGTATACTCTGCCTGTGTCCTTATCTATAACGGGCATACCTATTATATCCTGTAAAAGTATGGTACCGCGCTTTATCGGTATATCCTCTCTTTTAAGGTAAAGGGTAACGCCGCGCATAGCAAAGGCGGCCTCTCTGTCCTCTATACCCTCAAATGACATAAGCACAAAATTATTGGCAACCCTAGCCGAGGTGACCTTGCGCTCTAAATAACTGCCGTCCTTCTCAGCAGTAAAGACTCTCTTCTGTGTCGCAAGCACCTTTGGCGAATCACACCAATGTTCAATTTTTAACTGGCCGAGCACGCCGTGTGCGGTGCATACTCTGCCACATTCAAGATACTCTTTTTTCATACGAGATATTTTACCACAGTATATAAAAAATGTCAATACTTGTTACTCTGTAACAACCTCTTACCGCGTCTTTTAAAATCGTAATACTGCTTATCAAAATCAAGATAAAAGCGGCGGTATTTGTCGGCCATAGTATCAAGCGATAACTCCTTTTCCCAGCACTCGTATGCGCCCGAACATAGTCTGTCATAACGGTTTTTGTCATAGATAAGAGATGATATTGCGTCTGCAAGGGCGTAAAAATCCTCGCTTGCAAAGACAAGGCCGTTTTTCTCGTTTTTTATAACCTCACTGTTGCCGCCAAAGTCGGAGGCTACAGTAGGTATGCCAAGGGACATACATTCGCTGTTTGCAAGGCAGGAGGTCTCCGTGCCTCGGGAGGCGCTCACGTTTATATCAAAAAGGTTCTGGTATTCGTATGCGTTTTCCGTATATCCCGTAAAGCGCACGTTTGAACTTATGCCAAGGGCGTTTGAGAGTTCGCCAAGAGCCCGTCTTTGACTGCCGCTGCCGACAAGGACAAAGTACAGATGTCTGTTTTTTCTTATCAGCCTTGCCGCGGCGCGCAAAAGCACGTCCTGTCCCTTTACCTTTTCAAGCCTTGCACAGCAGCCTATTATCTTGCCGTGACTCGGTATAAAAAGGCCTCTTTTAAGCACCTCTTTGCGGTAGTTTGTGATTCTCTCGGTTTTTGGCACGCCGTTTAAAATCTTGACTATGGATTTTTCATCTACCCCCTCGTCTATAAGGTTTTGGGTTGCGCAGTCGGCAGTTGAGACGGTTGCTACGGTGTATGAGGAGTACATAAGGCTTTTTATAGGATTTCTCTCGCTCTTTGTATCACTTTTTGCACAGTGACGGGTGGATACCAGAGCGCGTATGCCGAGGTGTGAGGCGGCAATTCTGGCAGACAGGCAGGCGTGGGTGTGAAGTATATCGGTGTATCTGTCTTTAAAATAATCGTAAAACACCTTTGTATCTCCTATATCAAAGGTTACATCTCCCTTTATCGGCAATTCAACCACTCTTGCCCCGGTGCCGATAAGCCTGTTTTTTAAACTTGAGCCCTTTGGCAAGATTATTTCAAAATCCATTTCACGGCTAAGTACACCCGCAAGGTTTTTTAAAACTATTCCCGCGCCCCCTACGTTCCTATCCGTAATTACCTGGGTTACTAACATAATATTCCTCCAAAACAAAAAAGGCAGGCGTATTTGGGCGCAACTAAAAATGACTCAAATAAAAATCCCTATTATTAAAGTCATTTTTTATCTTCGTTTTCGAGGCTTGACGTATTTTTATACGCCTTACACCTCGAAGAACAAAGATTTTCGCTCCAAATCCGCCAATCCTTTATACTCAAAAAGGCCGGTTCACAGTTTTTAACTTGATCCAGCCTTTGTATTATTAACAAAATTTTATTAAATTATTAATTTGATTATCTTTTTGCCTTAAAGTAACTTGTCAGGGCGTCCTTGCAGTCATCAAGCAGTACCCCTGCCTTTACCTTGGCTCTGTGGTTAAGTCCGATAGAGTTGATATCCGTAAGCGAGCCCATACCTCCAAAGCGCAGATCGTACGCGCCAAAGACAACCCTTTCAATGCGTGCGTTTATCACAGCGCCTGCACACATACAGCAGGGCTCAAGCGTACAGTAAAGTGTAGTACCCGGCAATCTCCAACCGCCAAGGGCACAGCAGGCTTTTTCTATTGCCAGAATCTCTGCGTGGTGGGTAGCGCATTTATCACTTTCACGCATATTGTGCGCCCTTGCAATAATTTGGCCGTCTTTTACTATAACACAGCCAATCGGCACCTCGTCCTTTTGCCTTGCAAGGCTTGCCTCCTTCAGCGCCTCATTCATAAAATATGTATCAATTTCATCCTGCGTCATATTTTCTAAAATTTCAGTCATTTTTGTTTTAACCTATCTGTTTGTTAAGTTTTATTTGCATTTTTTTGTGTTTTTCCAAGTAGTACAAAGATAATCAGACAAATGATACTGAGTGCGATTAAGACATAAACATATATGTCCGAGAGCCATTCTCCGATGCCATTATACATAAGCAGTACGCCAAAGGTGTTGTTGACTATATGTATAAAAACAGACGGTAAAATGCTACCCGTCTTAAATGCAATCAGGGCAAATATCACTCCACCGACAAATGCGTACGGCATGCTTAGCGGTGTGTGGATAAGCATAAAGAACAGGGCGGATATGACGGTATATTTTAATTTACCCATATCACCAATAAGTTTTAGAGGGATGAGCCTGAAGATTATCTCCTCAGATATACCGACAACAAATGCGTGCATAAAAATCAGTTCAAAGATGTTTCCCTTAAGCGTTTCCCCGGGCGCAAAAAACAGCGATGCTACGGTGTTTGTTAAAAGTGAGGTAATCGCTATTAACAAAAGCACCGGTGGGATTAAAAGCAAAAGCGAAATATGTTCCTTTTTTATTTTTACAATATCGGCGCCTATCTTTATTTCCTTATCAAATTTCTTTATATAGATTACAAAAAGGATTATGGGCAAAAGGTATGCGGCAAACCTCAGCGCCGAATTTACATATCCCTGTGTTAATGACGTAATGCCCATAAGGACGGTAAAGAAAAGAATATCGCTTATAAAAAACAGCAGTCTTTTATTTTGCCTTTCCATTTTGCCCTCCTTTTCTGGTCGCATTCGTATTATTTTGGCTTATTGGTTTACTACGGAAAAACGCAGTTTTCCTCTTATTATATCTGCCTCTTCAAGGCGCACTCTTACTGAGGAGCCTAATCTGTAGGTTGCTCTTTTGGTGCTTATGGTAAGCGTTTTTTCATAAAAACTTGCGCCAAAGCCCATTTCGCTAAGAGGTACAAGACCCTCGCAGGTATTATCAAGTGTGCAGAACATACCAAAGGCGGTAACAGAACTTACCGTTGCCATAAATTCCTCACCCAAGTGCTTTGACATATATATCGTTTTGTAAAGTGCCTCGATGCGTCTTTCGGCGTTCAGCGCTTTGAGTTCTGTCTCGCTTGCCGCATTTGCCGCGCGACGGGAGTAGGCCCCGAATTTATTGGGGTGCTCACCCTCAAGCAGCACTCTGTGTATCATACGGTGCGTTGCAAGGTCTGCAAGCCTTCTTATAGGCGAGGTAAAGTGGCAGTATTTTTTAAGGCCTAAGCCAAAGTGCGGCTTTAGTGTCTCGGAATACTTTGCCTTAGCCATGGTTCTTAACATAGGGTTTGATACTACGCCGATAAGCCCCTTTTCATCGGCCGCCTCAAGCAGTTTCTGATAGTCAAGTGAACTTACGTTGTCTCTATCGATAGATGCTGTGCTTATGCCGACGTTTTCTATAAAACTTAAAAATTCATCAAGTTTTTTAGGGTCGGGATTTTCGTGTATACGGTATACGCAGGGGTATCCCTTCTCGTGCATAAGCCTTGCAATACCCTCGTTGGCAATAAGCATAAACTGCTCGATAAGCCTTTCACTGTCACCGCGCTCACGCCTTATTATATCTGTGACCTCACCGTTTTCATCAAGCAGTATTTTTGCCTCGGGGCAGTCAAGCTCGGGAGAACCGCGCTCAAGACTCCTTTTGCGCAGGACAAGATACAACTCGTGCATTTTTAAAAGAGTGGGGTAGAGCTTCTGATATTTTTTGTAGAACTCGCTCTTTTCTTTATTTTCAAAAAGATCGTTTATCTCACTGTATACGCCTTTGATACGGCTTTCTATGACAGATTTTTCTACCACAGTTTTTAGTATATCGCCATCATCGCTTAGAGTAATGATGGCAGATAAGGTGTATTTTGGCTCACCGGGGTGGAGAGAGCAGGCGCCGTTTGACAGCGCGGTAGGGAGCATAGGTACTACCTTGTCGGTAAAGTAAACGCTCGTACCCCTTTGCATAACTGCCTCGTCAAGCGCGCTCTTTTCTCTTACGTAGTGTGATACGTCTGCGATATGCACGCCAAGTTGCCACTTGCCGCCGGGCAGTCTTTTTAAGGATATAGCATCGTCAAGGTCCTTTGCATCGGCCCCGTCAATGGTAAAAATTATATCCTCCCGTCTGTCTTGGCGACCCTCAAGGCTGATTTTTTCTTTAGCTACCTCATCTGCCTCGGCAAGTGCCTCGGGTAAAAAGTCAGTGGTTATACCGCACTCGGACAGTATTGCCTCGTAGTTAGCATCCTTGCTATCGGCAGGGCCAAAACTTTTTATTATCTCATATCTGTGAGAATATGCATCGATTCCGCGCTTTATGGATACCTCTACAAGTTCACCTATCTTCATATCCCCGATAGCGTCTATGAGTATCTCAAGATTAACTCTTGAGTCGCTCGGTATAACCTTGTATGCGCCACCATTTTTGCGTCTGTAGGTGTAGTTTCGCTCAAGTATGCCGAGCACACTCTTTCTTTCCTCTATAAGCACCCTCTCTATATATCCCTCGGTGCGCTCGTTTTTAAAGCGGTCAAGGTAGGTGTGGTAGCATACTCTTACTGTATCACCGTCAATAGCGGCACCCGTATTATCCTCGGGGATAAATATATCTCTCTCCATGCCCTCGACTTTTACAAAGCCAAAGCCGGACTGCGTGCCGGAAAATACGCCTTCTGTAATTATATCGCTTTTCTTCTTATTTTGTAAATCTTTCTTTGCTTTTGGCATGCCAAAATCGGTCTTATCAAAGATTTTAGCCTTGTTATACTTAACGCCTATGGCATCAAGCTCACGCATCAGGCGCTTCTTTGCCTCGTTTGCATTGCGCTTTTTTGATGACCCCTTTGCTCTTGCCTTTTTCGTAAAATTTTTGTGATTTAATTTCGTATTCTTTTTCTTCATCTCTTTAAAAACTTTTTTCTCTTTTTAAAACTATTTTTCCTCTTTAGAGTGATCTCTACACTAAAAAAACAAAAAGAAAAACGGAAATCTTGCGGACTTCCGTTTTACACTTGCTATTAGCTGAAGATGCTTGAGAACTCAGAAAGCTTTTGCCAGTAATCAATATTGTTTGTGGTGCTTGCGATATCAGGCTGTATGATGTACATAACTGTTACGCAAACTGCAAATACAAGAACGCAAACAAGTGAGATTCTGCTAAGGAGCTTGTGCTTGTTAAGGCCCTTGTCCTTACCAAAGTAGGTCTCAGAACCGCCGGAGATCGTACCGGAAAGACCCTGCTCATTAGATTTCTGAAGTGTTACGCACACAATGATTGCGAGCGCCGCAAGGAATAAAACTGCCATAAGTATATATTCAATTACGATTGTGATCATTTAATTATCCTCCATAACTTGCCAAAAGGGCATATAACGACTTATAAAGGTATTTTATCACAAAGCATTAAAAAATGCAAGTACTTTTTCGGAAAAAAGAATATTTTTTTAAAAGAGATAAAAAAGCCTCTTTTTTTGTCCTCTTTGCATATTGCAATTCCGTGAATAAGTATTGCAAAAAGCGACGCGCGAGTATTTAAAAGTATTGACAAATAATATAGGGCGGTGTAAAATCGTAGTATAAAAAAATCGCACAAATCCGAAAGGAACCCCAGTTATGTCTGTTAAAGTTTTTAAAGAGAGCGGCTTTGAGAATGTAAATGACTTGGTTTTACCAATTGAGAAATTTAAACTTTGCTGTGAGATCGATACGCTTGTATTTGATGAAGAAAAGGCTAAAAAGACTATTGAAAAGGCTGAAAAGTTTCTTGAAATGGAGATTCCGCTTTTGCCTGCAAGCCTTTACCGCGATCTTTATTTAACCGGTTCGCGCAAGAATTATGAAACCCTGTATTTCCGCCGCCGAGAGATGCTTATCCATTTCGCTCTCGCAGAGGCGTGTGAGAGAAAGGGCAGATTCTTAACAAAAATTATGGATACCGCATGGGCAATTATGGAGGAGTCCAGTTGGATAATTCCCTCGCATCTTCCTACGCAAAGTCCCTGCCACGGAAATGCAACTCTACCTCCCGTATTTGATAATACCCGTATGCACGGTCTTGATTTGTTCTCAGCATCCACAGGCGCACTGCTTGCTCTTGTGTATTATTACCATAAGGCAGAACTTGACGGTATAACACCGGTTATATGCGACAAAATCAAGTCAATGCTCAAGGAAAGAATAATCAAGTCCTACCTTAACTACATGTACTACTGGACCGGTGAAAGAGGCAATCCTGTAAACAACTGGGGTCCTTGGATCAACTCAAACGTTCTTTTTGTAAATGCTATTATCGAGGACGTGCACTCGGAGCGTGTGGCTGTTGTAAACAAGGCTCTTATACGTCTTGATAACTTTACCGCAAGTTATGAGGAGGACGGCGGCTGTCCTGAGGGACCTTCCTATTGGTCGCACGCAGGCGCATCATTCTTTGACTGCTGTGAACTGCTTTACGATCTTACCGGTGGCAAGATAAACGTATTTTCACATCCCCTTCTCAAGAATATGTGTGAATATGAGCCTAAGGTAAATATTGCAGACAGATATTATATGAGTTTCGGTGACTGCTCAGCGCAGAACTCCCTTGACGGTCCTATGCTCAGGAGAATGGGTGAAAAACTTAACTCGGATATGCTTTATGAGTTCAGTAAATATATCTCCTCAACGGGTGACTATATGATTGACTCATCCAGTTCCTACAGAGCGATACGTAATATCACCAGCCCACTTGTCGCTGATGAAAAGTACTATCTGCCAAGGAAAAACTATTTACCCAACCTTAAGGTTGCATCCATAAGAGAGAGCAACTATCCTAAGGAGGGTATGTTTGTCGGTATCAAGGGCGGCTCTAACGGTGTCAGCCATAACCACAATGACCTTGGTAACTATCTTGTATATTATAACGGCAAGCCGGTTGTTATTGATGCAGGTGTCGGAGTATACTCTGCAAAGACCTTCTCAAAGGACAGATATACCCTTTGGTATATGAACTCATCTCATCACAACACTGCAGATATTGGCGGCTTTGTGCAGGAGGAGGGTAAGCAGTACGTTACCACCGATGAGGTTTATGACGAGCAAAGCGGCTCATATCAACTACAGCTTAAAAATGCTTATCCTGAGGGAGCCGGCATTAACTCCTATATTAAAAAAGCAGAGCTCGTAGACGGCGTAGTCATTATCACCGAGGACATTGATTTAAGAAGAAAGAGCGAGATTATATTTAACATTCTTACAAACAAGGAGCCTTGCGTTATCAGTGAGGGCAAGATCAAAATGTCAGAGGATGTCCTCCTTGGCTTTGATCCCTCGTTAAGACCCGAGATCGAGGCGGTTGATGTAGACGATAAGAACTTAAGAGGCAACTGGGGTGATTATGTTTACCGCATAAGACTGCACGGAATTGCCAAGAAAAATCAATTTAAATTTACATTTTCACACTAAAATGCAAAAAACGGACGGAATTTATCCGTCCGTTTTTTTATTAAATTATATCAAATTACAAAAGAGAGTTGTAAAGAGCGGTGATGTCCTCAACGCTTGTATCCTTGGGGTTGCCGGGACGGCAAGCATCGTCAAAGGCGCTCTGGGCAAGGAATGCGATATCCTCTTTCTTAACAATCTCCTTAAGGTCAGCAGGGATGCCAACGTCAATGGAGAGTTTTTTAACTGGATCTATTGCAGCCTTGCGGTATTCCTCAACGCTCATATTATCTACGCCCTCAACACCCATAGCCTTGGCAATGTGCTTATACTTTTCGCCTGTTTCGGGAGCATTGTATTCCATAACTGTGGGCAGAATGATTGCGTTAGCAACACCGTGGGGGGTATCGTAAAGCGCACCGAGGGGGTGAGCCATTGAGTGTACTATGCCGAGACCAACGTTTGAGAAGCCCATGCCTGCTACGTACTGACCGAGAGCCATACCCTCACGACCATCGTCCTCACCGTTAACAGCACCTCTTAAGCTGCGCGCGATGATCTCGATAGCCTTCAAGTGGAACATATCGGAAAGCTCCCATGCGCCCTTTGTGATATAACCCTCGATTGCGTGTGTGAGAGCATCCATACCGGTAGCCGCTGTAAGGCCCTTAGGCATTGTAGCCATCATATCGGGGTCAACGATTGCTACTACGGGGATATCGTGCACGTCTACGCAAACCATTTTACGGTTGTTCTCTGCGTCGGTAATAACGTAGTTTATGGTAACCTCAGCAGCAGTACCCGCTGTTGTAGCCACAGCGATGATGGGAGCGCACTTGTTCTTTGTGGGTGCAACGCCCTCAAGTGAGCGCACGTCACTGAACTCGGGGTTGGTGATGATGATACCAATAGCCTTTGCAGTGTCAATGGATGAGCCGCCGCCGATAGCGATGATGCAGTCAGCATTTGCCTTCTTGTATGCTATAACGCCTGCCTGTACGTTTTCAATAGTGGGATTGGGCTTGATGTCAGAGAAGATCTCGTATGCTATTTTAGCACCGTCAAGCACGTCGGTTACCTTTTTTGTAACGCCAAACTTGATAAGGTCGGGGTCGGAAGCAACAAGTGCCTTTTTAAAGCCTCTTGCATTAACCTCATCGGCAATCGCATTGATAGCGCCCTTGCCGTGGTATGATGTTTCGTTAAGTACAAATCTGTTCATTGGATATGTCTCCTTTGTTTTATTAATTTCATTTTGATTTTAATACAAAAAAGCGGGTGTGTCAAGGGAATTCGTTAAAATTGTCAAAAAATTAACAAATTGCATAAAAACCATCTTTGTTTTTAATGTTTTTTACAAAAAAGAACTACCGCAGGTGATTTTGATCCGCGGTAGTTTGTATTATTTAAAACTTTCTTTGATTTTGTTGAGGCTCTCGTCGCTTATGACATGCTCCATGCGGCAGGCGTCCTCCTCTGCAATTTCCTCGCTTACACCAAGGGATAAAAGCAGGGATTTTAAAACACTGTGTCTTTCAAATATTTTTTCAGCGTGGGTCTTGCCTTTTTCCGTAAGGGTCAGGGAAGCATCATCTTGCATAATAAGATATCCGCCCTTTTTTAAAAGGCCTACGGCACGGCTTACGCTTGGCTTGGATACGCCAAGGGCCTCGCATACGTCGATAGAGTGTACGGCGCTCTTGGTTTTTGAAAGGGTGAGGATGGTCTCAAGATACATTTCGCCCGATTCCTTGATATGCATAAGCACCGCCTCCTTTTTAATAAATGGAATGTGATAAAGTGTCTTTGGTTTACGTATATTTTATCACGAAAAGAAATAAAAATCAAGCATTTTTTATAACAAGTTAGGCGATGCTAACTTATAATATTGTAAAATATGACAAAATTTCCTTTTTATTAAAAAAATGTTGCAAAAATCATTGACAAACACCGTAAAAAGATATATTATATTTACGGTTAGCGGAGGCTAACTTAACAGAAATACATAAAAGGAGTCATACAGTGAGCACACTTAAGGATGCAAAAATAGGTCAGACTGTAGTAGTGGATAAACTGCTGGGCGAGGGACCTGTAAAGCGCAGAATTATGGATATGGGTATCACACGCGGAGTTGAGATATACGTGCGTAAGGTTGCCCCGCTTGGCGATCCTATTGAGATCAATTTGCGCGGCTATGAACTCTCTTTGCGCAAGGATGACGCAGAGATGGTGCTTATAAAGGACAATAAATAAATGGCAGGGCATAGGCGCTGCCACATAATTTCGGTATCGAGTTAGCCCGTGCTAACTCACTCTTTATAATTAGTGAAAGGAAAAAACAAATGGGAATAAAAATTGCCCTTGCCGGCAACCCAAACAGCGGTAAAACGACGCTCTTTAATGCTCTTACGGGCTCTAATCAGTACGTAGGCAACTGGCCCGGTGTCACGGTAGAAAAAAAGGAGGGTAAGCTTAAAAAGAACCCCGAGGTAACCGTTACAGACCTGCCGGGCATCTATTCACTCTCCCCCTATACGCTTGAGGAGGTAGTGTCAAGAAATTATCTGCTTGATGAAAGACCCGACGTTATCCTCAATATAATCGACGGTACCAACCTTGAAAGAAACCTTTATCTTACCACTCAACTTCTTGAGCTTGGTATACCTCTTGTAATAGCTATCAATATGATGGATATGGTACGCAAGAGCGGGGATAAGATTGATATTGAAAAACTCGCACGTGAGATAGGCGCGCCTATCGTTGAGATATCCGCACTTAAGCACGAGGGTATTGAGGAGTGCGCAGATATAGCTGTTGAACTTGCGGGCGCTGAACCCAAAATCCCCAGCCACGTTTTCTCAGGAGACATAGAGCACGTGCTTGCCCACATTGAGGAGGCGGCTATACATAGTATGGAGGAGGAAAGACAGAGGTGGTACTCTATCAAGATCTTTGAAAGAGATGCCAAGGTCATTGAAACTCTGAATCTTGACGAGGCGGTTGTAGCGCACATCGAGACCGACATCAAAAAGGCAGAAAAATTATTTGATGACGATGCTGAGAGCATTATCACAAACGAGAGATATCTCTATATTGAGAAAATAGTTTCTAAGTGCTGTAAAAAGAAGAGTCTTGGTCATATGTCGTTTTCAGACAAGATAGATAAGATAGTTACAGACCGTATTCTTGCTCTTCCTATATTTGCTCTTATCATGTTCTTGGTTTACTATATCTCAATAGGCACAGTAGGCGATTTTACAGTAGGCTTTATGAACGACGGTCTCTTTGGCTCCTTTGCCGAGACCTATCCGGGAACCTTTATGGAAAGTTGGATAAGCATACCGGAACTCTTGGATATGGTACTACTTAACGCACAGGGCGAGCCCGCGATAGCACCCTGGCTTTACTCACTTATTCAGGACGGTATCGTTGGCGGTATCGGCGCAGTGCTTGGCTTTGTACCCCAGATGCTCATACTCTTCCTTATGCTTTCTCTTCTTGAGGACTGCGGATATATGTCAAGAGTTGCATTTATTATGGATAGACTCTTCCGTAAGTTCGGTCTTTCGGGTAAGTCCTTTATCCCTATGCTTGTTGCAACAGGCTGCGGCGTACCCGGTATTATGGCAAGCCGCACTATCGAGCAGGACAGAGACCGTAAGATGACTATTATGACAACCGGCTTTATCCCCTGCGGCGCTAAGATGCCCATAGTTGCATTTATTGCAGGCGCACTCTTTGGCGGCAGCGCTCTTGTTGCTACTGCATCCTACTTTATCGGTATCGGCGCAGTAGTTATCTCGGGTATTATTCTTAAAAAGACAAAGCCCTTTGCGGGCAACCCTGCTCCCTTTGTTATGGAGCTGCCACAGTATCACGCACCCGTTTTAGGTAATATCCTGCGCACTACATGGGAGCGCGGCTGGTCATTCATCAAGCGCGCAGGTACTGTAATCTTTGCGGCAAGCGTTATTATATGGACGCTTAATAGCCTTTCCTTTGAGGGTGGCTTACACTATATTACAGAGGAATTTGGCGGCGCATCTATTCTTGAAAATATCGGTAATCTCATTGCATGGATGTTCATACCCCTTGGCTTTGGCACCTGGCAGGCTGCAGTTGCAACCGTGCTTGGTCTTTTGGCTAAGGAGGAGGTAGTAGGCGTATTCGGTACGCTTGCAGGTATGGAGGATCTTCTCGGCGCTGTCGAGGGCAGCGACGTTTCTTCTATGATGGCGGCGGGTAAATACTTCTTCAGTAGTGCTCTTGCAGGATTTTCATTCCTTGTATTCAATCTTCTTTGTGCGCCCTGCTTTGGCGCGATAGGCGCAATAAGACGTGAGATGAACAACTGGAAGTGGTCGGTATTCACCGTACTCTATATGTGCGTGTTTGCATACCTCACCTCCTTCTGCATCTACAATATCGGCTCTTTGTTTGATGGCGCGTTCTTCTGGTGGGAGCCCATTCTGGCAACAATAGCGCTTGCTATTATCGGCGCCGTTGTATATCTGATCGTGCGTAAAAACCCATACGAAGAAAAGAAAACTTTACAAAATCAGCAATAAGAGGTAAAAATATGGACCCAATCGTATTAACAGTAATAATAGCAGGTATTATTGCAGTGGCTTTTGGGGCGGTAATTGTTAAGGGTATTATCAATGCAAAGCAGGGCAAGCATTCCTGCTCTTGCGGTGGCTCTTGTGGAGCCTGTCCCGTAAATTGCGGCTGCAAGGCAAGTGATACCTCAAAATAAAAAATCCTTTCTCCTAAAAAGGTTTAAATTTGGTTATGCGTTCTCTCTGTTAGGTTATGCCAAAATACGACAGCCCTTTTTAAAAAACAAAGAGGAATTTATTGACAATATAGCAAATAAAATGTATAATTAAGACAAATAAAATTTAAGGAGTTTTTTATGTTTGGTAAAAAGAAATCCGGCATGGGACTTTTCCGCTTTGTGAGTGTAATGCTTAACCTTGCCGTTGCATCGACACAACTTTTCGGTATATTCAGCTTGATTTTAAAGATGCAGTCAGGCAAGGGTAATTATGATATCAACCTTGCTCTTCTTGTGATATCCGCTATATACTTCTTGATTTCCGTTATATTCTGCTTTGTAAAGGTTGAGCATAAGGCTAAAAACGAGGTTAAGAAGATAACAAGAGGCGCTAAAAAGGTAACTAAGTTTATCGGTAACGCCTATAACGTTGGTCTTACGGCCTACAACGTATCCTTGACACTTGCTACAGGCGGCCTTGGTGTCTACCTTGAACTTATCGGTTGTGTAGGTCAGGGTATAGCGCTTGTTCTTACCATACTCTTTGAGCTTGCTCTCGGTTTTGCAAAGCGCCGTGTGGAAAGACTTGCTGAAAAGTTCAAGCAGAGCGCTGAACTTATCAAAAACACAGCAGGCGAAAGAATTGCATCCGTTAAACAGGCGGCACTTAAGCCGGGTAAAAAATAATCTTAATTTATCCGTGCTGTGTATTTCGGCATAACCGTAAATAAAACAATTTTATCAAAAGAGGTACGGGAACTCCGTGCCTCTTTTTGTGTTTGATATGATTAAGTAAAACTAAGGTTGAAAACCTTGCGGTTTTCTTCAGTTTTTTATTATAGTTTTATTTACTATTCTCGTTTTCGTGCCTCGACGTACACCTGTACGCCTAAACGGCGCGAAGAACGAAAATTTCTGCTC
>JAZOLZ010000025.1:0-17381 GCA_045653505.1 Eubacteriales bacterium | reverse complement strand
TCAACTAAATCCGACCGCACTCGGAATAAATCCACTAAAGTGGATGAAATCGCTACGCGATGAAATCTGCCTGACGGCAGGTTAAGGGAGGCGGATTTAATTTCATCTGAAGCCATAGGCTGAAGATTTCATCCAAACTTGTTTGGATTTCATCCTGCAGAGCAGGATTTCATTTTTATTTTGCCTATCTTGCGAGAGTTTTTGCGTTCCCGGCGTATGGGCTCTTTTTTGCTTTCGTTAAAATTGTGGGTATTCGTTAAAACTATGCTATTATATAACGAAATATATAATGAAAAATACTATGGCGATGTGATTCTACAAAAGACTTACATCGCTGATTTTTTTACAGGCAAGCAAGTTCCCAACCGTGGGCGGTGCGAAAGTTACCTATTCAAAGACCATCACCCGGCGATAATTTCAAGAAAAAGCGACTAGATTTGAGCGCAATACGCCTGAAAACTATTGAATTTTAAATAAAAATATGCTATACTATAATTGTAAAATTATCGAAAGGGGTAACAGTATGTCTAAAGTAAGACTTCGTGTTTATGATAGACCACAGGGCGTATTGTTCGGCTCGACCCCTTCCGAACGCACTTTTATAAAAAATCATTGAGCCATTTAACATAGGTGTACTGTGCCTTTTTGTTGAATGGCTTTTCTATTTTGAAGGGTTACTATGAACAATTTTACAAAAGAAGATATTAAAAACAGCGTTGAGTATCAGTGGAGAAAAACCTCTTTCTGTTGGCTTCTCGGAATTTGGGCTGTTATTGCTGTGGTGATGCTTTTCGGCGTACTTATAATTGGCTTTGACGATATAAAACCCGGTATGGGATTTCAGATTTGGCTGATAGTAATGGCAATATATAGCGCGATATTCTTGCCCTTCGTGGCGTATTATGGCTATAAAATGATTTACATATTAAAGCACTACGCAAAGTTTAATTCGTATGAGGTAATGCTCGACAATGTATCTACCTCGTATGCGTACCGTGGCGCAGTCTATTACACAGTTACAATAAATGATGAGGGCGTAGCAAGACAAGTCAGCACCAATGCTTACTTTTCAAGCGGTATGTTCGCAAAGTTCACCCTTGAAGATTACAATAATAAAAAGGTTATCGGTTTATACGATAGCCAAATGGATAAGTTCTATATCATCAAGAAAATAGGTTAAATCAAAACAAAGGAGGATACCGATATGAAGAAAAATAATCGCCTTAACATGAAAAAATCATTTATGTGTAGCCTAATATGCCATAATGGTATAGTAGGGGGCGGAATTTATATTGAAGATGCGTCTATTACATACAAGACAAACAAACTTACTGTGGATAAAAAATACAGGAATCTTGTGTTGCCCTTTAATGAAATAAACGAACTAACCTGGAAATGGATTGTTTTCCCGATAGTAACATTCCATATGAAAAACGGAGAAAAATATAAGGTGCTTATATTTAATAAATGGCGTTTTGAAAAATGGTTTAAAGAGTATCGCACACAATAAGAAATAAACAAATTCAAAATAAAATCAAAAAAGAGCCGCAATGGCTCTTTTTTTATAACCAAAAGAATAAAAAAAGAAATGACCCTTGATTGCATCTTTCACCTACAATCAAGGGTCACTTCTGTTCACTCTTTGTATCTAACATCTTTTGGTTATCCTCGCTTTCTTTATCTACCCTTTGTCAAACACCTTACATACAAAAACACTCACATACACCGTTCTCTAAAGGAGAACAACTTTAATTTTCAGTAACTGCTTACAAAAGGCGAAAATTGTTTTTTGACTTTACAGGTAAAGGCATCTTAATTATCAATCGGGACTCTGATATTACTTGGATTCCTATCATAACTCCTCATCTTCACATCACATAAATCAAAATTAAAGAAGAGTCCGGATTGCTTTATGTTATTTTCACTAACCTTTACAGAAAGTCGGTGGTTAATTTTTCATTGGACCGTACCTTCCTTTCCTGTGTCTATAGTATAGCACATATTTTTGCCTTTGACAATTGACAAATTGTAAAAAGTTTACAGTTTTGTTTTGTTCAAAAAATAGAATTTGTGCAAAATTGCCACAAAAGTCTTTACAAACGCAACTCTATGTGATATAATAGGAGTGTTGGTGCGTGTAAAAAGGCTAGCTATAGTTGTTTTAACTTAAGCTAGCCTTTTTTCTATTTTATAAAATCTGAAATTATAAGGGCGGTTTTAGTGATCTGCGCTACGCTCTCTATTGTAGCAGCGCCGTCACCTGCCTGGTTGCCGTACATACCGAAAAAGGCATGGTTGCCACCGTCTATCACACTCTCGGTAAAATTACTTGGTAAATTTACCTTGTTTGCCTCGTAGTTTGTCCTATTCATAACACCGTCATTTGAACCGTATATTGATAAGACTGAAAGTCCTGACTGAGAAAGATCTGCCGTTGAATATGACGCAAGCAGAATAAGACCGTCAAAGTCGGATGCGTGAGAGGAAAGATAGCTTGATGCCATAGAGCCGCCAAGAGAATGCCCCGAAAGATACCAACTGTCAATCTCGGGATAAAGCTCTTTTATACCGTCAGCACGGTTGGGATTAAAAACGGCAAGATTGAATGGCATATCAACAAGAATTGTAAGTATACCGTTGTCTGCAAGTGAACGCATAAGAGGAATATACGCAGTATACTCTACTTTGCCCCCGGGATAAAAGATAAGCGCAGCCCTTGGCGCACTTGGCTCAAAGGCGATAACACCCGCGCTGTGCTGTACCTCTTTGATATCATTTACTGTACTAAATACCTCAATAGCACTATTGTCTGCCCTATAAAAGTCGCAAAGATAAACGGTACATCCTATCACTGTCAGGATTAGTACAACAGATACCGAAATAGCTATGATTTGTTTTTTATTCAGTTTCTTAAAAGCATTGATAATATTCATATTATACCGCCGAATTTTTTCTCAAAATATCATCTTATATATTACACCGTGATAAGTGAAAATACAAGGGGATTTTAAGAAAATAAAAAAATTGTTAAAAAATACACAAACTTTATTGACATATTTGTAAATAGGCAGTATAATTATTATGAACACGTTCACAAAAATAAAAAGGAGCCGAAAGTATTGCCTAAAATTATTGAAGATTTAAGACAAAAACTGCTCTTTGAGACAAAACGGCAGATAGATGAAAAAGGCTATAAATCACTTACGGTACGTTCGGTTGCAAGCGCTGTGGGTGTTGGAGTAGGTACGGTATACAACTACTTCCCCTCTAAGGATATGCTTATAGCAAGCCTTGTGTTAAGCGACTGGCGAGACGCGCTTGACAAGATAAAAGATGATATCTCGGACAAAAAACTCGAGGGAGCCTTAAGATGCATATACGACTCTCTTTGGAACTTTACAAAATCGCACGAAAGACTTTTCTCGGATACGGATGCAAAAAAGGTGTATCGCACCGCCTTCTTAGAAAGGCATAAGCAATTAAGGATGCAACTGTCTGAACTTATATTGCCTCTTTGCGATGACAAGGATGGGGACAGCAGATTTTATGCCGAATTTGTTATAGAGGCATTGCTTACCTGGAGTATGGAGCAAAAGGACTTTGAGAGCATACTTAAAGCCCTTAAAATGTAAACAGAAAATATACAAATTAATATAAAAATATTTTTAAAAGGAGACTTCAAAAATGAGTAGTTTTGAGAATTTACGCATTGTTGATAATTTCTATCAGACATCTCTCTTCTTCCCGATGCCTACTGTAATTATCAGCACCCTCTGTGAGGACGGCAGTACAAACCTTGGCCCTTACTCACTTATCCAGCCCTACTACGTAGCAGGCAAGGATTATTATGCAATGCTTTTATCCTGCCGTAACTCATCTAACACAGCACAGAATATTTTGAGAAACGGCAAATGCGCGCTCAACTTTATCACGGATGAGCCCAAGTATTTTAAGGAAGCGGTTAAACTCTCCTGGCCCGGTGATAAGCCCGAGGAAAAGATGCCTAAGTGCAAGTTTAAGCTTGAGACAAGCATGGTAGAGGAAGAAAACCCCGAGGATAAGCGTCCACAGGTTTTAAGTGAGGCTATGCAGGTTATCGAGTGTACCTGGGTGCGTGAACTTGACGGCGCAGATAAGGATATGCCCGGTGAACTTAACGGTTATGAGGGCCCCTACCACGACTTTAACGGTATTACCTCAAAATTCGGCGCACACTTTATCCTTAAGATCGACAAGATTCTTATGAAGAAAAAGTACAGCGATGCTATCATCAACGGCGTAAGAGCAAAGGACTTCCCCAACCTGCCTGTTGACTACGGCTATCGTGACAGCAAAAACTTCTGGTATCACAGAAAGACCTTTATGAGAGCAGAACTTTTGCAGATGAGAGAAGCAAGCCTTGAGTCTGTAAGATATGCGGCAGACCGTGTGGACGACAAGGTAAAGTTTACCGACGAGGCACTTAAGACAGTGCTTGCGGTACCGCGTGTGTTCCTGCCCCTTGTCCTTAAGGGCTGTGTAAGCTGGGCGAAAGAGAACGGTGTTGAACTTATCGATGAAACTCATATGAAGATAATCAACGATAAGCGCGCTAAGGAAAAAGAAAAGAAAAAGAAATAATCTGACAACAAATATTTACATTTAAAGGAGAAAAACAATGAAAATTGTACTTGCAGGCGCCTTTGGTAATCTTGGTGCTGAGATACTCAAATGCCTTGTTAACGACGGCCATGAGGTTGTTGCTGCTGACCTTTTTGAAAAGGCAGTTGAGGGCACAGAAGGCAAATACAGCTTTGTAAAAATTGATGCGACAGATCCTTCAACACTTAACGGTCTTTGTGACGGGGCTGATGCAGTTATTACAACTATGGGTCTTACCGGCGCATCTACAAAATTCACCTCATACGATATTGACTACAAGGGTAATATCGCACTTTATGAGGAGGCAAAGAAGGCAGGAGTTAAGAAGTTTAACTACGTATCTGTAATTTCTTGCGATGAAAAGGGTGCCGAAAAGGTGCCTATGCTCCACGCAAAGTACCTTGTTGAAGAGGAAATCAAAAAGGGCGATATGGAATACGTTATATACCGTCCCACAGGCTACTTCTACGACATCGCAAAGGTATTCAAACCTTACGTTGACAAGGGCGAGATGCAACTGCTTAAGGGATACGGTAAGGTAAGCGCTAACGTTGTTGACTGCCCTGACCTTGCTCGCTTTATCGTTGACCATATGAACGATACTAACGCTACTTATAACGTAGGCGGTAAGGAAACATACACCTATGAGGAAATGGCAGCTATGTGCTTTGAGGCGGCAGAAAAGCCCCTTAAGATCAAGTGGGCGCCTATCTGGCTCTTCAGCATTCTTGCAAATCTGCCTAAGATCAAAAAGGCAGGCAAGCACGATATAATCCTGTTCTCAAAATGGACTCTCAGCCACAACCTTGTCGGTGACACCTGTACGGGTGATGCAAGCTTCAAGGAATATCTTTACAATTACTTTAAAAAGGAGAATAACTAATATGATGCCCTGGACACTTCTAGGTATACTTTTAGCTGTATGCGCAGTGCTTTGCGCAGTTGGCTTCTATAAATTCGTTTACTTCCTTTCAATAGGCTACGGCTTTGCAGTTGCAGGCGGCGGTATCGCAGTATTTATTATGTACCTCGTTGCTCCCACCGCTACTCCTATCTGGATTTTGCTTATTGAAATGGCACTCTTTATTGCATACGGTGCTCGTCTTTCCGGCTTTCTTCTTGTGCGTGAGCTTAAAAACGTATCATTCAAAAAGACAGACGTTGCCAAAGAAACTCTGGCAAAGAATAATGATAAGAAAATGCCCATCTTTGTACTTGTAGCAATCTGGGTAACCGTATCCATTCTCTACGTTGCACAGGTCAGCCCCATGCTCTTCCGTTACTCTAACGGCTCACAGGATATCATCCTGCCCATTATCGGATTTGTAATCTCTATCGGCGGTCTAGTGCTTGAATCTATCGCTGACGAACAGAAGAGCGCACAGAAAAAGGAAAATCCCAATATGGTAGCAACAAAGGGTCTTTACAAGATAGTAAGATGCCCTAACTACCTTGGCGAGATAATCTTCTGGACCGGCGTATTTGTAAGCGGTATCACAACTTATAGCGGCATCGGTCAGTGGATAACTGCAGTGCTTGCTTATATTTGCATTGTTTACATAATGTTCAACGGCGCGCAGAGACTTGAAAAAAGACAGATGGCACGCTACGGTAATGATGAGGAATACAACGCTTATGCAAACAAAACTCCTATCATCATTCCTCTTATCCCTCTTTATCATCTCAACAAAATGAACTGAGGCTAAGGTGTAGTATATGAAAGAGTTCTCAGTTTCAATGGCGCTGGTAGATTTTATACCGGTTATATGCTTTGCGATAGGTATTATCATACTGCAAAAGGATCTATATGGCAAAATGTCAAAGTATGCCTTTGCTCTTTTTGCAACAGGCGGATACAATATCGTTATTGCCGGCGCTCTTAAAGCAACCTATAAACTTTTATATGCGCTTAAAATATGCGATTTTACCGCTCTTAATGATATGTTCTTCCCCACCCAATCAATAGGATTTTTGTTAGCCGGTGTCGGTATACTCCTCTTGCTTCTGGAGAAGAAAAATGGGGAGGAAAAGCTGTGCTCGATTGCCCCCGCAGTCTTTAGCGGTACCTTCCTCTTTGTAGGACTTATGGTAGCAGGTCTGGGACTTATCGACACAGTACTCTCTATCCTTTCTGTTAAGGTGAAAAAGCCATTTATCATCATCTTCTTTGCCTTATCCTTTGTATGCTCGCTCTGTATGGGATATCTCTCCTCACGCGATTTTACAGAGGCTATCTGGAACTGGATAGCAGAACTGATAAACGTCCTTGGCCAAGGCGCATTCCTTGCAGGCGCAGTTCTACTGCACAAAAACGGACTTAAGGATGCAAAAATATAAACCCCCATGAATTGTAAATAAAGCATTACAAAAAACGGCTCTATGCATAGCACTGAGCCGTTTTTTTGTTTTTTAGTTTAAAATATAAACTCCAAGGGTAAGATATCCTGCAAAGGCTACCCAGAGTGCATATGGGATCTGTAGATATGCCGCAATCGGCTTTACCTTGTTATATTTTAAAATTGTGAGAATGATAAGCGCAAGCAGGGCTAAAAGCCAGATAAAGGCAAGCAGATACATCCTTAAATTAAAGAATATAATGCTCCACAAAAAGTTAAAAATAAGACTTATAGCATAAAAGCGCAAGCCCGATACTGCCGCATCGATATTATTGTCTTTATTGATAAAAACGATAGCCGAGCTTACGCCCATGAGGACGTAGAGTATGCCCCAAGCTATCGGAAAAAGCCATGAGGGCGGTGAGAGCGGGGGATTATTTATCTCATTATAAATCCCCATACTGTCCTTTGTAAAGAATGCCGACAAGAGCCCGACTGCTATCGGTATTGCCAGGGAAATAAGAATTTCTTTAAGATAGGGCTTTATTTTCTTCCACATAAAAATTCTCCTTATATATTATTCAATAAGATTTTATGTATCTGTAAGCACTTTTATACGTAGCTTTGTTTTTGTTGACACTGATAGTTTTTTATTATATAATGGATTGAAGGAATACTGGATTTTGTCAATTTTTTTAATGAAAGCGAGGTAAAAATATGACCCTTGCAAATGAAGAAATTAAAAAATATCTCTTAGAACTTTCTAAAAGTTATCCTGACCGTAATGCGGTATCAAGCGAGATAATCAATCTTAACGCAATACTTAATCTGCCTAAGGGCACTGAGCACTTTATGAGTGACATACACGGAGAATACGAGGCCTTTTTGCATATAAGAAGAAATGCCTCGGGCGTTATAAGGCATAAGGTGGATGCGCTCTATGAAAACAGCCTTAGTGAAGAAGAGCGCTCAGCACTTGCTACGCTTATTTATTATCCTGAGGAAAAACTGGATGAACTTTCAGAAAATGGCGTTACAGATGAAAAATGGTATAGCGATACCCTTGTGCGCCTTATGGAAATATGCCGTCTTGTAAGCAGTAAATACACCCGCTCAAAGGTGCGCAAGTGCCTTAAAAGAACTGCAAACGGATACGATTATATCATAGTTGAGTTATTGAATAACGATTATGATGAGAAAAACAAGGGTAAGTATTATGAAAATATATACAAGACCATAATACGCCTTGGCAGTGCAAACGACTTCATAATCGCGGTATGCTCTGCAATAAAGAGCCTTGTTATAGACCACCTGCACATTGTCGGCGACATCTTTGACAGAGGACCAAGAGCCGATATAATTATGGATGAGCTTATGAAGGAGAGTTCCATTGACATACAGTGGGGCAATCATGACGTTTTGTGGCTGGGTGCTGCGGCAGGCTCACGTACCTGTATCGCAACGGTACTAAACAACTCTATTACCTACAAAAATCTTGACGTAATCGAGATAGGCTACGGTATATCACTGCGTCCACTATTACTCTTTGCGTCCGAGGCATACAAAAACAGTGACGTAACGGCATTTATGCCAAAATCAGACTTTGGCGGCGATTTTCTCGCAAATGATGACGATAATCTTGTTGCAAGGATGCATAAGGCGATAAGCGTTATACAGTTTAAACTTGAGGGACAGACGATTAAAAGAAATCCCGAGTTCAATATGAACAGCCGCCTCTTGCTTGACAAGATAGACTACGAAAAGGGCACTGTTAATATAGACGGCGTGGCCTACGAGCTTATCGACTGCGACTTCCCCACTATTGATAAAAACAACCCCTATGAATTAACAAGCGATGAATCAGAGGTAATGAAATACCTTAAAAACGCATTTATGCGCTCGGATAAGTTGCAAAAGCATGCCTCATTCTTGTTTGAAAAGGGTGAGATGTATACCGTATTTAACCGTAACCTGCTCTTCCACGGCTGTATACCGCTTGAGGACAGTGGTGAGTTTATGCGCTTTGAACTGGGAGGCGGTAAATACGGACGGGAGTTTATGGACTTTTGTGACAGGATAGCAAGACAAGGCTTCTTCTCAAAAGAAGGTACTAAGGAAAGGCTGAGAGGCAAGGACTTCTTATGGTTCTTATGGTGCGGCAAGGATTCTCCCCTTTGTGCAAGAAAAAAGATGGCTACCTTTGAAAGACTGCTTGTAAAGGATAAGTCTGCCTGGGATGAGCCCAAAAATTATTACTACCACGCATGGAATAATAAGAAAATTGCCGAAAAGATACTAAGTGAGTTTGGTCTTGGCGGTATTGGCTCACATATCATAAACGGCCATATACCGGTAAAGGCAGGCGAAAAGCCGATAAAGGCAGGCGGTAAACTTATCGTAATTGACGGTGGCTTTTGCCAGGCGTACAGAAAAACAACCGGTATTGGCGGTTATACTCTTATATATAATGCCGACGGCATACGTATCTCGGCGCACGAGGCCTTCCGCGGTAAAGAAAATGCTATAAAGAATAACGTTGATATCCTGCAGGATACCGTTATCTTTGAAAACGCGCAGGACAAAATACGTGTAAGAGATACCGACCAGGGTGTAAAAATACGCGATAGAATTGCTGATCTTATGCTCCTTTTACGCGAATATGAGAGCGGCGGTATTAAGGAAAGAGTTAATTCTACAGACAAAGATTTTGAATAAAGTAAAAAGAACGCAATTTGCCAAAGGCTCTTTGCGTTCTTTTTACTTTATTCTTTTATGATTTTATGCGCAACTATCTGCGGCGGATAGCTTAACATAACCTGACCGCTGTAATAAACGGTAACTATATCGCCTACCTTTATGTCGGTTTTTCTTATGGCGTTGCCATTTTTATCGAGATACACAGTTGACGGTGAGGTAATAACAAGGTGAGGACCTGAGGTATATTCGCTCTCAAGGACGCTTACAGAGATTTTTTCTCCAAGTTCTTCAACACTTGCCCGCATTTTTATCTTGCTGTCATTAAGAGAGCCCGAAGGACTGCACGACGGTAGGGCGAAAGGAAAAACTGCAAGTAAAAGCATAGCAATAATTATATTTTTCATAAAATCTCCAAAGTGGTACATTATAAACATTTTTGCTTATTTTACGCGGATTTTTCAGTAAAAAAGGAGTAAAATACTGCACTTTTTTACAGTTTAAAGAAGCAAAAAGGGTTTCTACATTTATCTTAGCATAACTGTAGAAAAATGTCAACATACGACAGCATGGTCAAACACTAAGATGTCGTGATCACAACGGGTTTTAGTTAAATTCTTGACAAATATTTTATATTTGTGCTAAAATAGTTTATGGTTTTACAATAAAACAAATTGAAAGTTAGGAGTTATCTATGCAAAACAATTTAGATCCTAAGTACGAGGCGTTGTTTACACCTTGGAAAATAGGTAACGTTGAAATCAAAAACCGTATCGTTATGTGCCCTATGGGTGGTACGTCGCTTTTTGGCTGGTTTGAACTTGGCGGCTGCCACTTTGACAAGGAAGCTGCAAAGTTATTCCTTAAAAGAGCACAGAATAACGTAGGTCTTATTATTCCCGGAATTGCACCCCTGCGCGACACCTTCTGGGGTAAGTGGCTGTGGCAGAACCCCAAGATGTTTGAGGAACTTAAGGTATTTATGGATGAAATACATAAGACCGGAGCAAAGCTCTTTATCCAGCTTACCGCAGGTATGGGACGCTCATGGGCAATTACCGAGCTTGTCGCTCCCCTGCACAAGAATAAATTCACACGCGCTTTAATTAAGCCTATAATTGATACCTCACACGAGTTGGCATGCCCCAGCCCTCAGCCCGCTCGCTGGGCACACGATATCGAGTGTCCCGAGATGACTGTAGAGCAGATACACGAGATTATCGAGGCCTTTGCAAAGACCGCAAAGCTGTGCAAGGATGCAGGCGTTGACGGTGTTGAGGTACACGCAGTGCACGAGGGATATTTGCTCGACCAGTTTGCTATTGAATTCTTTAACAAGCGTACCGATGCGTACGGCGGCAGTTTTGAAAACCGTTATCGCTTTGCTAAGGAAGTCGTTGAGGCCATTAAGGAGGCCTGCGGCAAGGACTATCCCGTATCATTAAGATACTCTGTTGAGTCTAAGATGAAGGGCTTTTGCGAGGGTGCTATGCCCGGTGAGGAATACACCGAGGTTGGCAGAGGTATGGAAGAGTCCGAAAGAGCGGCTAAGTACCTTGAAGAAGCAGGCTATGATATGCTTAATGCCGACAACGGTACGTACGACTCATGGTACTGGGCTCACCCACCGATGTATATGCCCGAGAACTGCAACCTCAGTGACGTATCCCATATAAAGACCTGTGTTAACATTCCCGTTGTTTGTGCAGGTAGAATGGACCCCGAGGTAGGCGCTAAGGCAGTTGAAGAGGGTAAAATTGACGGCGTTGGTATCGCACGCCAGTTCCTTGTTGACCCAGAGTGGATCACAAAGCTTATCGAGGACCGTCTTGATGATATCAAGCCCTGTATCTGCTGTCACGCAGGCTGCTTTAACTTCTCAAGCTCAAAGGGACACGCGAATACTCAGGATCTTACAGATACTATGGGTCTTTCCCGCTGCGCTCTTAACCCTGAGACAATGCAGTCAAAGAAATACCATATTGAGCCTGCTAAAAAGGCTAAGAAGGTTGCCGTTATCGGCGGCGGTATCGGCGGTATGGAGGCTGCAATCGTATGCGCAAAGCGTGGCCACAGTGTAACGCTGTATGAAAAGAGCGACAAACTCGGCGGCGTATTTATCGCTGCTGCCGCTCCCTCATTCAAGGAAAAGGACAGAGGCCTTATCGCATGGTACATCCGTGAGATTGCCAAATATCCTATCGACGTTAAGATGAACACCGAGATAAGCGATATCAAATCTCTTGATGCAGACGAGATTATTATCGCTACGGGTGCTAAAGCAAAGAAGATCCCTGTAAGCGGCGCAGAAAAGGCTGTAGAGGCTGTAGATTATCTTCTTGGCAATAAAGAGGTAGGCGAGAACGTTACCGTTATCGGCGGCGGTCTTACCGGCTGTGAGATTGCATACGAGCTCTACCTTAACGGCAAAAAACCCACTATCGTTGAAATGCAGGATGACCTTATTACCACTAAGGGCATCTGCCTTGCTAACACAAGTTATTTAAGAGACTTCTTTAAGACAAACAAGGTGCCCGTACATCTTGAAACAAGTCTTGTAGAAATAAAGGACGGCGCAGTAACACTTAAGAATAAGGATGGCGAGGTCTTTGATGTAAATGCTGACAGTGTTATCCTCTCGGTTGGTTACAACCCCGATCCTATTGCTAAAAAGTCAAAGCACGTACACATAATCGGTGATGCTAACAAGGTTGGCAATCTCCGTACCGTTATCTGGGGTGCGTGGGACGTTTGTATGAAGATATAAGATAAATAGCATATTTTTACTACCTAAGTTTACATATTTTGAATTTTGCAAGGGGTAAGCCTTACTCCTTGCAAAAGAAAGGAAACATAAAAAATGATTCTTACAAAAGAACAAGAGGCCATTTTGAACGGCGAGAGGGGCGAAACGCTTGCCAAGGTTATGAAGACTATGGTTATGTACGGCGAGGCCTTTGAGGCAGAAAAACTTGTGCCTATTACTTCTAAGTACAACCACCTTGTAACATCCTTTGGTCTTAAGGTTATGTCACCCGTATACGACCTTATGCAGACACTGCTTGATGCAGGCGTATGCTCAGGACAAAAGTTCTCTGTTGACCCCCGTCCTGTTGATAAAAACGTACCCGCTAACTTTTTACAGAATTTTGTATTCAACAAATTTATGTACACAAAGCAGGACTTTTACGAGGAGCAGTTAAAGAAACTCGGACTGCTCAGCGACGATGCATTTACCTGTACCTGCTATATGGATGAGATGGGTAACAAGCCCCAAAAGGGTGAGGTACTCTCATGGGCTGAGTCAAGCGCTGTTGTTTATGCTAACTCGGTACTCGGCGCACGCTGTAACCGTAACTCGGGTATCATAGACATTATGGGCTCTATTGTAGGTTACGTACCCTACTTTGGTCTGCTTACAGATGAGGGCAGAAAGGCTACGTGGGTAGTCAAGGTACAAACCACCAAAAAGCCCGAGGCACAGCTCTTAGGCTCTGCTATAGGTATGAAGGTTATGGAGGACGTGCCTTACGTTATTGGACTTGATAAGTGGATCGGTAACCAGCTTAACGATGCCGCTTGCGCATATCTTAAGGACTTTGGCGCGGCTACCGCTTCAAACGGCGCTGTAGGTCTTTACCATATTGCAAATCTTACTCCCGAGGCAGTTGAACTTGGAGAAAGCCTTATTGCCGAGGGTGCTAAGGAATATATCATTGACGATGCCGAGCTTGAAAGAGTAAAGAACAACTATCCCGTTATCTGGAAAAAGCCGGATGCTAAGCCGAAGCTCTGCTTTATCGGTTGCCCCCACCTCTCTCTTGAGCAGCACAAGAGTTGGACGGTTGATATCGAAAAGGCACTGAAGGAAAACGGCAAAAAGAAGATTACCATCCCCACAGTATTTACCGCCGCACCCAAGGTGCTTGAGGCATTCAACAATACCGAGTATGCCGAAAGACTTAAGGCGACAGGCGTTATTACCTCTTATATCTGCCCGCTTATGTATATGAATAATCCGCTTTGCAAGACGATGCCGGTTATAACATCATCTAACAAATTGCGTACTTATACAAGCGCAAGATACTATACCGATGCTGAAATTCTCTTAGCTATAACAGGAGGTAATAAATAATGAAACAGTTTAAAGGAAGAGTAATTACACCCGGCGAGGTAAGCGCACCTGCTGTTGTTACCACCGAGGGCTTTAATACACTTGCCTCCTTACAGATGGCGCTGCAGTTTGGCGATAAGGAGGTTAAATGCGGCGACCAGAACAATAAGGAACTCCACGGCAAACCCCTTATCGGCAAGGCGCTGTGCCTGCCTCAGACAATAGGTTCTACAACAGGCGGCCTTGTGCTTTACTGCGCTTGCGCTATGCACAAAAATCCTGCTTGTATGCTCTTTGCCAACCACATTGACTCCCTTGCCGCGGCAGGCGCTGTGCTTGCTGACGTATGGGTGGACGGAGTTACTATGCCCGTTATCGACTCCCTCGGAGAGGAATTCTTGAATTACGTTAAGGACGGTATGACAGTTACTGTTAAACCCGACGGCGTGGTTGAAGTAGAATAATTTTGTTTAAAAAGAAAAAAGAGTCGGCGTTTTGCCGACTCTTTTTTGTTCCGATTTTGCGTTTTTTTGTAAATAACTATTGTCTTTTTCAGCACTTTTCAAAGCCTATGAGCAGGCCGCCGCTTTCTGCATAGAAGGTACAAAGTCCTCTTGCAGCCTGAATTCTGACCTTAGCCTCGGATATCTCTTTTTCTATAAGCTCCTTAAGAGATAGTGCGCATCTTTCGTTTAAGCAGTGGGAGATGAGGACGTTGCCGCACTTAAGTCCAAACTCCTTAAGACGGCTGACAATTGTTTCAAGCGCCTTTTTCTCACCCCTTGCTTTATCAAGCATCTGAAGGTCTCCTCTGTCACTTGCCTTACCTATTGCGCGTATACCCAAAACTCCCGCAATAGAGGCCGCTACCTTGCTGACTCTGCCGTTATTCGCAAGATTTTTCATCGACTCGAGCATAAAGATAAGGCCTGTTTTTTTGCTATATTCTTCAATACCAAGGCAAACCTCATCAAAATCCTTGCCTGAGCTAATAAGTTCCTTTGTCTTTTCAATAAGCAGGCCCATCTCAGGACCTGTGGAGAGTGAATTGCAAACGTATACACGTCTTTCGGGATGCTCCCTCTCATATTCTGCCTTTGCATTCATGCAGGAGTTATAACTGCCGGAAAGTGTGGCTGTGATTGTAAAGCAGTATATTTCCTCTGCATCTCCAAAGCACATAAGCCACTCGCCAATGCTGGGACAAGCGGTACGGGATGTACCTTTATAGGACTTTAAGTATCCTGCCATTTCACCGACATCAAGGGACAGATCATCTACGAACTCCCTCTCTGAGGTCGATATCTTAAGGGGGGCCGTGGCAAAGTCTATGCCTGTAAGTTCTCTTACGTCGGATGCAGAATCTGCTACTATCTTAATTTTTCTTTGCATTTTTCTCTCCTTTTTTGAACCATGTCAATGATTGCAATTTAATCATGCCAATAAAAATGCTACACTCTGAAGAAAATTTTGTTGTAGTTACAACATCTACATTATACCAAATATTTGCGCCCTTTGTCAATGCAATATTTTGTAATAGTTTTGTGCGCAAATTGTACAGATTTTATGTCCTTTTCGTTAATAAATTGACAAAATGCACAAACGCATTTTTATCTCTTCTTTATTCTTCACCAAAAATTATGAATAAACCGTTAACACTCGGTTAAAACATTGACTTACTTTAGCGCGTGCGTTATAATATCTGTAGTAATGCTCCAATTTTAATCAGCGAGGTGGATTGTAAACGAATGCAAATGCGCAAACCCCGCATTTTTTTGTTTGCATTTTTACAGCGATTGACGGAGAATACAATTTTTTAGAAAGAGGTATTTCAAATGAAAAAACCAGTTGAGCTTGACGTTAACGGCAAGCGCAAGTTTGGTATACGCGACAGCGTTGCGTATGCTGCCGGCGACCTTGGTTGTAACATGTCCTTTGCTCTTAAGGGCACCATGGCGCTTTTCTGGACTCAGGTAATGGGTCTTGAGCTTTGGTATTCACTTCTCCTCGTTATAGTTCAGGTTTGGGACGCTATTAACGACCCCCTTATCGGTTCTATTATCGACGCAGACCACAGAAAGTATAAAAGAAATAAGTTCCTGCAGTACATATGGATCGGTTCTATCGGTCTTATCGTAGGCGGTGCTTGTTGCTTTATTCCCCTTCCCGGTCTTCCCCCGATTGCTAAGTGCATCATCTTCGTTGCAGGCTACGTAATCTGGGATGCTTTCTACACCATTGCGAACGTTCCCTACGGTTCACTCCTTTCACTCATTTCTACAGAGCCCGCAGACAGAGCTTCTCTCTCCGCTTGGCGTTCAGTAGGTTCTATCGTAGGTAACATGCTCCCCATGGTTATCCTTCCCTTCATCATTTATGAAGCAGACGGTAAGACCCTTAGCGGTCCCAAGGTATTCCTTGCTGCTCTTATCATGGGTGTGCTTGGCTTCATTTGCTTCCAGTTCATGATCCGTAACACAGAGGTTCGTGTTGAGGATGATAACGTTAAGGTTAGCGAAGAACAGCCTAAGTTCAATATCCTTGAAGCATTCAAGAACTTTATTACAAACCGTCCCGCAGTTGGTGCTACTATCGCCGCTATGGGTATGTTTATCGGTATGCAGGGTGCTGCTACTGCAGTATCAGTTGTATTCCAGACATATTATCAGAATGCAACCATCTCCGGTATCGTTCAGCTCTTCTCAATGATCCCGATCGTATTCTTCACACCTCTTGCTCGTAAGATGGTTGGTAAGTACGGTAAGAAGGAGCTTACAATCATAGGTTCTCTTTGCTCTATCGTTGGTGGTCTTGGTCTCTTCATCATTACACCCAACAACACAACACTTGACCTTGTTATCTACGTTATTTGCCAGCTTGTTTACAGCCTTGGTCTTGGTATATACTCCACAGTATCATGGGCTATGATGGGCGATGCTATCGACTACAACGAGTGGAAGACAGGTAAGAGAGAAGAGGGTACTGTTTACTCACTTCACTCCTTCTTCAGAAAGCTCGCTCAGGGTCTTGGCCCCGCAGCTGCTCTCGTTATAATGTCATGGCTCGGTTACGTTAACAATGCTGTTGACCCCGTAACAGGTCAGGGATACATTGACGTTGAGAAGTTCATCGGTACTGCCGTTCCTGTAAACCTTCGTATACTTGTTGCAGTTCTCTTCCTTATTGCTGCTGTAATGCAGTTCATAGGTCTTGCTCTTGTTTACAACCTTGACAAGAAGACTGTTGAACAGATGAACGAAGAGCTTAACGCAAGAAAGGCTGCTATAGCAGTTGACGAAGATAAGTCAGTTGACGCTGAGTAATTCAATTTTAATCTGAATTAAATACTTTTATATAAAAAGGCCCCACGTCCTTGTGACGGTGGGGCCTTTTTACTCTTTTGTAACAGTTTATCTATCCCTTGTTAATGTTTGGGTGGTATATTACTGTACACCTAGCCACAAGGTAATCGAACTCATAAGCCATACAGCGATAAATTTTCGCATAATTTTAAGGCTTTTACCTTGTAAAGTCCGCACTTGACTGCGGCAAAATCCTTAAAAATCCATCAAAAATTTATTCGCCGTATGGTGCGA
>JAZOLZ010000024.1:0-18606 GCA_045653505.1 Eubacteriales bacterium | reverse complement strand
GGGCGTCTGCGACTTTGCCTACGAGAAAGGGCTCATCGAATCCGACTCCGTGGTCTACCGCGACCTGTTCGACACCAAAATAATGGGCGCGCTGACCGCTCGTCCCTCGTCGGTTATCGCAAAATTCCGCGAGCTTTATTCCACCTCCCCCGAGGCGGCAACCAACTATTTCTACAAGCTCTCGGTGGACTCCAACTACATACGCGCCGACAGAATAGCAAGAGATATGAAATGGCGCGTGGACTCCGAATACGGAGAGATAGATATCACCGTCAATCTCTCCAAGCCCGAGAAGGACCCGAAGGCGATAGCGGCGGCAAAGCTCCTGCCCCAGACGGGCTACCCCAAGTGCGCTCTCTGCCACGAGAACGAGGGCTTCGCAGGCTCGGTATCCCAGGCGGCAAGACAGACCCTGCGCCAGATACCCTTCAATATGGGCGGCGAGGGCTGGTATCTCCAGTATTCCCCTTACGTTTACTATAACGAGCACTGTATCGCGCTCTCGGCAGAGCATACCCCGATGAAAATAGACCGCACAAGCTTCAGAAAGCTGCTGGGCTTCGTCACCGAGTTTCCCCATTACTTCATCGGCTCTAACGCAGACCTGCCTATCGTAGGCGGCTCAATTTTATCGCACGACCATATGCAGGGCGGTAGATATAAATTCGCTATGGAAGATGCTAAATGTAAAGAAAAAATTACATTTAACGGCTTTGAGGATATAAATGCCTGTATTTTAAAATGGCCGATGTCTGTTATAAGAATAAGTGGCGAAAGTAAAGAAAGACTGTGTGCGCTTGCAGAAAAAATATTGAAAGCATGGCAGGGATATACCGATAAAGATGCATATATTTTTGCTTGCACCGATGGCGAAAGGCACAACACAGTAACACCCATTGCCAGAAAAAGGGACAATGTCTTTGAGATAGATATCGTACTGCGCAACAACATTACCACGCCCGAGCATCCCCTTGGCTTATACCACCCACACGAGGACTGCCACAATATCAAAAAGGAGAATATCGGCCTTATTGAGGTAATGGGTCTTGCGGTTTTACCCTCACGCTTAAAGGAAGAGATAAGCGCTATAAGGGATGCAATTCTTAATGGGGATGACTTTGATTTATCACCCCTTACAAAAAAGCACAAGCAGTGGTATCTTGCCTTTTGTGATAAGTACGAATTTAATGAAGAAAATACCGAAAAGATAATAAAAAATGAGATAGGCAAAACCTTCCTTAAGGTACTCTCTTATGCGGGAGTATATAAGGATACAGATGAGGGACTTGAATCATTTATGCGCTTTATTGATGCGGTAAACGGCAAAGTACAATAATTATGGAGAACATTATGAACGTTAAAGAAATAATTGCAAAAATGAGCCTTGAAGAAAAACTGGCGCAGATGTCACAGTTTAACGCAAACTGCCTTGACACAAGCGCAAGCGGTGAGGTTACCGGCCCTGCAAGCGAACTTAATCTTATTGCAAGTGAGGTAAGGGCAACAGGCTCGGTGCTCAACTTTACAGGGGCAGAGGAAATGATAAGGATACAGAAAAAGTTCCTTGAAAATTACGATATTCCCTTGCTCTTTATGCAGGACGTTATCCACGGCTACCGTACCATTTATCCCATCCCCCTCGGTATGGCGGCAAGCTTTGATACGGATATTGTAAAAAGATGCTCTGTTATGGCGGCAAAGGAGGCAAGCGCCTCAGGCGTGCACGTGACCTTTACCCCCATGGTTGACGTTGTAAGAGATGCAAGATGGGGCAGATGCATGGAGTCTGCAGGTGAGGATACCTACCTTGGCTGTGTTATGGCAAAGGCGCAGGTAGAGGGCTTCCAGGGCGATTTTAAAAAGCCCTATAACATCCCTGCTTGCGTTAAGCACTTTGCGGCATACGGCGCGGCAGTTGCAGGCAGAGACTACAATGCCGTTGAGATAGGCGAGCAGCCTCTGTTTGAATATTATCTGCCCACGTACAAGGCGGCAGTGGACGCAGGGGTTGAGATGGTAATGACCTCATTCAATACAACAAACGGCGTGCCCTCAAGCGCAAACAAGTGGCTTGTTGATGACGTCTTACGCAAGGAGTGGGGCTTTGACAAGATAATAATCTCTGACTACAACGCAATAGGCGAGATGCAGATGCACGGCTACTCAAGCGGTGATAAGCAGAGCGCTATGGATGCCCTTAACGCAACTACGGATATTGAAATGATGTCATCAACCTTCCTTAAAAATATCCCCACCCTTATTGACGAGGGCAAGATAAGTATCGAGCAGGTTGATAAGGCGGTTGAAAGAATACTTAATTTAAAGAAAAAGATTGGTCTGTTTAAAGATCCCTATAGAGGCGCAGATGCTAAAAAGGCAGAAAGGCTTTACCTCTCAAATCCGCACAAGGCTCTTGCCAAGGAGGCGGCTGAAAAGGCGGCAGTACTGCTTAAAAACGACGGTGTCTTACCCCTTAATAAAAACGGCAATCCCTCATTGCTTATCGCAGGCCCCTATGCGGATAAAGGTATGATAGGCTTCTGGGCGTGCTGCGGTAAAGAGGATGAGGCAAAGGGCGTTTACACGGTATTTAAAAAAGGGCTCGGTGCAAAAAATGTAGCCTATGCAAAGGGTGCTGACGGTGCGCTTAACGCAGAGCCGGATAACGCTCTTATACTCGAGGCTAAGAGAAAGGCAAGAGGTAAGGATGCCGTTATCCTTTGTCTTGGTGAGGACTCGGGCATGAGCGGCGAGGGCAACTCACGCGCCAATATCGAACTCTCCGACGCCCAGATGGAACTTATCAAGGCAGTAAAGTCAGTAAACAAAAAGGTTATAGTGGTAATCTATTCCGGCAGGCCCCTTGCCCTTAGTAAGGTAACAAAATATGCCGACGCAATAATCGAGATGTGGCAACCGGGTACAATGGGTGCAGAGGCGCTTTATTCACTCATCTTTGGTGAGAAAAACTTTGAGGGCAGACTGCCCCAATCATTCCCCCGTCACGTAGGTCAGTGCCCGATATACTACAACCGTATGAACACCGGCAGACCTAAGTGGGACGACGGTGACTTCAGCAAGATGTATATCTCACAGTATCTTGATGTCGAAAACACTCCCCTTTATCCCTTTGGCTACGGTCTTTCATATACCGATTTTACTGTAAGCGAAATAACGCTTGACAAAAACACACTCAGCGAAAACGAGGGCGATTATATCACCGCAACCGTCACTGTTAAAAATGCAGGTGACAGAGAGGGTGTGGCAAATATACAACTCTACATCCGCGACCTTGCGGCAAGCGTTGTAAGACCCATAAAGGAACTTAAGGCATTTAAAAAACTGCCACTTTGTGCAAAAGAAGAAGCAAAAGTAGAGTTCAAGATAGAAAAGGATATGCTTGCCTTTTATAACAAAGAACTCAAAAGAGTATCCGAAAAGGGCGACTTTGTGCTCTTTATCGGTCAGGACTCCGATACAACAAACGCAGCACCGTTCAGCCTTGTTTAAATAAAAAAGAAAAAGCCTTGGCAACCATTTTATTGGGCGTTAAGGCTTTTTTGTTTAGTTTTGTAAATATTAATTTGCATTTTTACTCTTTTTAATGGATTGATTATCACTTTAAAAACGCGTTTATAATCGGTTGATGATTTCACTTTCTATATTGTCTTGACAAATAAATATTTTGGTTATATAATTAAATTAATAGAGGGCAATACCTCTTTTGCGCAAAAACGTGCGTTATTTTTTTGGAGGATAAGCAATATGAAAAAAATACTCACTTTAATTTTCAGCATTTTACTTTTACTTTCGCTTTGCATTATGACCTCATGCGACGACACCGGTCCAGACAATGGTGTTGTCCCCGACGGCAAGGAGAATTGCCAGCACGAGTGGTATGAGTTGCCACCCACTGACGGCGGTAACTGCGAGCAAGAAAAGCATGGCATAAAGAGATGTACGCTTTGTTATATAGAAGAGGGGTACACAATTCCCCAAGGATCGCATAATTGGGAAATTTACGAACAGCAGGACGCAAGTTGCTCTTACGCAGGATACGTGCGTGAAAGATGCAGCGCGTGTAATGAATTAAGATCTACCGATCTGCCGGGCGGACATACGTATACTGCATGGACCGTCGAAGGTGAGCCCACCAAAAATTACAGAGGCTGGCTTTATACGTCATGTTCAAGATGCTCCTCCTCAAAAGAGCACGAGTTACCCGCATTTAACGAAACGGACTATACCCTTGAAGAAATAGATCAGGATAACTTTAAATATAATTACACGTTTGAGGGCATCACTTACACCTTCGAGTACTCAAACTTCCACTTTATGAGCATAGGCGAGGAAGCCTATGCGTTCAGCGGATACGGCGGCACAAGCACCAGCATCACGATTCCCAAGACCTTTAAGGGCAAGACGGTAACTTCAATTTTAAACAGCGCTCTTGCAAATAATACAACTCTTATATCGGTAACGGTGCCCGACAGTATAACGCAGATCGACAACGATGCATTTGCCGATTGTACGAATCTTGAAAGCGTTGTTATCTCAGGCAATATCAGGGTGATAGCAAACAGCACCTTCAAAAACTGCGCAAAGCTTAAAAATATCACTATACCAAACAGTGTTCTGGAAATAGAAAACTTTGCGTTTGAGGGCTGTACCAGCCTTGAAAACGTTACCTTCCCAAATCAGCTTACCTACATAGGCAGAAACGCGTTTAAAGATTGCGTCGGCTTTACCGAAATAACTCTGCCAAGCACCTGCACGACAATATGGCTAAACGCGTTTAAGGGCTGTAACAACGTGACCGAGATCACTCTGCCGCGCATCGGAGGTAAGGGCGAGTATGGCGGCAACACTTACCACTTCGGCACAATTTTTGGCTCAGACAGCCAATACAATCAGAACGATTACGTACCCGCGAGCTTAAAGAAAATTACGGTTAACGGTGATGGGGATATTCCCGCTGATGCATTCTCCTTCCTTACAAATATAACCGAGGTTGTTTTAGAGGACGGTATTAAAAAAATAGGCAACGCCGCCTTCTACGGTTGTTCATCTCTTAACAGCGTGCGTATACCAAATACTATAAAAGAGGTAAACTCTGCATTCCGTGAGTGTGGCATTGAGCCAAGCGCCGTAGACGAGTCGGGCAAGGGCTATTACCTTGGCAACGAAGAAAATCCCTATCTTTTACTCTTTGACGTTGACTATACGGCAAAGGAATTTACTATCCACCCTGACACAAAAATCATTCTCAGCGACGCATTTGACTACCTTGAAATTTCAAGCCTTGAAATTCCCGAGGGTATTATCTGGATAGGCTCAAGCGCATTCACCTACTGCTCAAATCTTAAGGATGTTTACTTTGGCGGCACTCTTGAAACCTGGTTTAATTACAACTTTGGCTCGTCGGGAGAAGGCCCATTAAGATACGCTGAAAGATTTTATATGAAAAACGAGGCAGACCAATACGAGGTTGTTACCGAGATAGCCGTACCCGAATCAATCACTAAAATCAATCCCTACACCTTCCACGGTCTTAAGTGCCTTGAAACTATCATTATACACGGCGGCGTTGAAGAAATTGGTGACCGCACCTTCCTTGACTGCACGGGTCTTTCATCGGTTATCTTTACAGGTACTATGGAAGAGTGGGTGAATATGGAATTCAACGTTGGCACAGGCTCGGGTCTGCCTATGGACGAGGCCGAGAGTTTCCTTATGTCGAACGGCGAGGGCTATGTTGAGGTACAGCATTTTACAGTTCCTGACGGCATTACCGAAATTTCCAAATACAAATTCTACGGCTTTAACAACATGTTTTCTGTAGTTATTCCCGCATCTGTAAGTTATATTGCAAGCAATGCGTTTGATAACTGTGGTGGCGGCGCTGTTTACGTATACTTCAAGGGCACTGCCGAGCAATATACGCAGATAGCAAACGCGTTTACCTCTCCCTATTTTTCAGACTACGTGTACTTCTATCTTCCCGAAGCCCCCACGCTTGATGATCTTTTGTCCGGCAATAAGTTCTGGCACTATAACGCAGACGGCGAGGTAGAAATCTGGGAGGCTGAAACGTCTGTCGAAAACAAGGGCTATGAATACGTAAGCACAACAGTTGAGGCGGGCGCTTACTGGGCAATGCTCAACGCCGCAGAGGATGCAGGTATGCTTGAAGCGGTGCTTGAGGGCGAGATGCTCACCATTTACACCACAAGCGCAAGCGAGGATGAATTTGAAGCAAAGCTTGCAGATTATTATAAAAAGGCCGGCACAGGAATTTCGGTACTCTTCAGCGAGGGATACGCTTACCTTTCACAAAACGATGAGAGCACAGATCCGATAAAATACGTAGAATACGGTGATGAGATCTACTACGTTGCTACCGGCACAAAGGCGTTTGACGTTGATAGTTTAAGCGGTAATATTTACGAGTGTATCGAACTGGATCTGCCCACAGGCGACAAAATAATTATCTGTCACTACTATAATTGCTACACAGGATAAGTTAAATCACCTTTAAATAAAAAACTGCACCTTGGCTATTGCCTTGGTGCAGTTTTGTCGTTTTTTGTAAATAATTATTTACTTATACGTTCTTTTTTTGCCTTGTATTTGTTTATCAGTCTTTTACCCACCACCGTTACAGCATACACCAAAAGGGGTACTATAATGCTTGCCGCGAGTGTTGAGGTAAGGTATGCGGCGTTAGTAAAGGCGGGGCCCAACTTATAAAGGTCGTTTACAAGAAGGATGGAAATTGCGCCAAGCGAAAGAGTGCCGATGCCGACAAAGAGCACAACACCGATGCGCCACTTGCTGTACGGGATACAGATGGTGGTAAGATTGGTAAAGCCCGCGAGGGTTACTGCTACAACGCACAGGGCATTACGCATAGGCATATCTCCGTCATTACCGAAGATAAGAAGCAGTGTAAGGACGGGCAAGAACATTGCGATAGCCTTTGGCGCGCTTGTAATAAGCATCGTCTTTAAGAAGTCGCCCTTTATCTTTTCAAAGTTAGGCTCAAGTGCTAAGAGCACGCTCGCCGCACCGATGATAAAGAGCTCTAAGAGAGCAAACTGTCCCGGCTCAAAGGGATAGCCGCTTACCGTCACCGCCGCAAAGATTGAAAGACAGATAGTAAACATAGTCTTCATAATAAAGAGCGATGCCGACTGACGGACGTTGTTTATGCATCTCCTACCCTCGTTTACTACGTCGGGCAGAGTGCCAAAGTCTGATTCAAGAAGAACTATCTGCGAAACGCTCTTTGCAACCTCACTGCCCTCTGCCATAGCGATAGCACAGTTGGATTCCTTAAGAGCGAGAGTATCGTTTACACCGTCACCCGTCATGGCTACGGTATGACCGTTTTTCTTAAGCGCCTTGACAAGAATTACCTTTTGTTCAGGGGTAACTCTGCCAAATACGGCATGATTTTCTGCCGCGGCTATAAGTTCCTCATCACTTATATTTTCACAAGAGATATAGTTTTCTGCATTAATAATGCCCACGCGCTTTGCGATTGAAGAAACGGTTGCTGCGTGGTCACCCGAGATAACCTTTACCGTAACGCCCTGACTCTGGAACAGTGCGATAGTTTCCTTGGCGTTGGGTCTTATCCTATCCGATATTGCAATAAGCGCTATCGCCCTCTCTGTTCCATCGCCCTCTGCCTTTGAAAGCAGAAGCACACGTTTACCGAGAGTTGCGTACTCTTCAATTTTTTCTTCAAGCTCATCACTCACATCACAGGGGACAAAGTGAGGCGCGCCGATAGAATATTTACCAAGATTTTTAAAGGTTACGCTTGAATATTTACGGCTTGATGAGAACGGCAGTCTATCTACGATTTCCTCATCCGCACTCTTGCCAAAGCGGTCTATAAGAGCGCGCGAGGTATTGTTTATAGACTCCTCAGCACCCTCAAGGAGCGACATAACTCTCTCTATATCGTCAAGAGATATATCCTCTGTAAGAGGCAGACACTCATCTACCGCCATAGTGCCGTCTGTTATTGTACCGGTCTTGTCAAGGCAGATAACGTCAGCCGAGGCAAGCATCTCTATTGAATACATATCCTGCACAAGTGTGCGCTTTCTGCCAAGTAAAATTACCGAAAGCGAAAGTGTTACTGTAACGAGCAGGAACATACCCGCAGGTATCATACCGATAATAGAGCCACTGGTCTTTTCAATAACCACCTTGAGGTCGCCCTCATACGCAAAATAGTTTGCGATAGCGGTTATTGCCGCCATAGGTATCATAAATATTGCTATGTATTTTAAAAGGTTGTTAAGATCTTTAAAGAGGTTTGAGGCAGGTTTTTTAAAGCCCTTTGCCGCCTTCTCTATCTTATACATATAGGTGTTAGTGCCAACTGCCGTAGCCTTTGCATACACAGCGCCGCTTACTATAAAGCTGCCCGAGAGGAGTTTATCTCCCTCTGCCTTTTTAATAGCGTCAGCCTCACCCGTAAGCATACTCTCGTTTGCCTCAGCAACACCCGAGAGCACTATGGCATCACACATAACCTGCTTGCCCATCTCGATCTTCATAACGTCGCCAAGAACTATGTCCTCAACGGCTATCTCGACAAGCTCACCGTCTCTTATAACGCACACCCTCGGCTCAGAGGCGATAGAGAGCTTATCCACGGTGATCTTTGCTCTTATCTCCTGGATGATTGCGATAAGAACGTTAGGTATAATTACAAATAAAAACGTCAGATTACCAAAGCTGCCAATAGCAATAAGCACTACGGCGATTATTGCCCATATAAGGTTAAATACCGTAAAGAGGTTGTCTGTAACTATCTTAAGATAACTTTTACCGACCTTGTCCTTTACCTTATTGGTGTTACCCTTCTGTATCTCGGCGCTGACCTCGGCTGTGCTAAGTCCCTTTGGCAAGCGCATATCATTCTCTGTCATTTTCTTCTCCAAAAATATTTTTACTGTATAATACTATATCACAGTAAAATAAAAAAAGTCAAGAAAGCAGGCATAGAATTTTACACACGACCCGTTTGTTTACAATTTGGTGAATTTTTATAAAGTCAACAGTATAGATGCCATCGTATTGATAAGCAAGAAAAAAGCCCGGCTGTTACACCGGGCTCGAATTTTTTATAAGAATGAGCCATCCACTAATTCTTTCAACTGATTTCCACCGCCACTACCTATAAAATTTTTAACATTTCCAAACTCATCATATTGGCAAGAAAATTGAACGTAATAGCATATAACATCAAAACTTCCGTCTTTATAATTGATTTTAATGCTTTCACCTTTAGGAGAATCCAAATGCCTCCACACTAGCATAAATTTTATCTTAGAAAATTCCAAAAGAAAATCACTGTTTTTTTTATTTTCAAGAACTTCTATTACAACCAACTTAGAAAAATCAAAAGGTTTTACCTTTTCTCTTTTTTCAAAAAGTTCAACAGCTTCATCATTATCGTAATTGATTAATTCAATAGACTCAACATTACTATTTAAATCTTCGTAACTGTAATAATAAGAACCTGGATCACACCCAATTAATGCTAGTAAATTTATTATAAAAACAAATAAACAAAGTATTTTTTTCATTTTTCTTATTCCTTTAGTAATAGCCCGTATCAGTGTCGTAATAGTAGCCCTTGTATCTTATGGGGTTTGCGGCACCTACTTTATCTGCAAGTGTGCCTGTAGTTGAGATTATGTTGCCGTATGCATCGTATGTATATTTTACAGCAAGACCACCACTTGGATTAAGTATACCATGTATATTTTGTAAAGCATCCTTTACATAATAGTAGATATTACCATTGAGTTTGAACGTATATATAGAACCGTTTTCATCATACAGGTAGTCTATACGTTTACTACCCTGCTTTTCTTCAACAAGTTTACCGTTATCATAATAGTAATTTGTAGTGGTGGTTACACCGTTTGTTGTTACAGTCTTTTGCGTTGTGAAAATGTTATAAATCGACACTTTTTAAAAATTAATCAATATTAAAAATATAACCCCGATCAATACAATTGTTAATCCAGCGGAACATAAAACATTTATTTTAAAATCAAAATTAGTCTTTTTGTCTAAAAATACAAATGAGGCAAAGAACAATAATATTATAACTAGTATTGAAGATAATCCCACAACGCCTTCTATAATGCCACCATTTGTACCATTACCCACAAGCGCATCAAAGCAACCAATTATACAAGTCAAAATATACTTAACAATTTTCATTCGAATTCACCTTTTAAACAAACAATCCACGATTTCTCCATGCACTCTTAGTAAGTAAAATTCCCGACATTAATAACAACTGATTAGCACCAAATTTCAATGCTCCATCCAATGCATAGGATTGTAAAATAGTGTTAGATAATTTTCCGGTGTATGCATCCATTCCCACAAACGCGCATTGAATAAGTAATCCGGTTCCCATAGAAATACAAGCATTCAACGCAATTGTAGTAAACGAGTCTCCATTGTTAATGCCGTGTAACGTAGCACTTACGCCACTTAAAACCACTCTTGCTCCTCTCATGCTTAAGCCTAATGCTGGCGATGTAGTAGTGCTTGCCACGCCCCCAATCGCACCATAAGCAGAACCGAAAAATGATTCAATCGCCACAGCTTCCAAATCCATGCCCTCTATGCCATTGTCATAAATTTGAGTGCCGATTTCCAAACCTCCCGCTACAAGACCTCCAACAGTCGCTCCCGTTGCAATAGCACTAATCATAGCAGCACTAGCACCTAATGCATATGCGGCTAGACCCGCCGTCAACGCTGTTAGTGCTGTAACGCCCAGCACGATACCTGTGGCTGCGAGAATTTTTAAAGCATCTTCTTCAGGTGTGTGACCGCAGGAGTCGGTGTACATTATGGGGCTGTTCATACAATAGCAATACAAGTTTAATCCATTAATTGAACTTGGTTCTAAATATGCTATACTATCCGGTGTCAGCCATCTGCACCACTCGGGCACGTAGTATCTCGACTTACAGTAGTAATAGCTGGTATCGGTGTCGTAGTTGCCTTCACTTGTATTATAAAGGTTTATTTTGGAAAAGTCAACAGTGCCGATGCGGCGTATTGATAAGTAAGAAAAAAGCCCGGCTGTTACACCGGGCTAAAAAATTTATGGGTTTTATTCTCAATGCACTAATTACTTTTTTTGTAAAGATACATCTGTCGTTCTACAACGCCCTTTTGCGGCTGAGATAATTTATCCGCTATGGCTTCGCACAATCTTTTATTTACCGGAAATTTTATAATCTGTTTTTTTCTTGAATTCTTCATTTTATTAAGCTGTATCCTTGGCACAGCAGAAGTTGATATGATCATCCATTTATACAAATCAACGTATGTATAGTTAGGATTATAATATTTGTTGCCTTTATCAAAAACTCTTATATCAAGATACTCTATTTCATCAAATCTAATTCTTACAATAGGGATAAATGAAAAATTGTACTGTACATATTCATCGGTTATCTTAAGCACACCAAATATATTTTCACCAAGTTCATAAAAGAGGTAGATCAGACAAAATATAAACACCACAGTAAGTGCTAAGCCAAGAAAACCAACTTCTGTAAAATGAAATATTGTTGCATAAGCAAATAATAGTGTTCCCAAAACACCAATATACATAAATATTCGGCCTTCAATGGAGAATATTAAGTTTGGAAATATGTATTTTTTCATAAGTATTACCTACAATATTTTATTTAGTTTTAAAAACTCAATATATATTTCTACTTCTTGTTTTTCACAGTTGTTTTTATTTCCAAGTGATAACAAAGAATTTTTAATTTTATCAATGCCAAGAAGCTCTTTATCTAATACAAGTTCCCTGTAACATATTTTACCTATTCGTTTTTGGGGATGAGTTATAGACAAATTTGTGATGTGTTCTCTTAAATCCTCTTGAAATACAATCTTAATATTATCTTTTGTATATAAAATTTCATCTATCGTATCAGAATTAAAAGATTCTTTTTTCCACGTTTCAAATAATGAATTATAACTATCTAAGACTTTATTTAAAATCGACTTTGGTTTCTTAAAAATCATATAGCAATCCCCTTTTCCTTAAAGCGGAAAATAATTAGCCACTCCCGACAATTCCATCCCATACCATGCACCAGCCTCTTTGAATCTCTGAGAGCAATATCATATATTGTTTTTTATGGTATGTGTATTCACTTACATTATAAAAGTTTGTTATAGAAAAGTCAACAGTGCAAGTGCCGATGGCAAACTATAAGCACAAAAAGAACCCCCGATTGCTCGGGGGCTCTTTTATCTTTATTTAATCAATTATTAATTAAATATTGTAGAATTCAACAAGCTTCTTAAGTCTTTCGTACTTAGCCTTTGCAGTAGCCTCTGCCTTTTCGAAGAGCTCCTTTGCTCTCTCGGGGAAGGACTGCTCAAGACGGGTGTAACGAGCCTCGTTCTTGATGAAGTCTTGGTAGTTAGCTGTAGGCTCCTTAGAGTCAAGTGAGAAGGGATTCTTGCCCTCTGCCTTAAGAGCAGGATTGAATCTGAACATATGCCAGTAACCTGCCTCAACAGCCTTCTTCATCTCAGCCTGGCAGTTCTGCATACCGCCCTTGATTGAGTGCATCTCACAAGGAGCGTAGCCGATGATGAGTGAAGGTCCGGGATATGCCTCAGCCTCTGCAATAGCCTTGAGAGTCTGGTTCATATCAGCGCCCATAGCGATCTGTGCTACGTATACGTAACCGTAGGACATAGCGATCTCAGCAAGATTCTTCTTACCGATTGCCTTACCTGCAGCAGCAAACTGTGCAACCTGACCGATGCTGGATGCCTTGGATGCCTGTCCGCCTGTGTTGGAGTAAACCTCAGTATCGAATACCATAATGTTTACATCCTCGCCGGATGCGATTACGTGGTCAAGACCACCAAAGCCGATATCGTATGCCCAGCCGTCACCACCGAAGATCCAAACAGCCTTCTTGGAAAGGTACTGCTTTTCGTTAAGGATCTTAGCGCGGAGCTCGCAGTTGCAATCACAGCCTTCAAGCATTGCAACAAGCTTCTTGGTAGCAATCTCGTTTGCCTTACCGTCGTTTACGGTGTTGAGATATTCATCAATAATAGCAGCCTTAGCATCGTCGGTAACGTTAGCGCGAAGTTCCTTAACGTAGCCGATAAGTTTTTCACGAATAGCCTTCTGACCGATGTACATACCAAGACCGTGCTCAGCATTATCCTCGAAGAGGGAGTTAGCCCAAGCAGGACCTCTGCCGCTCTCGTTGTTTACAGTGTAAGGTGTTGCGGGAGCAGAGCCACCCCAGATAGATGAACAACCTGTTGCGTTGGAGATGTACATTCTCTCACCGAAGAGCTGTGTGATAAGACGTGCATAAGATGTCTCAGCACAGCCTGCGCAAGAGCCTGAGTACTCAAGGAGGGGCTGCTTGAACTGGCTACCCTTAACGGTAACGTTAACAAGCTCGCTCTTTTCCTTAACGTTTTCAACAGCGTAGTTATAGCAGGGCTGCTGATCAAGCTGAGATGCAATAGGCTTCATCTCAATTGCAGTGCCCATCTTAGGATTGCTGTTTACAGGACAAGCCTTAACACAAAGAGTACAGCCCATACAGTCAAGAGGACTTACTGCCATTGTGAACTTGTAGTTTGTCTTAAGAACAGGCTTAGCAGCAAACTTGGTGTTTGCAGGTGCGTTTGCAGCCTCCTCTTCAGTCATAGCGAAGGGACGGATACAAGCGTGAGGACATACGAATGCGCAGTTGTTACACTGGATACAGTGTTCAGAATTCCACTGAGGAACACTAACTGCAACGCCTCTCTTCTCATAAGCTGCAGAGCCCTGGGGGAAGGTACCGTCAACATACTTCTTGAAGGTGCCAACGCTGAGGCTGTCGCCCTTCATAGCGCCTGCGGGAATAACAACGTCGTTAACAAAGTCAACAAGGTCGCTTCTCTTACCGCTTACCTTAGCCGCAGGAGCAGTCTCGCCTGCGTTCTTCCACTCAGCGGGAACCTCAACGAGGTGAAGAGCATCCTTACCTGCGTCGATTGCCTTGTGGTTAAGTTCAACTATCTCCTGGCCCTTCTTAGAATATGACTTAGTAGCCATATACTTCATGTAAACAATAGCCTCAGCCGCGGGAAGAATGTTTGCAAGAGCAAAGAATGCGGACTGAAGAACTGTGTTCTTAACCTTTGCGTTACCGAGGTCGATAGCGATCTTTGTAGCGTTGATGGTGTAGAACTTAACATTGTTATTAGCAATGTAGGACTTAACAGAGTTAGGAAGATTTGCACCGAGTTCATCTTCTGGCCAGTTGCAGTCAAGAAGGAAGGTGCCGCCGGGCTTAACGTCAGAGATCATATCATACTTGTTAAGGTATGCCTGATTGTGACAAGCAACGAAATCTGCCTTGTTAATATAGTAAGAGGACTTGATGGGAGAATCACCGAAACGAAGGTGTGAAATGGTGATACCGCCTGTCTTCTTTGAGTCATACTGGAAGTATGCCTGAATATGCTTATCGGTGTGGTCACCGATGATCTTGATAGAGTTCTTGTTAGCGCCAACAGTACCGTCACCGCCAAGACCCCAGAACTTGCACTGGATCATATCAACAGGTGCAGTGTTGGGAGCAGGCTTTTCCTCAAGAGAGAGGTTAGTGAGATCGTCAACGATACCGATTGTGAAGTGGTTCTTGGGAGCATCCTTCTTAAGGTTCTCATAAACTGCGAAGATAGATGCGGGAGTTGTATCCTTAGAGCCAAGACCGTATCTGCCGCCTACAACCTTGATACCGCTCTTACCAACCTCAGCAAGACCTGCGATAACGTCAAGATAAAGGGGCTCACCAAGAGAGCCGGGCTCCTTGGTTCTGTCAAGAACTGCGATGCTCTTAACGCTTGCGGGAATAGCCTCTACAAGTTTTTCAGCAACGAAGGGTCTGTAAAGACGAACCTTGATAAGACCAACCTTTTCACCATTTGCGTTAAGGTAGTCGATAACCTCTTCACATACGTCACATACAGACCCCATAGCGAAGATAACTCTGTCTGCATCGGGTGCGCCGTAGTAGTTGAAGAGCTTGTAGTTAGTGCCAAGCTTAGCATTAACCTTGTCCATGTACTCCTCTACAATTGCAGGAAGAGCGTCATAGTAAGAGTTGCAAGCCTCGCGGTGCTGGAAGAAGATGTCACCGTTTTCTGCTGAGCCGCGAAGTGCGGGTGTCTCAGGATTAAGAGAACGGTCACGATATGCCTTAACAGCATCCCAGTCAACCATATCAGCAAGATCCTTGTAGTCCCAAGAAGCAACCTTCTGGATCTCGTGAGAGGTACGGAAGCCGTCAAAGAAGTTAAGGAAAGGAACTCTGCCCTTGATTGTAGCAAGGTGTGCTACTGCGCCAAGGTCCATGATTTCCTGCGCGTTTGTCTCTGCCATCATAGCAAAACCTGTCTGACGGCAAGCATAAACGTCAGAGTGGTCACCAAAGATGTTAAGAGCGTGTGAAGCTACACATCTTGCAGATACGTGAATAACGCAAGGAAGAAGCTCGCCGGCGATCTTGTACATATTGGGGATCATAAGAAGAAGACCCTGTGATGCGGTGTAGGTGGTGGTAAGCGCGCCTGATGCGAGTGAGCCGTGTACAGCACCTGCTGCACCTGCCTCAGACTGCATCTCTACAACCTTTACATTCTCGCCGAAAATGTTTTTAGCAGGCTCGCCGAAGATGTTCTTGTTGGATGCGCTCCATGTGTCTGTCACCTCAGCCATAGGGCTGGAAGGTGTGATGGGATAGATAGCGGCAACCTCTGTAAACGCATATGATACATGCGCAGCAGCGGTATTACCGTCCATAGAAACTCTCTTTCTTTCTATCATGTTTTTTCCTCCAAAAAGATTTTTCATTTTTGTGTACCTTAACGATTATAACACATCAATTTTAAAAAGTAAATAGTTATATATTAATTATAGTCAAAAAATTCACAATTTTTTTATGTAAAATATGTGTTTTATTTCCTTTAACGCTATTGAAAAACGGCATTTTATGTGTTAAAATAGTCTTGAAATCCGTTCAGTTTTGGAGAAAGATATGAAAATTTCAAATAACACTTTAAAGAAATTAGTATGGGGCGTAGTTGATTTTTATGAGGACAAGGGCTATCTTGGCTTCAATCGCTTCAGCGAAAAGCAACTTGAATACTTTAAGGCTCTGCCACAGAATTATCAGTATTGGTACGATATCGCAACCTATAGCTGCGGTGTTAATATAAATCTTAAAAGTGATGCGACAAAGCTCTGCTTTGATTACCGTCTGCCTACTCCAAGAGGCAACAATACCGTTGACCTCTATATTGACGGTATGCTCCACTCTGTATATAATCTTAACAGCCCTAAGGGTAAGGTTGAATTTGATATGCCAAACGGCAAAAAGACACTTAAAATCTATATGCCGATAGACTGCCCTATTGAGGTAAAGAATTTTGAGTTTAACGGCTCGTATTCCTCAGTAAAGCAAAGCGGCAAAAAGGTGCTGTTCCTCGGCGACTCTATAACTCAGGGCTTTGGCACGCACGTAGCCAGCCTTTGCTTCTCACTCACCGTCGCGCGTGAACTCGGCTACAATCACCTTCAGCAGGGTGTAGGCGGCTTCAGGTACGAGGGTGGCGTTGTTGAAAAAACAGGCGACTTTACACCCGACGGTATTATAGTAGCCCTCGGCATAAACTACCACGATAATATGAGTTACGACTACGAAAAGGCAATAGATGAGTTTTATGAAAATCTCGACAAGCACTTTAAGGGTGTGCCCGTAGTTGTTATCACTCCTATAAAGCGCATAGGCCCTCCCGCAAATCCCGTAAGACTTGCCGCGCTTGTTGAGTATCTCTTAAACACGGTTAAAAAGTATCCTAACGTAAAAGTAATTGACGGTCAGGCGCTTGTGCCCGAGGTGAAGGAATTCTTCCTCCCCGACGGCGTACACCCCTCAACTGCCGGCTATATGATGTATGCAAAAAACCTTATACCCGAGCTTAAGAAAATTAAGTTTTAATTTTTGAATAGATAAAAAACAGAGCAAGTGTGAGACACATTTAATCTACACACTTGCTCTTTTTTGTTTCCGTTTTGATGTATTTAGTAAATAAAAATTTACAAAAACAAGGTTTTTAGAAGTATAACGATAGTTAAACGAGAACTATTGCTATAAGACAAGCCATACCACCAATTATACCGATAAGCTGTTTTTTGCTAAGCTTTTCTTTAAACAAGAATACCGACATAAGGGCTGTAAGAATAATGTTGGAGCCGTTTATAAGCGGGAAGAATATCTGGGTGGGTATCTCGCCTGAGAGCTTAAGATTGATATAGTTAACGGCAAAGGTAAATACACCGCATACTATTGCAGAAAGGTAGGTTTTTTTATCAAAGGATATTTTTACACCGCTCCCCTTTGCCTTGATAAAGGAAAAGACAAAAGAGAACACAAAGGACACAAACAAAAAGGCAAACAGCTCATCCTTATATTCAGAGCTTTGGTGTACCTTTTGCATAACACCGATAAAGCCCTGACACAAAAATGCTATCGCGATAGAGAATATCCATCTTGCGCCTACCCTTTTCTTTTCTCCCCCATCACTTATATTACCCGAAAGATATATGAAAAAGACAAGCACGGCGGCAAAGATAATTTTAAAGATATTAAGGCTTTCTTCCGTCGGGAAAAGTATCGGGCCGCACAGCGTAGGGATAAGCATAGAGGCTGTGATTATAAGAACGGTTATATGCATTGGTCCGTTTGAAAGCGCTACAACCTTGTAATACTGCTGAAAGTTTGTAAGCGCTCCGAAAATGATACCGAGAACAACCGTATAAACAGATATTACACCGCTCACAAAGGCGAGGACACCAAACACCAGCACACATACTGCAAACATAAGGGTGTTATATAGGTTTATGTCGGCTTTGTTTTGACCGTTATTCTTTCCAAAACCGTTTTGGCAGGCATTTATGCCAAGACCTGATAAAATTGAAAGAGTAATTAAGATACCTTCTATCATTTTTCATTCACCTTATCTTGAAATTCTAAAAAATTATATCACCTTGATTTGTCTATGTGAATAAGGTTTTTAAATATATAGGTGAAACTGAGAAAATGTTTAATGGGCTTTTTCGCTATTTTTTAACTTAACTAACAAATTTAATAAAAACTATTGACAAACAAAAATCATTTTGTTATAATATCAAGGCTGACACAAGTCAGATAATGCTGCTATGGCTCAGCTGGTAGAGCACATCCTTGGTAAGGATGAGGTCCCCGGTCCGAATCCGGGTAGCAGCTCCAGACAACCCCGATGCTTAGGCGTCGGGGCTTTGGTTTTTTAGGGGGGCAAAAAGCCCTCTTTTTCTTTTGGTATCAGGGTTGTATGAAGCAGTTACCCGGCGCCGCGAACGGCGATTGACACGGCAAATCCTTTGTCAAGAAGGCTCCCCCGGAGCCTTCACGGTCCGAATCGAGAGCCGAGACAGGATGGGGTTGTGTGGAGCTGCTACTC
>JAZOLZ010000023.1:0-25157 GCA_045653505.1 Eubacteriales bacterium | reverse complement strand
GCGAGAGGCTCGCACGCCCTGTGCCGTCGATACGCCGAAGGCTCGGCAGAACAACGCCGCACCGGCTTTCCACGCCACCAACTGTGAGCTTCAGAAGCTCTGCCTTGAGTACGGCGTAGATTCCAAGGCATTCTCCGGATTCAAGCCTGTTTATGAGCTTGACTACTCTACCCCCCACCTCGTAAGAGATAACAACAAGTGCGTGCTTTGCCGCCGTTGCGTTGCTGTATGTAACGAGCAGATGGTTTCTGTAATCGGCGCTAACAACAGAGGTATAGATACCTGCATCGGTCAGCCCTTTGACGTATCTCTTGCAGAAACTCCCTGTATCTCCTGCGGTCAGTGTACAGTTGTATGTCCCACAGGCGCTCTTGTTGAAAGAGATGATACAGATAAGGTTTGGGCTGCTCTTGCAGATAAGTCCAAGCACGTCATAGTACAGACCGCTCCCTCTATCAGAGCAACTCTTGGCGAGTGCTTTGGCATGGAGATTGGTACTAACGTTGAGGGCAAGATGGTTGCTGCTCTTCGCCGTCTTGGTTTTGAAAAGGTATTTGATACCGACAATGCGGCTGACTTTACCATCGTTGAGGAGGCTACTGAACTTCTTGAAAGAGTTAAGAACGGTGGCAAACTTCCCATGATTACCTCATGCTCACCCGGTTGGGTTAAGTACTGCGAGTACTACTATCCCGAATATATCGGTCACCTTTCCAGCTGTAAGTCACCCCAGCAGATGAGCGGCGCGCTTATAAAAACTTACTGGGCTGAAAAGATGGGTTATGACCCTAAGGATATCTTTGTTGTTTCTATCATGCCTTGCACTGCTAAGAAGTTTGAGGTAGGCAGAGATGATATGTCTGCTGCAGGCGACGGTATCCCGGACGTTGACGTTGCCCTCACAACACGTGAGCTTGCTAAGATGATCGGCAGAGCCGGCATTAAGTTCACTGCTCTTCCCGACGAGGAGTTTGACAATCCTCTTGGCGCTGACACAGGTGCGGCTGTTATCTTCGGTGCAACAGGCGGCGTTATGGAGGCTGCTTTACGTACAGCAAATGACGTACTCACAGGCAAGGACAACGAGTCTATTGAGTATCACGAGGTACGTGGCACACAGGGTCTTAAAGAGGCTACATACAATATTGCGGGTATGGACATCAAGGTTTGCGTTGCTTCAGGCGCGGCTAATGCCAAGATCGTTATGGATAAGATCGCAAGCGGCGAGGCAGACTGGACATTTGTTGAGATAATGGGTTGTCCCGGCGGCTGTGTAAACGGCGGCGGTCAGCCTATCCAGCCTCAGTACGTAAGAGATACCGTTGATCTCAAGGCTCTTCGTGCACAGGCACTCTATGCTCAGGATGAGAAGATGACCCTTCGTAAATCACACAAGAACCCCGTTATCAAAGAGGTTTATGAAAACTACTTTGGCGGCTCTTACGGTTGCGAAAAGGCTCACCACATTCTCCACACCTCATACGTAGCAAGAAAGAGATTTGGCAAATAATTTAAGATAAACTAAAAACGGACAGAGGCGAATGCTTCTGTCCGTTTTTAGTTTAGTTTTTTCGTTTTTAGTTTAGTTTAGCCTCAAAATGCAAACTGTTTTTGTCATTTATCCTTATATTTGTATCTGAATTTATTCTTATTCTCTTCCCTTTCGGTTATGTGCCAACTTGGAAAAAGTTCACGCCAGACGTCTGTGTGCGCCTCGCAATCAAGATAATGGGAGAACACCTCGTTCTGATGCTCGCTTGAGTCGGGTTGATAAAAATGCTTTATCCAGTCAAAATAATAATTTTCTTCAGGGCTGTTGCAAAATTCAGTCCAGCCACGGCGCCAATCACCGTTTTGAAGTTCCATATTGCGCTTTTTAAAGCCGTCCATAATTTCTATGGCATCATCACCCTTTGCAAGATCTACTCCGGTTTCAAGCGCGCGCATAGGATAAAACTTAATATCTATTTTATCACCTATATTAAGTTCTGTAAGCAAACCCGTAAACCAGCCCTCACGGTCGGACGGAGCAATAAAGTTAAGGTTGCCCTGACCGTAAAGAATATGACAGCCCTCATACTGCTCATAGCATCCTATACAGTGACTGTGCTGAGTGAGAACTACGTCAGCGCCGCACTCTGCCATCTCATGGCAAGCAAGGTAAAGGCGCGGTGAGGGATAACGGCAATATTCCTTACCGCCGTGATAGATTACTATCACAAAATTATTTTGTTTTTTTGCCTCTCTGATATCGTGCATAGTCAGGAATGGGTCAAACGGATTAGCTCCCATAGCATTTGGTAATGCATAGCAATACTCGTGCTCACAGACGTTGATTATTGCTATTTTTTTACCGTCCTGCTCTATTACGTAGGGTTTTCTTGAATCGGTATCGTTTTCACCTATACCGGCATAAGGCAGGCCTGCCGCTGTAAGATGCGCCATTGTATCTCTCAGACCCTCCTCACCAAAATCGTATACGTGATTATTAGCGAGCATTACATCTGTAACACCAAAATCCTTAAGCGCCTCGGCACAACGCGGGTCAGCCTTCATATTTGCACCGCACTTGCGTATTTTTGTATCCTTATCGGTAAGGGCACACTCAAGATTTACTATAAACCTGTCTGCGCGCTCTACTATGTCCATTACATCGCCAAAAAGTTCCCTACCCTTTTTATCTACAAACATCTTCTCAGTTATCGGGCTCGGAAAAAGGTCGGCACCTATTACTATCTTCATATATAGCCTCCGTTTTTTTACTCTCTAAGTGCATTTTATCACATATTTAAGACCATTTCTATAATTTTTTTCGCTTTCAGTATAATATTTTTGTCCTTTTTTGTTGACAAAGGATACTAATAGAGATAAAATTAAAATATAAATAAAAACGGAGAAAAATATGTTTTATAAGTTTATTTTTCCAAATGATGAGGCATACCGCTTTGATATGCCAAATATTTTATCACTTAGTTTTACCGAACTTATTGAGGAACCGTCACTCTTACATAAGCACGCCTATACTGAGGTTATAGTGCCGCAAAACAATAACGGCATCATCACACTTAATCAAAACAGTATAATGATGAAAAAGGGATTTTTCTATATTATTCCCCCAAGCATTTCTCACTCCGAAAAGAATGAAATTTGTGGCAAGAATGCAAAGTACTTTGCAATAAAACTCAATGATGAGATATTGCCGAAAAATATCGGAGAATATCCTATTACGGTAAGCGGTGGAAAAAGATTTGAGGAGTTTAATTCTTATCTTGTGAATGCATATAACGCCCTTGTTACTGATGAATATGACGAAAGTTATGCCGTGCTTAACCTCGCCTGCTTTTATCACGCCTTTATTAAGCATATAAAGAGCGAGGGTTTTGATATAATATCAACTCCCGGTGCAAAGCCAAGCGTTACTAAAGAAATACAAAACTACCTTGTAAGAAATTACAGTCAAAACATAAGGATTACAGATGTGGCAAGGCTTTTTGGCATATCGCACAGCGCACTTATAAAGAATTTTAAGAATGATATTGGTCTTACTCCAAAGGAGTTTCTTAACGATAAGCGCATATCTGTGGCAAAGGAAATGCTGAAGGCGGACGATAATACCGTTACTCAGATATCAAGTCTTGTCGGCTTTTTGAGCCCTGCATATTTTACCTATATCTTCAGACAAAAGTTGGGTATGACACCTAAGGAGTACAGAGAAAAATATAAGGGTAAATAAAAAAGTGCCGTGCAAGACAAAATCTTGCACGGCACCTTTTTATTATTCAAGAATATCTGTAGTAATATAATCCACACCCATATCGGCAAGGCGCTCTGCCTTAGCTTTATCATTAACGGTCCATACACTTACCTTAAGTCCCGCGCTGTGAAATCTATCAAGCAAATCCTGTGTAAGAGCGGCGTGTCCTATTGATAAATCTACCCTATCCCAAAGCAACCTTAACACCGCATCCTCGCTAACGGTGTGGGCAAGATACATAACCGGTTGTGTGGGTAAAATTTCTCTTACCGTAAGCAGTTGATTGTAGTCAAACGAGATGAATATAACGCCGTTTAAATATTCCAGATTTTTTATTATATTTATAATCTCAATTATCTCTTCTTTGTTAAAATCCGACTTGAATTCAAGCACAGCACAAGCACCGTACTCTTTACAAATTGATATGTACGTTTCAAGGTATATTAGGTGTTCTGCCTTATTTTTATTGCCGTATTTGTTAAAAAGCTCAAATTCAAGAAGTTGTGCAAGAGTGCTTGATTCAACCGGAATTTTGTCACCGCAAAGCTTACCGAGATCATCGTCATGACAGATAACAAACTTACCGTCAGATGTCCTTTTAACGTCTGCCTCAATGCCAAAATACGTGCGTTTGCCGGCCTCAATAAAGGCTGCGGCAGTATTCTCAACCTCTATGCCCGAAAGACCTCTGTGAGCAATTACAAGACTATCTTTTTTGTCAAATTTTATGGTTTCCTTTGCCTTTTGTGGAGTGCAAGAGCAGGTTAAAGCAAGGACAAAAATCAAGGTTAAACAAACAATTGTTTTTTTCATATTTCCCTCTTTTTTTGATATATTTTACGAATATATTATAACACTATCTCAAAGTTTTTTCAACAGTATAATTCCCTGTTATTTTTTTGTTTTTATCCTTGACTTTTCAAGTTGTTTATGATAGAATTTATAGGCAATATAAAATGCGGGTGTGGCGGAATTGGCAGACGCGCTAGACTTAGGATCTAGTGGACATCCGTGCAGGTTCAAGTCCTGTCACCCGCACCAAAATCCAAGCGATTTGCTTGGATTTTTTTATTTGTGCGAGGTGACAGGTACGCAGAACCTGCTTTCTCGTCAGTAGATAGCTTTGAATTTTTGTTGCACTTGGCTGACGAGAAGAAGATTTGACCCTGTTTTGCTTTGCAAAATTGATGCGCGAATGCGCTTCAAGGCAAATCTTGTGGCGTTAGTGCTTTGTTTTTACCTTGCCAACGCCTGTTCAAAGTCCTGACGCACCAAAATCCAAGCGATTTGCTTGGATTTTTTTATTTGTGCGAGGTGACAGGTACGCAGAACCTGCTTTCTCGTCAGTAGATGGCTTTGAATTTTTGTTGCACTTTTAACTATTGATTTTTTATAATAATAGTGATATAATGATTATGCTACACAAAACCGAATAAACTTTTTGGGCTAATGGTCTTTCTATTTATAGGGGATTTTTTACCCTTTTTTGGCATACTATTTTTGAATTTGGTAAAAGCGCAAATTCCAACAGGTAGTATGTCGGATACCATTATCCCGTTTATCTGGTTTTGTGTAGCAGCAATCGGAGTTTGCGTTTTTCGGTGCGGTTAACTTCGGTTGCCGCACTTTTTTATTCTTTTAAAATATAGATTACTACATTACGGTGCGGTTAGTTTAGCATCTAAAGAATTGGTATAATAAATATCTAAACAACGACTCTAAAAAATTCAAACTAAAATAATCAAAATTTGAAAAAGGAATTAAGTTATGAAAAAAGTATTATCAATTATTGCACTATTATCTATTCTCGCTTTGGCGGTTAGTTTTGTCTACATTCTTGCACAACCCTCTTATCAAACTAAATATAGACTTTACGATGACATTTGTCTTGCTGTAGAGGCACATCCAAACAAATCGCTTGATAATTTATATGTTGACATTGTGAACAAGACTTATGAAATTGCTACCGTTGAAATCATAGATGTTTACGTTAATGATATGCCGCACGATGTAGGACAAGAAATTATAGATATTTCGTGGGAGGAAAGAGGAGAATTTAAGATTAACCTCGAAAATGTAGATTATTTTGGAAATACAAAGATAGAGTTCAAATTAAACATAACTGATGTTTTTGGGTATTTTTATGAAACCGAACCAATAGTAGTTGAAATCAATGTATTAAATATAATGATTAAAAACTTACAGTATTTGCTTGATGCCATAGTTGGAGTCATTAGTGACCAAGTGACGTATATTCTAATTTATCAACCGGAACTTTTACTTTTATTAGGTGGAATTGCGGGTCTAATTATAGTAATAATTGGAGTGATAATTGGAGTAATAATTCGTTCTGTAAAGTCATATAAATCCTTTAAACGCGATTATGATAACCTAAAGAATGGGTATGCTGAATTAAAGAATGAGTATGATAAATACCTACACAACGAGTCGAAAGATAATCAAAAAGATGTAGGATAAGTCCTAATAAAGAAAAAAACAAATTTATAAAAGGGTTTAAGTTATGAAAAAAGTATTATCAATTGTGGCAATATTCATATTATTGATAGGATATGGTTGTTTTCTTGCACAACCTCGAGGCTTGAATAATGGTTTAAGTACTATAGGTCGGTCTGTTGATATAGGTGTTAAACAAACTTCATTTTATGATATAGATATAGATTTTCATAATCATACAACCACCCATTTTTGCATTGAAATTATAGATGCTTATGTTGATGATGAGCCTTGTGAGTTCACCCAACAAGAATTTCATATAAACGGTCTAGAAAGTTCAACTTTTTCAATCAAATTATTAAAAAAGTCTGCTATTGCTCAAAAAATCGAATTGAACTTTAAAATTCTAGATTTAGAAACAGGCAAAGAGAGCTTTTGGAATGCAAACCTTACATACAATATGTTATTTACAATGGGGGATAATTTACGGTATGATATTGGTTGTCTTATTCTCCCATTTCTAAAAGCATATGAGTGGATCGTAGGTAATGTATTAGTTTTTATACCTGTGATACACGAAGATTGGTTAACCATAGGTGCAATTGCCGGTGTCATTATAGTGTTGATAGCTGCAGTAATTGCAGTAATTCGTTCCAAAAAGCAATACGAATCATTTAAACGCGATTATGATAACCTAAAGAATGATTATGCTGAATTAAAGAATGACTATATTAAACACATCGGTGATAAGTCTTAAGATGATACATAGAATTTAGTTTAAGTGCGCAATGATTCGCTAAGGTATAGAGCCCTTGGTGAATCACTGCGCACTTTTGATATAAAATTGGGCTTTTATTAAGCGTAGTTATACACCACCTTTTTTCTCTCATAAATACTCGCAAATATTCGCCACAAAATATATTGCTTTTAACTATATATCATACTCTCCTCTTGGTATTATCTGCACACGTTTTGGTTTACTGAAGAAACACCTTGACTTTAATTAGATATTATTCTATAATAAACGCATCAATAAATAAGGTTTTTGGGGGTTATTCCTATATGAACGCAAACTTTAAGATTGGTGAATTGGTTATAGAAACAGAAAGATTGATATTGCGTGCGTTCAAGCAATCCGATCTATACGATTTCAACGAATATGCATCTGTTTCGGGAGTTGGCGAGATGGCAGGCTGGAAGCATCACGAAACTATCCAAAAAACACAGGAAATCTTAGATATGTTTATCACAGAAGATAAAACCTTTGCTATTGTTTTCAAAAAGAATAACAAGGTAATCGGTTCTCTTGGTGTTGAGAAATACGGACTTGAAGACAAACTGACCGAATTTAATAGCTATTATGGACGTGAGATAGGTTATGTATTATCGAAGGATTACTGGGGCAAAGGTATTATGCCTGAAGCTATAGGGGCTGTAATTAACTACCTGTTCAATGATCTGAATTTGGATTTTTTGACCTGTGGATATTATGATTTTAACAACCAATCTAAAAGAGTTCAAGAAAAGTGCGGCTTTAAACCTTATAGAAAGCTTGTTATGGATACACGATTGGGAACAAGAGAACCCGGTGTCCTAAATTTGCTTATCAATCCCAACAAGAACATTTCACTTGTGTTCTCCCATCCCGAAACGCTAATTTACAAATAACTGCAAATTCTGGTTTGTCCAATGGCGGTAATGGAGGATATAAATATGTTGTTTTTTGAAACAGACCGATTATTTCTTCGAAACGTAATAATAGATGATGTCGATATAATGTTTGACTACAGAAATAATGAAATTTGTTCTCGTCATCAAAGAGGGCAAACAAAAACATATAATGGAATCAAAGATTTAGTTCAACGAAGAAAAGATGATAAAATCTCTTTAGAAAGCCCTTTCATGCTGGCGGTTGCACTGAAGGATACAAATGAAATGATTGGTGAGATTGTTGTAATGCCAAATGAAAATACGTTTTCTTTAGGATATACATTTTCATATAAACATCATAGACACGGATATGCTTTTGAATCCCTCACTGTTTTGATAGATTTTCTACACAAAAAATTTGTGGATTGGGAATTTATTTGTTTTACTGACCCTAAAAACAAAGCAAGTATGGGTTTGCTAATAAAACTGGGATACAAGGATTTAGGCTATCTTCCGTCAAAAGAATCACAGGTTTTTGGAAAATGGATTACGGAAGCAACTGAATTAGAATTGAAACAAGTGTGCCTATAAATCCCAATTTATTAAACTAAAAATAGGTGCAAAGCCTTTCGTTTTATAAGTAACAATTATGATTAGCAAATGGATTTTTTAAAAACAAAAGGACTAAAATGAGGACTAAAATGAAAAAAATAATTTCGGCTTTAGTTTTATTAAGTTTAATAATACCCTGTGTTGGTTGCAAGAAAACTGAGGCAAGATATATTCCTTGTGAGGAAATTATCTCGGAATACAAAAATGCGGGATACAGCGTACTATACCACGGACACGAGAATGACGAATGTTATAACGAGCTTGGTATGTATTGCTGCTTTGAAATACGCGACCCCAATAACGAGGATAACTACATGTACGTTGACCGATATTTTGATGTGGAAGATGCTGAGGCGGCACACAAAGAACATCAATCCAATCCGATACTATGGCTTTTCTTTGGAATATTTGGTGAGTGGCGCTGGCTTAAAACCGAATGCTACGGTGATATGACCTACGAAAGCTTTGACTATAAAATAATGCAACCGATGAAAGATCTTATAAACAAATAATTAAAAAAGCAGGATAGAAGGAGGGATATCGCTTTTCCTTTTAATCCTGCTCTTTTATTTTTAAAAATGGTATCGGTTAAAACTTATATCTTCAAATTATAAAATGCCTTCATACCCGGATACTCTGCCCTGTCGCCAAGCTGCTCTTCAATACGCACAAGCTGATTATACTTGCTTACCCTGTCACTCCTTGATGGAGCGCCTGTCTTTATTTGACCTGCATTAATTGCTACGACAATATCGGCAATAGTAGTGTCCTCCGTTTCACCCGAGCGATGAGAAATAATGGCAGTGTAACCTGCCTCGCGCGCCATTTTAATAGCCGCAAGAGTTTCGGTAAGAGTGCCTATCTGGTTTACCTTAATAAGGATAGAGTTGGCAATGGATTTTTCTATACCGTTTTTCAAGAGCTTGGTATTAGTGACAAAAAGATCGTCACCGACAAGCTGTATCTTTTTGCCAAGTGCCTTTGTCAGCATATCCCAGCCTATCCAGTCAGTCTCACCCATACCGTCTTCAAGTGATATGATAGGGTATTTTTCTACCAAATCGAGCCACATATCAATAAGCTCACTACGTGTGAGGGTTTTATTTGCCTTAGGCAGACGGTAGGTGTCGGTGGTCTCATCATACCACTCTGATGATGCGGCATCTATCGCAATTTTAAAATCCACACCCGGGACGTATCCTGCCTCTTTTATAGCCATAACTATAAATTTAAGTGCATCCTCATCACGCTCAAGCATAGGAGCATATCCGCCCTCGTCACCAACACCTGTAACAGGTATGTTGTGCGCCTTTAATACGCCTTTAAGTCTATGGAATACCTCTGCACAGCGACGCATAGCCTCACTCCAGGTAGTGGCTGACACAGGCATTATCATAAACTCCTGTATATCAACGTTATTGGTCGCATGGGCACCACCGTTAAGTATATTCATCATAGGTACAGGCAACACTCTTGCCTCTGTGCCGCCAAGATAGGCATAAAGCGGCATATCAAGAGCCATGGCAGCTGCCTTTGCACACGCCAAAGACGTGCCTAAAATCGCATTAGCGCCAAGACGTGCCTTGTTATCGGTACCGTCAAGAGAAATCATAATATTATCGATATTTTGCTGTTCAAGAGCACTTTTACCAATAAGGGCGGCAAAAATCTCACCGTTAACGCTGTTAACAGCCCCTAAAACGCCCTTACCGAGATAGCGCGACTTATCACCGTCACGCAGCTCATACGCCTCATAAATACCGGTAGATGCGCCTGAGGGGACGGATGCGCGACCCATAGCCCCACACTCGAGGGTAACGTCAACCTCAACAGTAGGATTGCCGCGTGAGTCAAGTATCTCTCTTGCCTTTATATTTTTGATCAAAAATCTTTTATCCATATTTGTTCACCGCTTTCATATACCGCCACAAGGACGGTGCTTATATGAAAATTTTACCTCATTTTATCTTATATATTCATTATAACACTTTAAAAATAAATGTCAAACAGAAAAGGTGCGGTAATCAAAAAAATATATTGATTTTTCAAATCTTTTAAAGTATAATTAAGTCAACGAGTAAAGGAGATTTTGTTATGAGCTTTAAGGAAAGATTTATTGAGCTTTATACAACACATATAAAAAGAGAGGGTGCGGACAAGTTGCTTGAGTATCTGCTCTGCCCTTCATCGGACTTTTTTGTAGCGCCCGCAAGCGCAAGATTCCACTGCTCACACGAGGGTGGTCTTTGCGAGCACTCACTTAACGTGTACGATTGCTTAAAGGGTTATCTTGACAATCCCCGAGTTAAGGAAAATTACGGTCTTAATCCGAGCGAAGAAAGTATTGCTATCGTTTCCCTGCTCCACGATCTTTGCAAGATAAACGTGTATAAAAAAGGCTTTAGAAACGTTAAGGATGAAAAGGGTGTATGGCAAAGAGTTGACACCTTTGAGTTTGATGACCAGTTACCCTACGGACACGGTGAAAAGAGTGTGTATATTATCTCAGGCTTTATGAAACTTACTCGCGAGGAGGCCTTTGCTATACGTTATCACATGGGCCACGCATCCGAAACAGACGACACAAGAAACGTATCCAAGGCCTTTGAAATGTTCCCGCTCTCATTTGCACTTTCTGTTGCCGACTGCGAGGCTACCTTCTTTGTAGAAGGCACTCCAAACACCAAAAAATAACAGCAGTTATGCCATCGTATTTTGACGCGTTAAAAATCGAAGGTGCAGTGTAAAACACATTTCTGCCTTATATTTTATGTTAAAAAAACAAAAAAACAGTGTGTTTGTGCACACTGTTTTTTGTTTTTTATTTATTTGTTTTCCAAGCCTCTTTTATACTCAAGATACTCCTCGTAAGTACCCATACGGTCGATGTATGAACCGTCCTCTTTTATCTCAATTATACGGTTTGCAACAGTATTAAGTATCTCATAGTCGTGAGAGGTAAAGAGGATATTGCCCTTAAAGTTTGACATACCGTTATTTACCGCGGTAATGGACTCGAGGTCAAGATGGTCTGTAGGCTGATCTATGATAAGCATATTTGAGCCGAAGAGCATCATACGTGAGAACATACACCTTACCTTTTCTCCTCCCGATAGGACATTAACAGGCTTGAAAACGCTCTCATTTGAGAAGAGCATTTTGCCAAGGAAGCCTCTTAAATAGGTCTCTGTCTGGTCCTTGGAATACTGGCGCATCCAGTCAAGTATTGACATTGTTTGCCCGTCAAAGAATGATGAATTATCGTGTGGGAAATAGGATGTGGTTATAGACACACCAAACTTAAAATCACCCTTATCCGCACTCTGTTTTTCGTTAAGTATTTCAAAGAGGTTAGTAAGCGCAATTTCATTGCCCAAAAAGGCAATCTTGTCGCCCTTATTTACGTGGAAGGTAAGGTCCTTGAAGAGAATTTTACCGTCAAGGGACTTTGTAAGACCCTCAACGTGCAGTATTTCCTTACCCGCTTCCCTATCCATATCAAAGCCGATATACGGATAACGGCGTGAGGATGCCGGCAACTCTTCAATTGTAAGTTTATCAAGCAGCTTACGTCTTGAAGTGGCCTGACGGGATTTTGATTTATTTGCGCTGAAGCGAGAAATAAAGTTCTGAAGTTCTGCAATCTTTTCCTCATTACGTTTATTTTGCGCCTTTATCATACGCTGTATAAGTTGGCTTGACTCGTACCAGAACTCATAGTTACCTACGTACATTTTAATGCCCGAATAGTCAATATCAACTATATTGGTGCATACGTCATTTAAAAAGTGACGGTCGTGAGATACTACAAGAACTGTGCCAAAATAGTCTGCCAAAAAGCCCTCCAGCCACAAAACTGCGTCAATATCAAGACCGTTGGTAGGCTCGTCGAGCAAAATGATATCAGGATTGCCAAAAAGCGCCTGCGCTAAGAGTACCTTAACCTTTTCGCTCTCCTTTAAAGAGGACATCTGCATATAAAGCATATCATCAGTAAGACCTAAGCCCTGAATTAACTTTGAGGCATCACTTTCCGCCTCCCAGCCGTTAAGTTCAGCAAACTCGCCCTCAAGTTCTGATGCGAGAATACCATCTTCCTCACTGAAATCCTCTTTAAGATAAAGGGCATCCTTTTGCTTCATTATATCGTAAAGGCGCTTATTACCCATAATTACGGTATCAAGGACGGTATAATCATCAAATGCAAAGTGATCCTGCTTTAAAACAGACATACGCACGTCCTTTGGGATATATACGTCTCCTTTTGTGGGCTCAAGCTCACCGCAAAGGAGTTTTAAAAAGGTAGATTTACCCGCACCGTTTGCGCCGATAATACCGTAGCAATTGCCGGGAGTGAATTTTAAGTCAACATCCTTAAAAAGAAGTTGACCGCCAAACTGAAAGGCTAAATTTGTAACTGTAATCATTTTTACTCCAAAATCAAACTATTATATACTTCTCTTATATTCTGCATTATATAGGTGGGCTTTGCCTCACTTGTCTTTAAATCCTCAAGTGTACCCTCGCCCGAGAGAACAAATATAGTATCTATACCTGCATTATTACCCGAGGCTATGTCCGTATAAAGCCTGTCCCCTATCATAACGGCATCATCCTTTGTGAGGCCGTATTTTTCAAGCGCAAGATATATCATCTCTGGCTTAGGCTTGCCTATAAAGGTGGGAAGCCTGCCGTTTACATGTGAGAGCATCTCGGCAAAAGAGCCGCAATCAGGCACAGAGCCGTATGCGGTAGGACATACCCAGTCGGGATTGGTAGCGATATATTCTACTCCTCTAAGAAGAAGTTGAGATACATCATCGAGTTTTTTAAAAGTAAGTTCCTGATCGTTTGAGATAACAAGGCCAAATATATCATCACAAAGTTCTGTAACTGCGTCTATGCCCCCGTCCTTCAGTTGCTTGACAAATGAGTTTGTGCCCATAGCATAAAAGCGCTTGCCCTCATATTTTGATTTAATATAGAGGATGGTGGCATCGGTTGAGGTCAAAAAATCGTCCTTTTCAGTTTCAATGCCGAGTTTGTGCATTTTTTCGATATATTTATCCGCGCCCTTTGAGGAATTATTGGTTAAAAAGAGATATCTTGCACCGTTTTGCTTAACAGCCTTTAAAAAATCAAGGGTACCGTCAAAAAGATTATCGTCAAGATATATAGTACCGTCCATATCCAAAAGGAATAGTTTTTTATCTCTTAAATCTCTCATTATTTTCACCTAAAATCAGGCTGTCCCGAAATATGCGAGGCAGCCTGAATTAATTTATTATTAGTCGGGATATCCGTCAGGGTTCATACGTTGCCATCTCGCAGAGTCAACACACATTCTATCAAGACCGTATTCCGCCTTCCAGCCAAGGACGTTTAATGCCTTGGTGGGGTCTGCATAGCACTCGCCGATGTCACCGGGACGGCGCGCAACTATCTTGTATTTAACCGGTGCGCCCCATGCCTTACCGAATGCAGCGATCATCTCAAGCACGGAATAACCGTTACCTGTGCCGACGTTGACATAGTCAACACCCTTCATACGCTCGGTATATTCAAGCGCCTTAAGATGCGCTCTTGCAAGGTCTACAACGTGGATAAAGTCACGCACGCCTGTACCGTCCTTAGTATCGTAATCGTTACCGAAAACGCCTACGCAGTCAAGTTTACCTGCCGCAACACGCGCAATGTAAGGTAAAAGGTTGTTTGGGATACCCTTAGGGTCCTCACCGATAAGACCACTCTCGTGCGCGCCGATGGGATTGAAGTAACGGAGAATGCATATCGAAAGTGTGGGATATGCAACCGTGCAGTCCTTAAGGATGCGCTCTATCATAAGTTTGGTCTCACCGTAAGGGTTGGTTGTAGAAAGAGGAAAATCTTCTCTGACAGGACAGGACTTGGGCAGACCGTATACGGTAGCAGAAGAACTGAAAACAAGTCTGTCAACACCGTGCTTTACCATACAGTCAAGCAAATTAAAGGTGCCTGTAAGATTGTTATGATAATACCAAAGAGGCATAGATACAGACTCACCGACTGCCTTAAGACCCGCAAAGTGAATTACGGAGTCAATATCAGGGTGGCTGTTAAACACCTCCTCAAGTGTCTCTTTATCAAGCAAATCGCACTTGATAAACTCAGGAGCCTTGCCGGTAATAGTCTTTATTCTGTCAAGAACGCATATTTTGCTGTTGGAAAGGTTGTCTACAATAATTACATCCTTACCGATATTAAGCAATTCAACAACCGTATGGGAGCCAATGTAGCCCATACCACCTGTTACAAGAATTGACATTATTTTTCCCCCTTTATGCAAACATCTTTCCGATTTTTGCATACCAATCTTTAAAATATTTTTGCTATATATAACAAAAAAGAGCAGATAAACTACTCTTTTTTATCATGTCAGTCAGCGTAAACGCTAACCTGTTTTCTACCACCAGAAATGTGCTCGAACTTTACAACACCGCTAATGAGTGCGAAAAGTGTATCGTCTGTACCGATACCAACATTATTGCCGGGATGGATCTTTGTGCCGCGCTGTCTAACAAGGATATTGCCAGCTTTAACTGCCTGACCGTCTGCCTTTTTAACGCCAAGACGCTTGGACTCGGAATCACGACCGTTTTTGGTAGAACCTACCCCCTTTTTGTGAGCGAAGAACTGTAAACTAATTCTAAGCATTGTAATGTACCTCCTAAATTTGTGGCTTAACGCCCGGTTGGTTGCTTAAATCTGCCTCTCGACCTCTTTAACGTCAAGGAACTCATAATATTCCTCAACAAGGTCCATAAGTTGGAAGAAATAAGCCTGTATAAGACCTGAAACAGCGTACTGCTTCTTTTCATCCTTTTCATACTTGGGAAGAGCCGATTTAACTATAAGCCTTATATCAGTAGTCTTTTCATCAATCTGATAATCAAGATCAGACGCGTATGACACCTCAATGGCATTGATAATCAGCATAGTCATACTGGAAAGCGCTGCACAGAGCACATCATCGCCGCTCTCGCCGTATCCTGTATGCCCCTTTTCCTCAAATCCGTAATAAAAGCCGTCGGCCTTATAAAATGTGATTGTTGTCATTGTAATCAGCCTTCAATCTTTTCAATCTGGATCTTGGTATAGTCCTGACGATGACCGATCTTCTTCTTTTCGTTTTTCTTAGCCTTGTAACGGATTACATCGATCTTCTTGGACTTGCCGTTCTTGAGAACATTGGCAACAACAGTAGCGCCAGCTACGTAGGGAGTACCAACAGACAAGGTCTCGCCGTTTACGCAAAGTACCTTATCAAAAGTAACCTTTTCGCCCTCAGCAACGCCAAGCTTCTCTACGAAGATAACGTCACCCTCAGCAACTTTGTACTGCTTTCCACCTGTTACGAAAATTGCGAACATGTAAAAGCACCTCACTTTCGTGTTTAATCGCTACAATGGGTGTACAATTTAATGTACTTGCCTACTGACCCACAATAAGCGTCATACTATTTTATCATTATAATAAATAAAAGTCAATATATTTTATCAAAAAAATTTTATTTTTTCGCAGTTAAATTTCAAAGGTTTTTTTACTACCCCCAAACCGTGCTTTTTCAGTCTGAAAAACTTGCAAAAATCGATCAAAACTACCCTTGCTTTTCTTTGCCTTTTTAAAAAACAAAAGAAAAACGCAAAGTTTTCAACCTTAGTCCCTATTTAATTAGATTTAAAAACAAAAAGAGGCACAGCGTTATCTGTACCTCTTTAAATATACCGTTTTTTATTCGGTTATGCAAAATATAAAGAGAGTGCGAATGGATTTTGAGCAAAAATCTTTCATCACAACCCGAAGGCGTATTTACATACGTCGAGCGGGAGTGAGGGGTGATTTATGCCAAAATACGACAGCCCTTTATTCGCAATCCTTGCTTTCACAAGTATCACAATCACCGTCGCAAAGCTGTACGTCGGTAATCTTTTCGCCGCAAGCGGGGCAAGAAATCTCATCAGGCTCAAGAGAGTCGTCAAAGCAAACAGTCTCACCGCATGAGGGACAAACAAGCTCATAGTAACTGTCCTCTTCACCCTCATAGTCCTCATCGTACTCGTCGTCAAACTCCTCGTTTGCATCAACAGCGTCAAGATAATCCTCAACATCTGCAAGATCCTCATCAAGTTCCTCAACATATTCGCGAAGATCCTTATTATCTGCCTTAAGATCAGCAATCTCGTTAGCCATCATAGAGATAAGGTCGAGCATCTCGCCCATAAGTTTACCCTCTTTGGAGTCCTTATCAATGCCGTAACCGTCATAAAGTCCCTTAAGATATGCTGCATTTTCTACAATATTCATCATATTTCTCCTTTTATTATTTGAGAATTGCAAAATACTCGCCTGTGGGCGAGTATTTTTATTGCTTATTTATGCTCTTTCAAGATACTCGCCTGTTCTGGTATCAATACGAAGAACGTCGCCCTCGTTAATGAAGATCGGAACCTTGATTACCGCGCCGGTCTCAAGAGTAGCGGGCTTGGTAACGTTGGTAGCGGTGTTGCCACGTACGCCGGGCTCAGTCTCAGTAACTGCAAGCTCAACGAATGTGGGAGGCTCAACTGAAAATACGTTGCCCTTGAATGAAGAAATACGGCAAACGGTATTCTCCTTTACAAACTTGAAGTTATCACCAAGCTTGTCAGCAGAAAGCGGAATCTGCTCGTAGGACTCGGGATCCATGAAGTAGTAAAGGTCGCCATCGGTGTAAAGATACTCAAGATCCTTACGCTCGATAACTGCGTTCTCAAATTTTGCTGTGGGGTTGAAGGAAGCCTCTCTGATTGCACCTGTAACTACGTCTCTGTACTTAGTTCTTACAAATGCAGCGCCCTTACCCGGTTTAACGTGCTGGAATTCAATTACCTGATAAACCTTACCGTCCATCTCAAAGGTAACACCATTTTTGAAATCACCTGCTGTTAACATATGAATTATTCCTTTTCCGGCGATAAATTTTGTGTTCCGCTTGGCACGCCACACCAAAGCAGCATTCATTAGTTGCTATGCAACCTTATATAACAAACATATTTTACTATAAATATCCCACTTTTTCAAGAGGAAATGCAAATATTTTTTAAAAAAGGCAAAAAATGTATCTTTTTTAATAAATTTCTATAAGTTCTTTGGTCGAATGAGTAAAGTTGTATACCCCATTTTCTTCAATTTTAACCATATCCTCAATGCGGCAACCGTATTTGCCCATAAGATATATTCCGGGTTCTGCCGTCACTATCTCGCCTGCACGCAAAAGTCTGCCCGCCAAGGGTTTGGCAAGACGGGGTGTCTCGTGTATAAAAAGACCCACTCCGTGACCGAGCGAATGACCGAAGGTGCCGGGGAAAGACGCATCAATAATATCTCTTGCCACTTTGTCTGGCATTGCGCAGTCAACACCCGCTTTAAGAAAATCTATAGCAGCCAGTTGAGCCTTAAGGACTGTGTTGTAAACTTTCTTTATCTCATCATCAGCCTTGCCTATGACAATTGTCCTTGTCATATCAGAGCAATATCCGCCGAATTTAGCGCCAAAGTCCATTGTGAGGAAGCCCTCTTTTAGTTTTACGTTTCTCGGTGTACCGTGAGGAAGCGCTGAGGCATCTCCGCTTACCGCTATTGTCTCAAATGCAAGGCCGTCTGCTCCTGATTTACGCATTGCATACTCAAGTTCTGCGGCAACCTCTATCTCGGTCATAGTGGGTGTTATCATCTTTATGATGTGTGAAAATGCACCGTCGGTAATATCCTGCGCCTTTTGCATCAGGGCTACCTCATCCTCATCCTTGATCTCACGCAAAAGATCAATCATATTTCCAACCGATTTGAGTTCAGCGTATGAATGCTTTTCCTTATAAAGAGAATAGGTTGCAAAGGAAACGGATGCTCCCTCAAAGCCAAGCACCTTTACGCCCTCGGATTTAAGCACTTTTTCAATAAACTCGTGACGGTTATCGGGCATTATAACCTCAAAACCCTTGTATGCGCGATTGAGCGCCATCTCATAATAACGGAAATCGGTTGCAAGTATTGCCCTGTTTTTAGTTATAAGCAAAAATCCGTCAGTAAAGGCAAAGCCCGACAGATAATGCTGATTAAGTTCATCAAGCACCAGGAGTGCATCAATGCCCTTTTCTTCAAGTTTTTCTCTCAAAATAGGCAACTTATTCATCCTTTTAACAACTCCTCATAGTATTTTTTCATCATAATGGCATCATCCGACTGAGTTCCTGCAGACTCACTGATAAGCGTGGGAGTAAGTCCTTCTCTTACTATGGCCTCAATAAGCGGCTCATAGTCCGGGCCGTATATGTTGTCTGCAAAGGTCAGATGCCTTTTTTCTCCCTTATCTGTCCACTCTATCTTAGAAAAATGACAGTGCAAATTTTTGGCAACGTCATAACCGAGTTTATCTGATATCTTATCAAATACACGCAAATAATCGTCGCTTGTTTTAAACACACCGCCGCACTCTCTTGCGTTAAGATGACCAAAGTCAACCACGGGCACAAATTTATCCGAAAGCCCGCAAAGGGTAATAACCTCGTCAAGCGTACCGAGTTGATTAATCTTGCCCATAGTCTCAAGACCAATCTTAACACCGTAAGTCTCGACCTCATCAAGTGTGCGTAAAAGTGTATCTGCCGCAAGCGCCATAGCCTCTTCCCTGCTTATCTTTGCCGCAGAGCCTGTATGTACAACTATAGTGCCTGCGCCAAGCAGATGCGCCGCCTCAAGACTCTGACGGATGTACTCAATACTTTTGAGCCTTTTTTCAGGTATAATACCTGAAAGAGATATAAAGTACGGAGTATGGAAGGACATTTTTATATTATATTTTTTTGCCTCGTCTCCAATCTGCTTAAGCATAAATGAGGATGCCGCAAGGCCGTTGCCCGCCTCATATTCATAGGCGTTAAGTCCCATTGCATCACAAAATCTAGGTGCATCAAGGGTTGATTTACCTCCAAAAAGTTTAAATGCATCACTGTTGCCACCGGGGCCGAAAAATGCACCGCTCATTTACTGTTCCTCTTTTCGTATTTTTTCAAGAAAGGCTTTTCAAGCACCCTTTTAAAACGGGTAATAACGTCTCTTTTATCCTTTATGGGCGGCACTAAAATTGCCTTAATTTTTGCATTCCTTGCAACCCACACGTCGGTAAATATCTGATCACCTATAAAGGCTGTTTCTTCACTTGTAACACCCATTTCACTGATAGCGCGCTTTACGTACTTTGGAAATGGCTTTTTCGCGCTTGCATACGCAATAATGTCAAAATCCTTAATGAATTCATTTACACGCTTTTTATTGTTGTTTGACACGATGGCTGTTTGTATTCCTTTATCCCAAAGCGAGTTAAACCAGGCAACGACGCCCTCTGTGGGATTGGGGTTTTCATAGGGCTCAAGCGTATTATCTATATCAAGCACAAGGGCACGCACACCGATTGACTCAAGAAAATCAGGGGTGACCTCATCAAAGGTTTTGAACACGTAATCGGGAACAAATGTAAACTTCATTTGTCGCTCTCCTTTTTACTGCAAATGATATTTTAAATGATATTTTATTTTAGCAAATATATAACTTATTGTCAAGTGAACAAAGAAAGTTGAGGGTAAATTTGTGTTAAAATTCTTTTAAACTTTCTACAAAAAAACTCTTGACATAGTCCAAAAATTGTGTTATCATATATTGGCTTGATAAATTGCGAGTGTAGTTCAATGGTAGAATTCCAGCCTTCCAAGCTGGTCGCGTGGGTTCGATTCCCATCACTCGCTCCAATATACGCGCCCTTAGCTCAGTGGATAGAGTGCCCGGCTACGAACCGGTAGGTCGAAGGTTCGAATCCTCCAGGGCGCGCCATAAAACAAAGACACCAGTCCTTGTGACTGGTGTCTTTGTTTTATCTCGCTTCTTGGCTGGCAAGAACCTTGCATTAAGCAGCGCGAAATGCGAAGGTTCGCATACCGCTTGCGGTATCTGCGTAGCGTAGCGAAGCATACCATCCGGGGCGCGCTTCACTTTCTTTTATTCTTTTCTCCGCGTAGCCATATCCTCCAGGGCGCTCGCGATCATCCTTCCCTATCGTAAATATTCTAAAACTTTTGAAAAAAAGCAGGAGCCGTTTATGAGCCTTTAAGGTTCACTTGCAGATCCTGCTTATTTTATACTAGTTTAAATTCAAAGTTTTCATACGAAAGGGTTGAGCCGATATCCACACCGAGCGGCAAAAGAGCCAAAGCTATAAAAATTTCATCGGTACTGCCGTTTTTTTGTATATAGGCGTATTCACCCTCAATTTTTACTACTGTATAAATATCAGACATATTAAAGTTTTGAATAGCCGAAACTGTTTACAAGCGCGTCTATTTTGCACTTTGCTTTGCAAAGCGGACACTCGTGTGAGGAATAACTTGCGTAATCAGGAAGGTCCTTGGGGTTAAATACAGAGTTAACTGTGTAACCTTCACAATTATCGGTGGTAGCAAAGATAGATGCTACACCGGCAACGTTACCGCCGTAATATTTTATAGCCTCTATAGCAGATTTTACAGTATAGCCCGTAGTTACAGAACTTGCAAGAACAAGAACATTCTTGTTGGTTATCATAGGAGATACGCTATCGCGGAAAATGATCTGGCTGCTCGACGTATGCTCGGGAGTTACTATGTAAATTGTCTGATGTGCATTGAGGTTTGTATACTTACCCTTTGTAAGTTCATCAGCAAGACAGGTGCCTATAACCTGCATACCGTCAAGACAAAGGATAGTATCCACTATAGTGTTATGCGAATAGTATGATACAAGTTCCTGAGCAAGAGCAGATGCCTCGGAAAGTCTGGTCTTTTGCGTTGTGATATCAATATAGTAGTTGATATGGCTATGGCTGGTAGCAAAATGACCCTTTACAACACGCAAGAAAAGATTTTTACGCTTGGTGGGAATTTTAATAGAACTGTTTGTTGGCATATATAATCTCCCTTCAAAATTCTCTTATACTATTATTTTACATGAAAAAGACTTGACTGTCAAGAAATTTTTGTTAACTGGATACAGACGGGTATAGTCCCCGCCTGTATCTACTTTTTATCATCTGTCGCAGGGCCATCAATCAAGGCACCATTTTCATCAAAGCGGGAGCCGTGGCATGGGCAATCCCAACTATGCTCGACCCTATTATACTTAAGCGCACATCCAAGGTGCGGACAACGTGGTGCCGTGGGTGTCAAAAGGTTAAAGGCTGAATTGCATAGGTTTGAAAAAAGACGCGGTCGCAGAATACTTCTTGCGGGCGAAAAGAGATCGGAATTTTCATTTTTCAGATCCTGAATAAGATCGCTTAATATATCTGCCGCTACCATCGATGAGGTCATGCCCCACTTATTAAAACCTGTTGTAACAAAGAGTTCACCTGTCTTGTCCGAGTACTTGCCAATATAAGGAATATCATCAAGTGTAATACAGTCTTGCGCCGCCCAACGTACAATTTCTATCGCATTTTGATAATATTTATTTACATTTTCGGCTATTTCTTGCCAATTTCCTCCGCTCTTACCTGTTTTATGTCCACCACCGCCTACAAGCAACACATCATCATAAGTGCGAAAGGACAGACCTGTTTTATCCTCATCAACATACATACCCTTAAGCATTTGCGCATTCTTAAAGGCAATAACATACGAGCGATGCTGGTACATTTTTGCAAAGTAAAATCCGTGTTTGTTTATGATGGGAAAATGAGTGGCTACAATCGTCTTTTGAGGGTAGATTTTACCTCTGTTTGTAGTGATGCATCCGGGTGCAAAATTAATTGCTTTTGTATTTTCGAATATAGGCAAATCAGAGGAAATGCTATATAAAAACTTTAGAGGATGAAACTGCGCCTGCCTACTTATTTTTACGGCTGCTGATACTTCAAATGGCAGTTCGGTTTTTTCTTCCAGTGTGGCTGTATACCCCATTTTTTCATATGCTTTTACTTCGTTTTCAATAATTTCTCGGTTGTTTTTTGAATATACAAACGCATTACTTTCTTTAAAGCCGCAATCAATATTTTGGGATAGAGTTTTATATTGATTTATAGCATTTTCTTGCACTTTAATATATTTTTTTGCAAAATCAAGACCAAAGCGCTTTATCATTTTATCGTAAATCAAGCCGTGCTGCAGCGTTATTTTGGCAGTTGTGTTTTGAGTAATACCACTACAAATTTTGTTTGCCTCAATAAGTGTACATTCAATTCCTGCTTTTTTTAACTTATAAGCGCACAGAATGCCGGCTATTCCACCGCCGATTATAAGAACGTCGGTCTTTATATCACCATTTTGTGTAGGAAAAATGGGTCTTTTAACGGTTTTTGTCCAAATTGAATTCATATTTTCACCTCACATTTAGTATGTGAAAAGGCGAAAAAAGTATCCTAAAAAAGCAAAGATGACGCAGAAAATTCCGTGTCATCTTTGCTTTTTATTCGGTTATTTTTATTTGTCGATAAACAAATGTCTGGGCAAACCGTCAACCATAAACGGTGAAAGTTCACCTATAATAAGAGGACGTGCGTAAATGTCAAACTCGCTAGAAACGTAAGTGCCGTCGTTTATTATCCATTCATCGGGCACGCATTTTTCCTTATTAGCAATCTGATTAATATCAAATACGTCGGTAATTATTGAATAAGGATTATTGGATATGCGCTTAAATATAATCATCTTGCCCGTCTCACCGTTAAGAGCGGCAACGGCTGCATCAGCACCGGCCATATATGCCTCTGTGATATCACGTCTTGAAACAAGGTGTGATGCGCATCTTTGAAGTGTGGAAAATACTATACCACGTGACTTGATACCCGTATTATCGGTAAGAAAATCCGAAAGATAAAGCGCAGTACCACCAAGAAGTTTGTGTCCGAAGGAGTCAGTAAAACTGTTTTTACGGTTAGCCTCGCAAACATACTTGCCGTCTGCGGTTTTTACACCCTCGGATACGGCTACAATTACTGCCGTATTATGCTTTTTACATTCCTGTATCTGACTTAAGAACTTATCGTGGTCAAACACTCTTTCCGGCAGATAGATCAAATCAGGGCCTGTACAATCCTCGGATCTGGAAAGCGCTGCTGCCGCTGTCAGCCAGCCTGCATTTCTACCCATTATTTCTACAACAGTAATAGAATCTGTGGGATAGGTCTTTGCATCTCTTATAATTTCCTTCATAGCAGTGGCAATATATTTTGCTGCAGAGCCATATCCCGGGGTATGGTCGGTAAGGGCAAGGTCATTATCAATAGTTTTAGGAACACCCATAAAGCGAATATCCGAGCCTATCTTTTTAGCAAAATTGGACAGTTGCATTATCGTGTCCATTGAATCGTTACCACCAATGTAGAAGAAATACTCTACATCAAGTTTTTTAAGTATCTCAAATATTTTTGCATAGACCTCAGGTGCTTTATCCGCCGCAGGAAGTTTATATCTGCAAGTGCCGAGGAAGGACGAAGGCGTACGCTTTAAAAGTTCAATATCCAGATCATTTTTAATATAGTCGGAAAGATTGATGTATCTCTCCTGTAAAAGACCCTCAATACCGTTGCGCATACCGTATATAGTCTTAAATCCATTGTCTTTAAAGGTTTTGTAAACACCAACCAAACTAGCATTAATTACAGAGGTAGGGCCTCCTGACTGTCCAATCATAACATTGCCACGAACCATGTATTAATCCTCTCTTATGTTTTTGTTTTACAATATGCTAAATAAACAAAGAAAATACGGTGCGGTTAACATATTATGATTACATTATAACATACGTTTTGCACAAAAACAAGACTAAATCAAATAATTATTTGCACATTATCTACAAAATGCTTTTTGTGATAAGTAAAAGTTTTTTTGCTTTAATCTTCGTTCTTTTTGATTGCATCTAAGCACACCCCGAGTTGCAAATTCACAGTCAGGTGCACGTCTTTGCACCGTATTATCTTTTCCCATATCTATCTTACGACAACCTGAAACATTGCCAAACGAGGAGATTTTCGCTTTAATCTGCTACTACCTTTTTAATTACCGCAGACTTAACCCCGAGTGGCAAATTCACAGTCAGTCTGCGCCGCAGACTCTGAGTGTTAAGCTGTTGTCGCTGGTTGAAAAAAGAAAAAACCCCGTATATAAATACGAGGTTTGGCTCCCCCTGCTGGGCTCGAACCAGCGACAACCTGATTAACAGTCAGGTGCTCTACCGACTGAGCTAAGGAGGAAAATTTTGGTGCACCTTCAGGGACTCGAACCCGGGACCCACTGATTAAGAGTCAGTTGCTCTACCAACTGAGCTAAAGGTGCACATAGTTATTAAATTGTTACCCACCCATAATCAGAATTCTCTGACTAACAGTCAGTTGCTACAACTGAGCCAAGGATGATTATTGTAAAGTAAAGTATTAAAAATACCCACTAAAAACCGAATAAATGAAGGTGAAACGAAAAGCTCAAATTTTATGTTTGCTGAACTATTCTATGCTTTGGTTAAAGCAAGGCAGTTCAAGCCCTCGGTCTATTAGTATCAGTCAACTGAACACATTACTGTGCTTACATCTCTGACCTATCAAACTCGTAGTCTACAAGTGACCTTACTCATTTAAAATGATGGGATA
>JAZOLZ010000022.1:0-37692 GCA_045653505.1 Eubacteriales bacterium | reverse complement strand
ATATGCCTTGTGCATATCTCTTTTTGTTTTATGTTGAAGCAATCGACTTGAACCCCTCATATGCTTGCATATGATAGAGAGTTGCGAATACAAAAGTTGTGCATAGCATATAGCGGGCGCAACTCTGGGTTCGTAAGTCCCATCTCCCGCACCATAAAGAGACGCAGAAAAGGATACAATTATTTGTACCAATTCTGCGTTTTTATTGCTTTTTAAGGGCGTTTTGCCTTTTGAAGTCATAAAAATCGAATATTGCGATGAAAAGAGCCTATCTTCCGAGAGTTTTGGCGCTCCCGGTGGATAGGCTCTTTTTTCTTTCGTTGAAATTGCAGTGTTACTAAATTTTTGAATCATCGTTAAAATATGGTCTATTCATCATTCTCTATTGCTTTTTCGCTTGCCGCAAGAAGAGTAAAATCGCGCCTACCATTATAACTATCGCATATCCAAGAACGGGGTAGATATGTGGTAATGATTCAGGAAAATTTCCCTTTATCATAGCTCGCTCAAGTTCAACGGCGTGAACAAACGGTAATACATTCGCTATTTTGCCAAACGTACCGCCTACAAGCTCAAGATCAAACCACACACCTGAAAGCCACGCGGACAGATTTGTAAGAAGTGCACCGCAAACGCCGCCGACCTGCTTGACATTGAATACGCTACCGCATAATAGCCCCAGTGCAACATAAAAAACGGCAATAGGTACTATCATCAAGATAGCATATATAGTATTTATTGTAATTGGTAATCCAAGAGCGATAGCAATAAGATAGCAGATTACACTTTGCGCTATTGCTATCGGAATAATAGGCAACATATATCCCAAGATATAATCAGACGATTTAAGTGGTGTAGTATATAATCTTTGCAACAGAGAGCTTTCTCTGTCTCTTGCAATCAATGTAGCTGAAAAGAGTGTCAAAAACGATAGACCAAATACCGTAATTCCCGGGGTCAGACTTTCGATTTCAAATAATTCAACGGGCACATTGGCTTGTATTGCACTGAGAAGTAACAACAAAACAATAGGAAACCCCAATCCAAACATCAAATTTAAGGGATCGCGTAAAATCTCCTTTGCACATCTTTTGGCAAATGTGAACATTCTCATATTCTTGCCCCCTTTACGATAGAAACAAAGGCGTTTTCAAATTTATCCGTAGCTGTCATTTCCATAAGTTCATTTGCCGTTCCAATAACCAATAGTTTTCCGCTCTTCATGATACCAATACGGTCAGAAAGTGCTTCGGCCTCTTCCATATAGTGAGTTGTAAGTATGATTGTTACTTTACCTTTCAAAGCGCGAATTATGTCCCACAGCTCACTCCGTGCAATAACATCAAGCCCCAATGTGGGCTCATCAAGAAACAAAATTGATGGCTCGCTTATTAGTGCCATAGCAATACTAACTCTACGTTGCCATCCGCCAGAAAGTTTTCCTGCTTTTTTTGAAAGAATATCATATAGGTTGAATTGCTCCGAGAGCTCCTTGATTTTTGCTTGGTGCTTTTTCTTTGAAAATCCGTGAATACCACACATAAGTTCCAAGTTTTCTTTCACAGACAAATTGGGAGCCACTGCGGTTTCTTGCGGTGAAACACCTATAACGCGTTTAACATTTAATTCATCACGAACTATACTAGCCCCTCCAACAAAAGCATCTCCGCTTGTTGGCTTTGTAAGGCAGGAAAGCATTTTGATCGTTGTTGTTTTGCCAGCTCCGTTAACGCCGAGCAACGAAAATAATTCGCCCTGCTCAATTTGTAAATTCAGTTGGTCAACAGCCACCAAATCTTTGTACTTCTTCGTTAGATTGATCGTATTTATGGCTTCCATAACTATCCTCCGTAGGCGTAGATTTACGAATGTAATTATAGCATAACCTTTCAAAAAGACAATATAATGTAACTAATCGGTAGTTTTTGATTGTTAATAGGTAGTTTTGACAACCATTATTAAAATTGAATCCGCTTTACTCAAAATCCATCCGCCTTTTGCGACATGCATCCGCTTTTCATTTTGTATCCTTTTCCTAGTCTACTCACAAACAAAAAGAGATATGCTTTGCACATATCTCTTTTTTTGTTTGCTCACTTTTTAAGAATTAACCTGATTGTAATAGTCAAGCGCGTGTTGGATTGCAAGCATACAGGGCAGAATTTCTGCTCTTGTAGACTCACGCTTAACCTTTACTTACTGGCCGTTGTGCAGATCGAACAGCGCGTAAATGTATGATCCAACTGCAGAGAAATCAAAGCCGAAGGTCAGATAAAATTTACGCGTAATATGATTTTAATATTAATATCAAAAAAATATTTATAGCAGAGAAAACGAGACAAACCTCTTAAAAGCAAATAAAAGTAGGCAAATACGGCGTTAAAACCGTATTTTGCCTACTTAAACAAATTTTATTTGCCAAGTTTTTTAAGCTGGTCTTTTAAGTTCTCAAGATTTTTTTTGTTTTGCGCATGGAGTATTGCTACGTCAGCATCAACGTTAATAAAGTTGTATCCAAGCTCAACAAGGTGACTGAAGTTACCAAGGCCACCGACCGTACCTGCAAATTTACCGTACTTGCGTGCGGTCTTTGCTACAAGCGCGCGTGTTTCCTCAACAAATGGGTCATCAAAGGCAAAAGGCTTACCAATACCTTGAGTAAAGTCGGCAGGGCCAAAGAAAATCATATCGATACCGGGCAGTGCGCATATTTCCTCAAGTTCTGAAAGAGGCTCCGGATCCTCTATCTGTACTACGGTAAATCTTTCCTCGTTTGCTGTTTTAGTATACTCAGCCATATCGCCAAGGCCGAAGCAGTTATCAGCGTTACCGCCGTCAACAGGTCTGCGTCCGATGGGATGGAACTTTGAGTAATAAACAATTTCCTTAGCCTCTTTAAGGTTCATAAGGTGGGGTACCATTATACCCGTACTGTCTGACTCAAGAGGTCTTATAATATCACTGTAAGAGCCTCTTTCTATTCTTGTTAAAAGGTCTGTATCATAAAGCTTTGCAGCTCTGGCAAATTCTTCAACGCAGGTAATGCTGTTAGGTGTATGCTCAAGGTCAATCCATACACAGTCAAAGCCGCTGGCTGCAGCAATTTCACAGGCTCTGGGGTCGGCAAGGTTGCATTTTGTACTGAGTGCAACGCCACCCTCTCTCATTATTTTAAGACATCTGCTTTTTCTCATCATTTTATCCTCATTTCTTGGGTATATTCCACTTTGTATAGGCAATAGCACAGCCGGGCTTGCCGGGTACGGGCTCGTAATAAACGGTGATAATAGATCCGTCGTTCAGTTCAACGCTTGAGGGATAACCGATATCTCCGTTAGGCTCCTTTTGAATGATGATTTCGTCACCGTAACTATATCCGCCGTCATAACTGATCATTGCTCTGATACTATAGGGGGCCTCACGTCTTGCGTATGTAAGGACAAGAGCACCGCTTGAGTGATTAAGAAGGTGAGGGGGAGCGCCGCTTACACCCATTGCCTCAGGCAGAGTCCAACTCTTACCGCCGTCATAGGAATAGGTGGCGTACATTGTAAAGCCGTGGTAAACCCTTTTTTGAGAAGGGTTAGCATTTTGGGCACGGATAATACCTACGATAGTGCCGTTATCAAGTTCGAGAGCAAAAGGCTCGTGGAAGTTGTCCTCATTAAGTTTTTCACCATCCTCGCCAATAGGGTACTCAATGGTGTAAAGATGCTGCCAGGTTTTGCCTTCATCAGCACTTTCGTACGCCATAATATCTCCGCCAAGGTGATCCTTAGGATCAAATACCTTACCAAAGTATAAGAGTTTGCCGTTTTTAAGTTTTATGGGGCCGTGGGGAGAGGAAACGGGCACGAGTATTGGCTCGGAATTCCAATTAGCGCCATAATCATAAGAAATCTTTACATAAGAGCCGGCTCTGTCAAGTTCTTCTGGCAAAACGCCAAAATCTCTTACAGCACCAAGCGCCATTCCGCGGATAGCAGGGTTTGTAACCTTGTAGATCCAGTTGATTTCTTCGGTATAGAATTGGGCAGGGCGGTCAAACCAAGCCAGCATAATTTTACCATCTCCAAGGTAGGTAAGACCGGCGTCTCTGTCATCAAGATATGAATCATTTATAATCATAGGCGCTGACCAGTTTTTACCCTCGTCAGTGCTTGTGAAAAGATAGTTTTTACCAAAGGGGCATAAGTGTCCTGCGCGGTGTCCTGAGCAAGCCGCGTAGAGTTTACCGTTTTCATCCTTACATACGGTAGGCCACGCATTATAGTAGAAGGGGCTGACCTTGGGATCAACACTGTAAATTATACCGTGCTCTGTCTCAATTTCAATTACCTTCCTGTTTTCATCCGGAATAAACTTAGACATATTTTTTTCCTCTTTAAAAGTTTTGTGTTGCCACAAGTCTATTTTATATTATTCTTATAGACAATTCAATTATTAATTCGGACATAGAAAAATAAAAAATGACTGAATTTATTATATTTTTGCACCCAAAGTATTGAAAAAACTCATTATATGAAGTATAATCCTAAAAGAGGTGATATTTATGAGAGAAAGAAAACAAAAGCGCTTTTCGCTTGAAATACCGATAAAAATTGGCAGTATAGATATTGTTTGCTTTGTAAATCAGTTTCTGTTTGTTACCGGCGCAAACACGGTTTCCGTGCCGCATAACCACCACGACTATGAGTTGCGTTATATAGCAAACGGCAGTATGGCACAACTTATTAATGATAAAGAGTATATCGGTGGGGGCGGAGATATACTCCTCGTACAGCCGCTTGAATATCATTGTCGCTCGAGAAAAAGCGATGCGGAAAAGGACAGCGCACAGTACAATTTAAGATTTACTATTCTTGAACCCAAGGGACAAAAGGGCAAAAGGAGTTATTTGAGTTTAAAAAATGCGCTCTCCGGGGTGCGCTTTGTTAAAGATGAAGGAATGAAAATTCTTGCCTACCTTAGGGTACTGCAAGAAGAACTTAAGGAGAAAAACAGCGGATACATAGATTCAGTGCGCTCCCTTTGCACACTTATCCTCTTGAATTATCTGAGATTAATTCAACTTGATACAGATCACGTTTTTCCAAAACAGGCGGTGGAGTACCGCGGTTACGGGCGCTCGCAGATAGATGAATTCTTCTTAGAAAAATATCTTACAGACGTGCGGATAGAGGATCTTGCAGATGATATGAAGATATCTCCCAGACAGCTTAACCGTGTAATGAACAAGATGTTCGGTATGTCCTTTACAGAAAAACTTACCGAGATGCGACTTAAGGAAGCCGCGCTAAGATTAAGTACAAGCGACGTTGAGGTAGTAAAAATAAGCGCGCTTTGCGGCTTTAAAAATTACAATAACTTTTACCAATGCTTTAAAAAATTCTACTGTATGTCACCTTTGCAATACAGAAATCAAAAAAGTGCGCAAAATGGTACAAAAAAATGATTTAAAGTCAAAATTCCTGACGAAAAATGCGATAAAACAAAGATTTTGTCATATCACGGTCTATTTTTTAAAAACAAAAGAATTGACGGCAAAGCCACCTTTGTTCACAAAAAATTAACAATTATATTTGCGCGCGCTATTGAAAAGTACACAAAAATGGTATACAATAAGCAAGGCAAAGAAATTTAATGATATTGATAATATGAAGGAAATAGACGTATGGCAAGATTTGTTTACGCCGATAATGCTGCCACGACCCCTGTTGCAAAAGAGGTTATGGACGCTATGCAGCCCTGCTTTGAGTTGTGCTGGGGTAATCCCTCAAGCCTCCATCAAAAGGGTAGAGAAGCTAAAGAACTTATGGACAGCGCACGCGAGAGAATTGCAAAGGTTTTCTCCTGCAGATCTGATGAAATATATTTTACCTCCTGCGGTACCGAGAGCGATAACTGGGCGATCAAGGGCGCTGCCTATCGAATGAAGAATAAGGGCAGGACGCACATTGTTACCAGTAAGATTGAGCATCCCGCTGTGCTCAATACTTGCAAGGCTCTTGAAAAGGAGGGCTTTGAGGTAAGCTACGTTGGTGTTGATGCTGACGGCCTTATTGACTTAGAGGAGCTTAAGAGCCTTGTGAGTGAAAAAACCGCAATAGTATCTATTATGTTTGCTAATAACGAGATGGGTACCATTCAGCCGATAGATGAGGTTGTACAAATTGCTCATGAAAAGGGTGCCTTGGCATTTACCGATGCAGTGCAGGCGATAGGTAACGTTGATATTGACCTCTCAAAACTCAAGGTTGATATGCTTGCTCTCTCCGGACATAAAATACACGCACCCAAGGGCATTGGTATGCTCTTTATACGCAAGGGCGTGGTTATTGATAATCTTATAGACGGCGGCGGACAGGAAAAACGTAAAAGAGGCGGTACTGAAAATCTGGCGTACATCGTTGGCTTAGCAAAGGCTCTTGAACTTGCAAAAGAGGGACTCAAGGATATTCCCGAGGTTGCAAGAAAACGTGATAGACTTATTGAAGAGCTTACAAAAATACCTTATTCCAAACTTAACGGTCATAGAACCAATCGCCTTGCGGGTAACGTTAATATAGGATTTGAGTTTATCGAGGGCGAGAGTATGCTCCTGTGGCTTGATATTGCCGGCATTTGCGCATCAACAGGTTCGGCTTGCTCATCGGCGTCATTAGAGGCATCCCACGTGCTTTTGGCTATGGGTATCCCGCACGAAAAAGCGCACGGATCATTACGTTTGTCAATCACAAGAGATACTAGTGATGAGGATATCGACTATATCCTTGAGGTAGTGCCCGGAGTGGTACAGAAGTTGCGCGAGATGAGTCCTATATGGGAAGATGAAATGAAGCGCATTAAGAATAATTAATGAAAGGGAAGTAATATGCAATACAGTGAAAAGGTAATGGATCATTTTATGCATCCGAGAAACGTTGGTGAGATTGAGGATGCAAGCGGTATCGGCACAGTTGGTAATGCTAAGTGCGGCGATATTATGAAAATGTATCTTAAAATAGATGAAAATGACGTTATAACAGATTGCAAGTTCAAAACATTTGGATGCGGCGCGGCAATCGCTACGTCATCAATGGCTACAGAACTCATCAAGGGACACACCGTAAAGGAGGCGCTCGAACTCACAAACAAGGCTGTTGTAGAGGCACTTGACGGTCTGCCTGCAGTGAAGGTGCATTGCTCTGTTTTGGCAGAGGAGGCGGTTAAAACCGCTCTTGCCGACTACTATAATAAGATAGGTAGAGAGATAGATTTCGAGGTTCCTCACGAGGACGATCACTAATATAAAAATACTTTTTTGTAAAAACAGACAAAGTGTCGGCTTGTACCGAATGTTGTCTGTTTTTTTGTTTTTTAAACCGAAGCACACAGTTTTTGCTCTGTTAAAATGTAAACTTTTATTTATGTTAAACGTCAAAAACGTCATTTGACAACCCCAAAAAGGCAAAAAATGGGTGTAGAAATTTTTATCATAAGTTTTGTTTATTTTGCACAATAAAATCGATAAACCGAAATAATTCAACAGTTGCCTAAAAAGGTAAATTGAATTTACAATCGCAAAAAAACGGTTATTAACGGCTAAAATGAGCAAAAAATTAGGTAAATACATTTTACATTTGCTTTTTTGGCGAACTTTTTTATTTTTTAAAAAATGTAAACAAGATTTTACATTTTAATTTACTGTTTTTTTTGTTCGAAAAGTCCGAGACAATATATTTTCATTTTTATTGACTTTAGAGTAGGCGTGTGATATAATTTTATTAACTATATTTGTCTCTTTGGGGATATTATGCCATTTTGCAAAAATACCGCTCATTGAGACGCTATTAGAAATTTCTCAGGAGGAAATTGTATGAAAAAGACTCTGTCTACCAGAGTGGTGTGCTTTTTGCTTACCGTGGTCATGCTTTTTGGTGCAAGTGGAATAACCGTCAGTGCCGCAAACAAAGAGCCACTTAAGGAAAATTCTACATCATCTACTTTAGATCAGATGCAAGCGCTTGTCGGCACAATCTCGTACAGCGAATATCAGCAGATGCATCAAGGTCTTTTCAAACCTGGTCAGGCACAGAGCATAAGCGTTGATATCGTAAATGCACTCATTAACGGCAGCAATGCTTATGTGGCCAGCAAGCCCGACGGAGAGGCTTATATCTCCTACAATTCCAACAAATCGGCCTGGACCGATTTTACAGACGCTGATTTGAACAGCACTGTTTATCTGCCGGCTGAAGGCGAGGCGACCTGGAAGTTTGAGATCGCTGAGTCTGAGGCAAACCTTTATTTCATTAAAATTGAGTATTACGCTTGCTCGACTTCTGAAAGCAGTATAAGCTCGATTGAAAGAAAGTTGTATATTGACGGCAAGATTCCATTCTCGGAGTCCAGTGTGATTTCACTTGATAAGGACTGGGTGTATGATAACATTACGGAAACAACCGTGCCTGCAGGTCCCGAGGATGCCGAGGGTACTACCGTTGCTTACAACCGTGACGGTAAGGCTTATGTAAAGACTGTTACAACAGTTGAGGGCGGTCAGAAAACCGTAAGGACCTACACCATTTCTCAGGATATCAATGGTAACTCCATGGCGCCTGAGGCAGAGCAGACTTGCGGTTGGCATACCTATTATTGCCAGGATTCAACCGGATATTATGACGGATACTTTGAGTATGCTTTTGAAAACGGTACACACACTATCACTCTTGAGGCACAGCGTGAGCCTGTTATCATCAAGTCCATTACTCTTGTACCTACCGATTCAAGCGATGAAAAGATACCCACTTATGCAGAGGTTAAGGCACAGTATCAGCAGAACGGTTACGTTGCAGCCAGCGGCGGCAAGGTAAACGTTATAGAGGCTGAGTTTCCGGATCTTGTCTCCGATTCATCCGTAGCATCCGCAAACAACAACTCATCCTGCGCTACATATCCTTCTTATTCCAATGCTCAGGTTTATAACGTTATAGGCGAGAGCGGATACGGCTCGGTAGGGCAGTGGGCTGCATATAAATTCACGGTTGATAAAGACGGTCTTTACAAGTTTGGTATGAGATATCTGCAGAGCGCCCTTCAGGGTATGTATATCTGCCGTGCTATCAAACTCTCCGGCGGTCAGTACGGTCTTGCAGACGGCACTCCTACCGTTCCATTTAAGGAAGCATACGACGTGCAGTACGACTACAGCAAGGAGTGGCAGTCAAACTATCTCGGTAACGCTACTGAGGTATTTGAGTTCTACTTTGAAGCGGGCGTAGAATATACCGTTTACTTCAACTGCTCACTTGGTTCTCTTAAGGATCTTATCAAGCGTGTTGAGGACTGCATGACAAGAGTTAACAACTACTATCTTCGTGTTCTTCAGCTCACCGGTAACAATCCCGATGAAAATACAAGTTATAAATTCATGGAAAAAATGCCTGAGGTTGTAATCGGCTTCTGTGAAGAGGCTATGGAACTTGATGCGGTTGCAAAGGCATTTGAGGAAAGATGCGGTAAGGGTTCGCATACCACAACCCTTAACACGGTAGCTATCCTTCTTAATACTATGAGTATGGAAGACGGATGGAATATTGCTCCCAATATGTCTACCCTTAAATCCTACCTCGGTACTCTCGGTACTTGGATTAACAACTCCAAGCAGGGCGCTCTTACTCTTGATAAGATCTTGGTTGCTCCCGCAGATGCCGACAATTCTGTGTTACCCAAGACTAACGCAGGCTTCTTTGAATCTATTTTCTTTGAAATTTCCTCCTTTATCAATTCATTCTTTATAAAATACGACGCTATGGGTGTTACAAAGGAGATTGATGCTAACACTCCTACGGTTGAGGTCTGGATAGCAACCGGCCGTGACCAGTCATCCATCTGGCGTACAATGATAGACGCTAAGGGTGGCTTTACCGACTCGACCGGTGTTGCCGTAAACCTTAAACTCGTTACAGCAGGTACTTTACTTCCCTCAATCCTTTCGGGCAAGGGACCTGATGTATACATTGGTCTTGGCTCGGCTGACGTTATAAACTATGCGATACGCGAGGCTGTTGTAAGTATTAACGGCAAGGATGATGGCGCTACTGCTGAGGAAAACTCGATTTACACAACTAAGTATTACACTTATAAAACATCTGACGGATATACAACCGTTAAAGAGGGTCAGCGTGATGAAAACAACCTTCTTATGACGGAAAAACTTACGCAAAGCGGCGCAACTCTTTCCTATGAGACGCTTCCGTTTGACGGTGTAGTAAACAGCACAAATTACGTTCCTGCGGCTGTAAACACACTGACGCTTCTTGATGACGTTTACGGTATTCCTCAGACAATGGGCTTTGCAATGATGTTCTACCGTATGGACATCCTTGCCGATATCAACACGCCCGTTCCCGAGTCATGGGATGACCTTATAGTTATTCTTAATAAGCTCAGCGACAACAATATGTTAATCGGTCTTGCGTATGCTTCTGCTATTAACTTTATGTTATATCAGAATGGCGCAAGTATGTGGAAGTATGAGGATAATCCCGAATACGCAGGCGCTAAGATCGGTCTTGACGAGGATAAGGCGCTTGAGGCATTTGATTACGTATGCAGACTTTACAGCGAACATTCATTCCCGATTTCATTTGATGCGGCTAACCGTTTCAGAACAGGTGAAATGCCTATCATCATAGGTGACTATGCGGGTATCTACAACCAGCTTGTCGTTTATGCGACTGAAATTGCCGGTCTTTGGGAATTTTCTTCACTTCCCGGCACAGTAAGAGAGGATAAGACCTTCAACTATGACTCTCTTGCGGGTGTCAGTGCCACAGTAATGCTCCACGGATGTGAAAATCCGTTTGCCGCATGGCAGTTTATGCAGTGGCAGACCAGTGCGGAAGTGCAGGCAAATTACGGTAACAGAATGGTTGCTCTTATCGGTCCCTCCGCAAAATACGAGGCGGCTAATATCAACGCTATCAAGAACCTTTCCTGGACAGCCCAGGAGCGTCTTGCTATCGAGGATCAGATGCAGCATCTTTCAGCAATTGTTAACTATCCCGGTTCCTACATTATCGACAGATATACAAAATTTGCATTCCTTGATGCAGTAAATGACGGTACTCCCGCAGCGGATGCTATCAGAAATTACATCAGCGCTATTAACAGTGAAATTACACGTAAGCGCGAGGAATTCGGCTTAAAGACACTTGCTGCCGGTCAGGAGCCTTAAGGCTTTAACTTTTAAGGAGAAAAATAATGTCACAGATTACGACTGATAAAAAACGCCCTGTGCAACGCTCCGAAATGTCTAAACTTGCTTGGACCTGGAAGGAAATGAAGCGTAATAAAACGGCATATTTTATGCTTGCTCCGTTCCTTCTTCTGTTTATAATCTTTACAGTTCTTCCTGTTGTTCTTTCGATGATACTGAGCTTAACGGACTTCAATATGCTTCAGTTCCCACACTGGAAGGGTCTTAGTAACTTTACACGTTTGTTCTTTGAGGATGAAATATTTATTCTCGCCTGCACAAACACACTCATTTTCGCAGCGGTAACAGGACCTGTTTCTTACATATTATCGCTTTTGATCGCGTGGTTTATCAACGAACTGCCTCCCAAGATCCGTGCGGTGGTAACCCTTATATTCTACGCACCTTCAATTTCAGGTCAGGTATACCTTATCTGGAAAACTCTTTTCTCATCCGACTCATACGGTTGGGTAAACGCAACGCTTATAAAACTCGGATTTATGACACAGCCGATACTGTGGTTTGAGGATGCAAACTACGTAATGGGTCTGTGTATAGTGGTTGCGCTCTGGACCTCACTCGGTACTGCGTTCCTTTCATTCATCGCAGGCTTCCAGACGATAGACCGTTCAATGTATGAGGCTGCGGCGGTTGACGGTATCAAAAACCGTTGGCAGGAGCTTTGGTATATCACACTTCCCACTATGCGTCCTCAGCTTATGTTCGGTGCGGTACTTTCTATTACCAACTCATTCGGCTTTGGCGCTGTCGTAGACGCTCTTTGCGGTTTCCCATCGGTTGACTATGCGGCGCATACGATAATGCACCATCTCAGCGACTACGGCGGACAACGTTACGAGATCGGTTATTCCTCAGCCATAGCAGTTATACTCTTTATCATAATGATTTCATGTAACGCGCTTATTAAACGTGCGCTTTCAAAGGTAGGTGAGTAATTATGGCAAAGAAGTTAAGAACAAGAGGACACCGTGTCGTACTTAACCGTTCAGCAGGCGGTGACACAGGTATAACCATAGTACTCACTCTGCTTGGTCTGTTTATGTTCCTTCCTATGTATTACGTAGTAATTCAGGCCCTTAAGCCTCTGGATGAACTCTTTATGTTCCCGCCAAGATTCTACGTTATCAATCCTACTTTGGATAACTTTACAGATCTGTTCAGCCTTATGGGCGACTCATGGGTACCCTTCTCGAGATATATATTCAATACGGTATTTATAACGATTTGCGGTACACTTGGTAACCTTGTATTTGCATCTATGGCGGCGTATTCGCTTGCAAAACTCCGTTTCCCCGGTAGAAATGCGATATTCCAGATCATAGTAACTTCACTTATGTTCCACTCTACCGTAAACCAGGTAACACACTTCATAATCCTTTCTTCATTTGGTTGGATAGATACATATCTTTCTATTATCGTTCCTTCTATGGCAACGACGATGGGTCTTTACCTTATGAAGCAGTTTATGGAGACCTCTGTTCCCGATACGGTTCTTGAGTCTGCGCGTCTTGACGGCGCAAGTGAATTCAGGACATTCCTGATAATTGCAATGCCGATGGTAAAGCCTGCTTGGCTTACACTTATCATAGAGTGCTTTAAGTCACTCTGGAACTCAGGTGCATCTATTTACATCCACTCTGAGGAACTAAAAACCTTTAACTACGCGATAGGACAAATCATAACGGGCGGTATTGCACGTTCCGGCGCGGGTGCTGCGGCAACCGTTATAATGATGCTCGTTCCTATTCTCGTATTCGTATTCAACCAGAGCCAGATCATTGAAACAATGGGCGCTTCGGGTATGAAGGATTAAGGAGGAAAGAATGAAAAGTAAAATTTTTAAAATACTTTCGCTTGTCTTTGCTTTGGTCCTTATCTTCGGTACTGTAAGCACATATGCGTATGAATCCTATGCTACGTATACCTATTCAATAGACGGTCAGGCGCTTAAATCTCCTCCCGCTTACACATCTACGACAGCGGCGATAGATTCAAACAAGATGGGTCTTATAAGCGGTGGCTACGGTTCGCTTTCGAATTCCACGGATTTAGTTACGGATGTAGACGGTAACGTATATATAGTAGATAAGGGAAACAACCGCATAGTTGTGCTCGACAAATATTACAAGGTTATAAACGTTATTTCATCATACGTTGACTCCAACGACGGATTTACAAAGACCTTAAATGCCCCTGAGGGCATATTCGTAACCAACCCAGAGATATCGGCAGACGGCTCTGCAAAGCAGATCTACGTATGCGATACTCAGAATATGCAGATAGTTGTTTTTGATGAGCACTACAATCACATAAGAACGATTGAACGTCCCTCAAGTGACATTCTGCAGGCCTCTGCCTTTAAGCCATCCGCTCTGGCGGTAGACCTTTACGGTAGAATTTTCGTTATCTCTCAGTCCTGTTATGAGGGCGTCATAGTTCTTTCAAGCGACGGCGAGTTCACGGGCTTTGTAGGCGCTCAGCAGGTATCTGTCAGCCCTATACAGAAGATCTGGAATGACCTTTTCCAGACCAGGGAAGAGAGAGAAAATGCAGTTTTGAATATTTCAAAGCCCTACAACAATATCACTATCAGCGAGGACGGCTTTATATATGTAACAATCAATGACTCGGATAATGCGTCCGGTCAGTTTGCGGCAATAAGTACAAAGACCTCGACATATTCACCGGTTAAAAAATTCAACGCCTCAGGCACTGAGATTATGAAGCGTAACGGCTTCTTTGACTGTGGCGGTGAGGTTGACGTAACAGATAAGACCTTATCAAGAATTACTGATGTTGCAGTAGGACCTGAGGGTACGTGGACTATCCTCGACCACAGGCGCGCACGCTTCTTCACATACGATCAGAACGGTAATTTGCTCTTTGCTTTTGGTGACAATAAGTATAACGAGCAGCTCGGTAACGGTGAAAACATTGTTTCTGTAACCTACCACGAGGTGGACGGTGTGACTTATCTTATATCTCTTGAGCGATCTGCTACAGGTGATAAAATAACGGTTTACACACCCACTGAGTATTGCAATACTATTCTCGCTGCTCTTAAAAACGAGAATGATAATAACTACTCCGAGTCAATCGACTATTGGCAGGAGGTTCTTAAGCAGAACAACAACTTTGACCTTGCGTATATCGGCATGGGTAAGGCATATTACAGCCAGGGCGATTACGAGATGGCAAAGGAGATGCTTTCTGCGGCCTACGAGACAGAGTACTTTTCAAAGGCAATTTCCGAGATACGTAAAAAAGATATGGGAATAATGATTATTCCTACCATTCTTATTGTGCTTGTTCTTTGCTACGGTCTTGCCAGATTTATGGGCTGGGCTAAAAAGAAAAACAAGGCAACCTCACTTAAGGTGGGCAGAAAGACGTACGTTGAGGAGCTTGTTTACACAACTCACCTTGTATTCCACCCGTTTGACGGCTTCTGGGATCTTAAGCATGAAAAGCGCGGCTCTGTAAGAGGTGGTCTTACAATTCTTCTTTTAACTATAGTGGCATTTGCATGGCAGGCAATAGGCCAGGGCTATGTATTTAATCCACGCGGCAACGGTGACGTCTTTGTGCAGGTAATAGCAGTGCTTGTACCCGTAGCATTATGGGTAGTATCCAACTGGTGTCTTACTACACTCTTTGACGGTGAAGGCAGTTTCAAGGATATTCTTATATCCACCTGTTATTCACTTGCTCCCTTGCCGATATTTGTAGCTCTTTCAGTAATTCTCTCAAACATCCTGACACTTAATGAGGGCGGTATAGTAACCCTTCTTGTGAGTATAGGATACGTTTGGGTTGGTATACTTCTGTTCTTCGGTACGATGGTAACGCACGATTACTCAATGAACAAAAACGTTCTTACAATACTTGGTACAATAGTTGCGATGATTATCATTATCTTCGTAATACTTCTGTTCTCCAATCTTGTTGTAAAGATGGCTACCTTCGTTGTTTCTATAATAACCGAAATTATGAACCGAGTTTAAGCAAAGCAGAGGAGGTAAAAATAATGAAAATTAAAAAGTTAATATCATCTCTTTTGCTTGTTGTAATGGTAATTACCTCGCTTCTTTCGGTTTTACCCATTACAGCCTCGGCAGTATACATTTCTCCTGAGGCGTCTAATACCAAAAGCGAGAATGAGGTTAAGAAGATTGTAGAGGAGTTCTTGGCGCGTGAATTTGCAACGGCTGAAGAAATGCTTGAAAATGATAAGCAAAAGGGATATCTTGTAAGCGTTAATTCTTCTGATGATCAGTACACGCTCTACATAAACCAATATACAGGTGTTGCTTATTATGTAAACAACCTTACAGGTCAGATACTTACAAGCAACCCCACGAATGTTAAAAACTACGATAACTATCTTCTTTCCAGCCAGATAAGCATAACCTATTTTGAAAATGCTTCTCCCACCGTGCTCAATACAAGGAGCTCTGCTCAGTGGGCAGCTCTCAGATCTCAGATCAAGGTTTCTTATATTGCAAACGGTATCAGAGTTAATTATTCAATAGGTGATACCACAGCAAGATACCTTGCTCCCGGACGCATTACGGCCGCTGATTTTGAGGATCATATATTAAGACCGTTGCTTGATAGTTTTAAAGAAAGCATTGTCAACCATATTGGCGATCTTTATGATGAAACCGATCTTGATTTCTACGAGAATACAGCATATGAGCACGAAAAGTTCGGCTGTACCGATATAGAAGAGGTAAACAAATACGTTGAGGATATGCTCAAGCTTGTAAAGGCGGAAGCTCCCGACGCGTATAAGGAGATAGAACTGCTTGGTGTAAACAGTATACAGAAGCTTTTGCGCTCTTATAAGATACACAATCCTGAAAAGGAGCAGTATTATATCGACTTTTATAAAGATATGGGAGCTGATGACAGTGCCTCAACTTATGAGGCGGCTCTTGAGACAATGTACAAGAACTATCCTACAACCAAACCGGTTGAAGATGGAGGTCTTGGTTTGGCTTTATATGAGCTTACCGGCTCTGCATCTACCGTTTCTACAATCCTTAAGCGTAACTGCTCAGGCTATTCATACTCGGATATGTATGCTGATGAAGCAGTGTGTGAATATAAGGCCAGCATTGAGCAAAAGCCTGTATTCAGAGTAGCAATTGAGTATACCTTTGATGCCGACGGCGCTCTCAGTGTAAGAGTTCCTTCTAACTCTATCACATATGACGGCTCTGTTTACACTATTCAAAAGGTAACTCCTCTTCAGTATTTTGGCGCTGCAGATATGACAAGCGATGGATACGCATTCTATCCTGACGGAAGCGGTTCTATTATAGAGTTTGAGGATTTCTATAACAGTAACGCCAAGATCAATTTTGAAATTCATTCGGATATCTACGGCAGCGATTACGTTTACTCGCAGATATCAGGCACTAACAGAGCGCAGATAACTATGCCTATTTACGGTATTGTAAATAAGGTGCCGGTTAATGCCTCTACAACAGCTCATACATCAAAGCAGCAGGTAACAAACGGCTTCCTTGCTATTTTGGAGCAGGGTTCAAGTCTTGCGACGCTTTCCGCACTCGGTGGCGGTAACGCCAACAGATTTATGGCCGCGTATGCTTCATACAGTCCTTATCCACAGGACGTTGTTGACTTAAGCGAGACGAGTTCTGTAAGTGGCGTTGGCTCATATACTATGACCTCTGAAACAAAGTATACAGGCTCCTACGTTACAAAGTATATAATGCTCTTTGATGAGGATGTTGGCAATTCAACATACGGTGAGGGTAATTATTACAGTGCGTCATACGCCGATATGGCTAATTGCTACAGAGATTATCTGTATGGCAAGGGTATCCTTTCTGATATAGATATAGAGAGCGATGACCTTCCTCTTTACATAGAGGCATTCGGCTCAATGGAGATACTCCAAAAAATATTCTCATTCCCGATAATGAGCCCTGTAGCTCTTACTTCCTTTGATGATATACAGACAATGTATAAGGAGCTCTCTGATTCAGCAACTACCTTTGCCAATAAGGCGGCAGCCTTAAGAACTGAGGCTGAGAGTGAGATTGATAATAATCTCAAGGCATCTCTTTTGGCAGAAGCTGAAAAATACGATCAACTTGCAACTGCTTACGATTCTATTAGCAATATCAACTTCAAGCTCACAGGCTTTGCTAACGGCGGTATGGAATTTACTTATCCCGTAAAGCTTGACTGGGAGAGAGTTGTTGGTGGCTCAGACGGCTTTACAAGACTTCTTGAGTTTGCAAAGGCAGAAAGCAGTAAGGCAAATACAAACTTAGGCATTTTCCCCGAGTTTGACTTTATGTATATCAACAATACATCACTCTTTGACGGTATAGGCGAGCGTGACAACGTTTCTAAAATGCTTGATAACCGTTATGCATCAAAGCAGAGCTACAACTTCGTTCTGCAGGATTATGAATCATTCTATACAATGGTTATCAATCCCGGTGCCCTTGACCGCCTTTATAGTGAGTTTGAAAACAGATATTCTACCTATAAGGACGCACAGGGACTTTCAGTGTCCACTCTCGGTAAAAACCTTAACTCAAACTTTGATGATGAAGACTTCATTGTAAGAGAGGAGGCTGTGGGTAACGTTACGGCATTGCTTGATCGCATGAGCAGTAAGTATGATATTATGCTTGATACGGGTAATATCTACACTCTTAAGTATGCCTCTCACATACTTAACACACCTGTTGATTCAAGCCATTTGCGCTACACGTCGTATACCATTCCTTTTGTAGGCATGGTTCTTCATGGCTCTCTTAGCTATTCAGGCTCAGCACTTAACCAGTCCGGATCTCCTGAATATGACATTCTCCGTTCAATTGAAAACGGTGCGGCACCCTATTACATTCTTTCATACGCCAACACTGCTCATATGAAGGAAAATGAAAATCTCAATCAGTATTACGGCGTTAATTATTCAACTTGGTATGACAGCGTTATAGATACCTATGATATACTCAATAAGGAGCTTGGCGCTCTGCAGGGCTACTATATTGTAGATCATAAGGTAATCTATGCCGAGCGTATTATAAGTGAGGAAGAGCAGCTTGCAAATTACGAGACCATTAAGTCAGAACTTCTCGTTGCCTTCGATACGCAGGTACAAGACTACGTTAACAGCGTATTTGATGACTTGATTGCCGATGATGCCAATATAGGTAGAGGCATCAGACTTGATATTGACAGGGCAGGGGTTATAGCAAGCTTTGAGGAGCATCTGCTTCTTGATTCTTCGGAATTTGATGTTGCAGATTTCAAGGATGCGGTGGATGAGATAATCTCCAAGTACGAGACAAGGTACAACTCAACATCAGCCAATCCTTTCAATGCAACCTTTAGCGCTGTTGAGTATGATTCCAGCAGATTTATTACAAATTCAACTGCTCTTGATACAAACGGCAGAATTAATGAGGAATATGTACAAACCGCATATACCTGCAACAATGACAGCGTGGTTCTCGTAACTTATTCAAACGGTCAGGATCAAGTTACCTTCGTGCTTAACTATAACATTTATTCTGTTAAGGTTAACGTTGACGGTACTAATATCTTTGAAATCGGCAAGTACGGCTTCGACAAAATTTGTTCTTAAGGAGGTAGGCAAAATTGGATATTAAAATTAAATTACCCCAATTAAATCAAAAGCGCCATGGCTCGCTTGAGAAAAATCGTGCAAGAGCCGGTTACGTTTTTGTTCTGCCGTTCCTTCTTGGCGTTGTTCTTATCTACCTTCCCATTCTGGTTGACTCTATATGGTTCAGCTTTAATGAGGAGGTTGCAACAAACATTTATTTCAGAGGATGGGAACTTTATAAAAAGGCGCTTACACAGAACAGCGGTAAATTCCTGCAGGACCTTCTTGCAGGTATTCAGCAGCTTATATTCGAAGTTCCTGCAGTAATAGTATTCTCACTCTTTATTGCGGTAGTTCTTAACCAAAAGATGCTTGGTAGAGCGGCATTCCGTGCCATCTTCTTCGTACCTGTTATTATTTCAACCGGTATTATGGAGTCTATCAACATCTCTGACCAGCTTATGGGCTCAAGCGGTAACGGTATCAACGACGGCTCTGGTACATCCTCATCCGGTCTTGTATCGGCCCTTGATATTGAGGCGCTGTTCAAGGAGATGAAGGTTGGTAGCGAGATTGTTACGTACGTCGTTGACCTTGTAAACAGTATCTATGATATTATCAATTACTCAGGTGTACAGATGCTTATATTCCTTGCAGGTCTGCAGTCTATCTCGCCATCTATATACGAGGCTTGTCAGATTGAGGGTGCAACCGCTTGGGAAACCTTCTGGAAGATTACACTGCCTATGATATCTCCTATGATACTTGTAAATGCGGTTTATACGATAATAGACTCCTTTACACGTAAATCAAATATCACAATGGGCATCATTGATGCGGAGACAAACGGCTCCCTTGCTTCGGCAATGTCATGGATATACTTTGTAGTCATTATTCTTATCATAGCGGCGTTTGCGGCAATTGCGTCTGCATTCGTCTTCTATCAGAGAAGAGATTAAGGAGGCGCGATATATGGAACAGCATACAAAAGCAGTTTTCGGCGACACTCCTGTAGTGACTAAAGAAACAAAGAACAAGATTCGCGTTGACTATGAAGGTAAAATGACCATTAAAGAAAGAATTATCAACAAGCTCAAGTCATCAAACACCTGGATAACAGTGGTGGTAAATATTTTCCGCTTTATTTTGATGCTTGGAGTTTCCTTTGTAATTCTTCAGCCCTTCATTTCAAAAATCGCGGGCTCCTTTATGACAAAAAAGGACGTTATAGACGCAACAATTTCTCTCATTCCCAAAAATCCCACGCTGATGCAGTATGAGGCTATCATGACCGAGAACGGTTATTTTGAGGCGCTCTTTAATACCACACTCATTTCACTGCTTTGCGCACTTATACAGACATTTGTTGCCTGCCTTATAGGCTACGGTCTTGCAAAGTTTAAGTTCAAGGGTAACGGTATAATAATGGGTCTTGTGGTTTTCTCGATGGTTATACCTCACAGAACTATTCAGCTTTCGTTAAGTAAGCATTTCCTTGAGTTTGACTTCGGCTCGTTTATCGCGCTTGATAACCCCGGTATTATTGAACTTATCACGGGTGAGGCGCCAATGCTTACTAACTCCTTCTGGCCGCTTATAATTCTCTCGATATGCGGTCTTGCCTTTAAGAACGGACTTTATATTTACCTTATGAGGCAGTTCTTCAAGGGCGTTCCCGATGAGCTTGAGGAGTCTGCGTACGTAGACGGCTCAGGCGTATTCCGCACCTTCTTCCAGATTATTATTCCTCTGTCAGTGCCTATGATGATTACAATATTCCTGTTCTCATTCTCGTGGCAGTGGACAGACGAGTTCTATACGGGTACTAACGTATTCTTCACTCCCAGTGCTGACAAGATGATACTCTTCTCGGATATATATCACCTTGTACCTCAGTCCATTCAGGCGTCGATCACGGATCCGTCATACCAAATCTGGCCTATAGTTGTACGTAATACCTCGGGTATTCTTATCATCCTGCCTCTGGTTATAATTTATCTGTTCTGTCAAAAGTATCTTGTACAGGGCATAGAGCGTTCAGGTCTGGTAGGATAATTTTATAAAAATAAAAGGGTAGGACCTTGTGTCCTATCCTTTTTATATTAATAGGTAGAGAATACAAAAGAAGATATATTCTGAATATAAAATTAACTATAATGCACAAAATAAACACATAAATAAATATTTTTTAAAAATTCAAAAGGGCAAAATCTGTAAAAATCGGCAATTCTTTGTGCACATTAAACAAATGAATATACAGATGTTTGGATTTGCTTGTTACATTCGTCAAAGTATTATAAATTTTAGGGAGGGTATGAAAAACTCTCATACCCAAAACTATTGACTTTTCGCTAAGGAAAGTATATAATGTGTACATCAAAAACATCAGTTGCGCGAGAGCATCTGATAGGGAGGTACAGTTATGAAGACAGTGAAGCGACTAACCGTGAAGAACCTATCCATTATGGATAATTCTATTTTTGAAATGCGAATTGCCCTATGGGGCGATATACGACTATAATATTTGTTTTAACCAAAGAGTATTACACTTTTTTTGATGGATGCAGTATACTTTGGTATGCTGTTTTATTTTATTTTTAGCCCAAATGGGTAAACTAAACTATGAAAAATGAGGTATTATATAATGAAAAACGTATTTAAAAAAGTAGCAGCGATGGTAGCAACCGCTGCAGTATGTATGACAGCAGTATTTTCAATGGCTTCCTGCTTCGGCGGTGGTTTTGAGCAAAATTCATTCAAACTCGGTGCTAGCGGTCCTCTTACAGGCGACGCGGCATCATACGGTATCTCCGTACAGAACGGTGCAAAACTTGCAGTTAAGCACTTTAACGCTAAGGGCGGTGTTCAGTTCTCATTTGTTATGAAGGATGACCAGGCAGGCGCAGAGGAAGCAGGTCAGAACTACGACTCACTTTACGATGCAGGTATGCAGGCATCTCTTGGCGCTGTAACAAGCGGCGCAGGTGAGGCTTTTGCAACTAAGGCTAATGCTGATGGCGTATTTGCTATGACTCCCTCAGGCTCAGCCGACCCCGTTATTGCCAATAAGCCCTATTCATTCCGTCTTTGCTTCGGTGACCCCGACCAGGGCGCTATCGCTGCTGAGAAGATTGCAGAAGTGCAGGCAGGCGGTCAGTGGGCGACAGTTGGCGCTCTTTATGACTCATCTGATTCATATTCCTCCGGTATTTACAATGCATTCGCTGATAAGATGGAAGAACTCGGTATTACGTTCGCATCCGCTTCCTTTACAAGTGATACCAAGAACGACCTTAACGCTCAGGCTACTCAGCTTGCAGACTGTGACGTAATCTTTATGCCCTTCTACTACAATGAGGCATCTCTGTTCATCGAGGCAGCAATTGGTAAGGGATCAGACGCTACCTTCTTCGGATGTGACGGCTTTGACGGTATTGCTCCTTACATCGAGAATGTAACAAACAAGGTTATGTACATCACTCCCTTCGATGCAAATGCGCAGGATCAGAAGACTAAGGATTTTGTTGCCGCATATCAGGCAGAATACGGCGTAACTCCTGACCAGTTCGCTGCAGACGCTTATGACGTAGTGATGGTTATCGCAGCTGCTCTTGAAAAGGCAGGTTGCACAGATTATACACTTACTGCTCAAGAGATCGGTAATATCCTTAAGGATACCGTAACCTCTTCTGACTTCTCATACAACGGCCTTACAGGCGGTATGACATGGGATGCAAGCGGTGCTTGCACAAAGGAACCCAACATCGTTGAGTTTAACTAATTTGTGTTAAAAAAATAGACTCCGTGCAGGTATCAGATCTGCACGGGTCTATTCTGCTATATAGGAAAAGTTAAAAAATTCCTGTATTTACCAATTTTGCTTTATTTTTTCGCATTTTTCTTATGAAAGGTATTAGATATGAGTACACTTATTGACGGACTCAGCATCGGCGCTATTTATGCACTTATAGCCTTAGGCTATACGATGGTATACGGTATAGCAAAGATGCTCAACTTTGCGCACGGAGATATCATAATGGTTGGCGCATATTCTGTGTTTACCACTATGATGCTTTATGATCACTGGGTGGTAAATATTCTTGCCGTGGTCGTTGCAATCGCAGTCTGCACATTCCTTGGTATTTTTGTTGAGAGAATGGCATACAGACCCTTGCGCGGCGCATCACCGCTGGCGGTGCTCATTACTGCAATAGGTGTAAGTTATCTTTTGCAGGGTATAGCTCAACTTATATTCGGCGCCGCAACCAAAAAGCCTGATTTCCAGATACCTGGCTCTATTTTCGGTATTAAATATTCCACTATAATTACGCTTGTTGTCGGTGCGGCTATTATGACAGTTCTTACACTTTTTGTAAACTATACCAAGACAGGCAGGGCAATGGTTGCCGTTTCAGAGGACAGGGCAGCTGCTCAACTTATGGGTATTAACGTAAATAAGATTATTGCCCTCACCTTTGCAATCGGCTCATCTTTAGCCGCTTGTGCAAGTGTATTCCAGGTTATGTATATCAATGCCGTAACCCCCACCCTTGGCTCAATGCCCGGCATCAAGGCCTTTACCGCTGCGGTAATAGGCGGTATCGGATCCATTCCCGGTGCTATGATAGGCGGTATTTTACTTGGAGTTATAGAATGTATCTGCAACAGTATTCCCGCCCTCAGTACCTATACTGTGGCGATAGAATTCAGTTTGCTTATCCTCATTCTTCTCGTTAAACCCACAGGTCTGCTTGGTAAAAAGCGCAGAGAAAAGGTTTAAGGAGGTATAAGATGAACTATTTTAACGATATTAAGAAGAACTTTAAGATCAAGCACTATATTAACTATATAGTTGTTCTGGCTGTTCTTATCCTCTTTACTATTCTTTATTACGCGGGCGCACTTAACCGTTCTGTTCCCACGATACTCACCCAGATTGGTTATAGCATTATACTTGCAGTTTCTCTTAACCTTGTTGTAGGATTTTTAGGTGAACTTTCACTTGGACACGCAGGCTTTATGTGTGTTGGCGCATATCTTGGCACATATATTTCCAATTTTACGGTTAGCTTTTTGCCCCTTCCGTTAGCACTTTTGATTTCTATAATCATAGGCGGCGCAGTGGCTGCAGTATTCGGTTTGGTTGTTGGTCTGCCTGCCCTTCGTCTGCGCGGAGACTATCTTGCTATAGTTACGCTTGCCTTTGGCGAGATTGTGCGTAATATCTGCAATAATCTGCCTTTCTTTGGCGGTGCGCAGGGTCTGCCTTCTTCTTATTACAAGGAGTCTCTTACTGCTTCAGGCAAAATGTTCCCGATGTTTATTCCTACCTTTATTTGCGTGATCTTTATGCTCGCGGTAATACAAAATCTTGTACGTTCAAAGCACGGCAGAGCAATTACCGCTATACGTGATAATGAGATTGCGGCAAAATCAATGGGTGTAAATGTAACCTATTATAAACTTTTTGCCTTTATAGTATCTGCATTCTTTGCGGGTGTTGCGGGCGTTATATACGGCGCGGCCAACTCTCCGGTACAGCAGAGTTTCTTCTCGTACAACTATTCAATTGAAATTCTTGTAATGGTAGTCCTTGGCGGTATGGGTTCAATTAACGGCTCTATATTTGCCGCAACTCTTATTACTCTTATTAACTTTATTCTCAAGGATTACTTCTCAGGTGATATGGCGGCGGTAAAAAATCTCGTATACGCGCTGATCCTTATCATTATTGTAATCTATAAGAATGCTCCTGCTTTAAGGAGTTTCAGAGAAAGATTTAATCTTTCTTCAGCTCTTGCAGGCATTAAGGCTAAATTTATCAAAGATAAAGCGGCTAATATTGAGGATGATGCAACCGAATGGGATAGAATTCCCACAAAGATCATTACCGATGAAATTCTTTCTACCGATCTTTATCTTGATGATCATAAGCCCGATAAACCCGACAAGCCCGGCACAGGAGGTAAAAATGTATGAGTGAATATGTTCTTGAAACTAAAAATCTCGGCATCTCCTTTGGCGGTCTTAAGGCGGCAAATGACGTAAATCTCAAAATCAAGAAGAATGAAATATACGGCCTTATAGGCCCTAACGGTGCTGGTAAAACAACTGTATTCAATATGCTTACGGGCGTTTATCAGCCTACCTACGGCACGTTTTATCTTAACGGCGAGGAAATTAAGGGTCTAACGCAGGAAAAAATCAACATTAAAGGTATAGCACGTACATTCCAGAACATTCGTCTTTTCAACAATATGAGTGTTATAAGAAACGTAATGGTTGCTCTTGCAAATCAGCCGGAATATCAGTGTAATTTCCTTGAGAGTATGTTCCGCTTACCAAAGCATTTTGCCGTTGAGGCAGCTATGCGTGAAAAGGCAAAGGAACTGCTTGATATATTCGGACTTCTTGAACTCAGGAATGAGTTGGCTTGCAACCTGCCGTACGGTAAGCAGCGTAAACTTGAGATTGCACGTGCGCTTGCAACTAATCCAAAACTTTTACTTCTTGACGAGCCTGCAGCGGGTATGAACCCTCAGGAAACGCAGGAACTTATGGATACCATACGCTTTGTAAGAGATAATTTTGATATGACTATTTTGCTTATTGAGCATGATATGAAGTTGGTTATGGGTATCTGTGAAAATGTTACCGTCCTTAACTTTGGTACAACACTTGCGCAAGGCAATACTGCCGAGGCTCTTGCTGAGCCAGAGGTTATTAAGGCATATCTTGGAGACTGAGAAAGGAGATATTTATGGCACTACTTGAAGTAAAGGATCTTGCTGTAAACTACGGTCTTATAAAGGCTGTAAAAGGCGTCTCCTTTGAGGTTAACGAGGGTGAGATAGTGGCCCTTATCGGCGCAAACGGTGCCGGTAAAACAACTATTATGCACGCGCTTAATGCACTTATTCCCAAATCGGGTGGCAGTGTTATTTTTAACGGGCAGGATATTACAAATACTCAGGCGCACAATATGGTTTCTCTTGGTATGAGCCAGGTGCCCGAGGGCAGGCGAGTTTTCCAGGAACTTACTGTTTTTGAAAATCTTCAACTTGGCTATTATATAGGCAAGGATAAGGGAGAATTTGAGGAGCGTCTTGAAAAGATGTATTCCTATTTCCCGATACTTAAGGAACGTGCAAAGCAGGTGGCAGGAACACTTTCGGGCGGTGAGCAGCAGATGCTTGCTATGAGCCGCGCGCTTATGTCAAATCCCAAGCTACTTTTGCTTGATGAGCCCAGTATGGGTCTTTCACCTCTTTATGTTAATACGATTTTTGAGATGATTAAAACGGTAAATTCTTTAGGTACAACCGTTCTTCTTGTTGAGCAGAATGCAAAAAAGGCGCTTTCTATAGCCAACCGTGCATACGTTCTTGAAATCGGTGAGATGACAAAGACGGGTACAGGTGCAGAACTACTTAATGATGACGATATCCGCAAAGCATATCTTGGAGGCTGATTAAAATCTGTCGGGGAGGGAAAAACCGCCCCGGCAGATTTTTTCTTTTTATCTACCACAGTTATTCAAAATGTTAAATATTTATAATGGAACAATAAATTTTTTACTAAGGTGCTTGTCTTTTTCTGAGATTTAAGGTAAAATATAAAAGGTAAAGTATACATTTTTTAAAAAATGGAGATAAAATGAAGAGATTAATATCGATATTAATTCTTTTGGCATTGGCAATTTCACTTTGTGTGCCCCTTACGGCGTGCACACCCGAACAGCCTGACGATGACACCAATGATCCTATAGATCCTGCAGATGAAATCGTGTATGAAAAGATAGATTTAAACGATGCGTATCTTGAAACACGCACCTTTGTCTCGCTTTATGAGCTTATAGGCGACAAGGTTAATATAACTATGGTTGATAAGGACAGTGATACGGGCATTTCATATGCGACTGTTGACGGTGTAAAATATGAGCTCGGCCTTGATTTTTTGTCAAAGGCTATGATATACAATATTTCACCTATTTACAACACACCGTACTATACAAAAGATCTCATTAAGGTCGAGTGGTGGAAGTTGTACTGCGCAAGATATAACTATCTGTGTCCCGATATAACATTTTTCGTTGACGCGGATGCCGATATCCATCGCACGGGTCTTACCAACTACGCACCAACGCCGTATCGTACCTCTGCGCAGGCGCTTGTTCCCGCTTCCTATCCCGAGGAGCAGTACGGTAAGTATAAGTATTCATGGTACAAGGTTGGTACCAATAAGGATATGCAACTGCATTTCAGGTATCCGACTGACACCGATGCCGCCACAAGCGCAGATAAGGACATTTTCGATCTTACAAACGGTTATTCAATTGTTACGTATACCGATGATGGCAGGTATCAGCTTGACACTAAAAACGTTTTGCGCAGTTGTGTAACATCTATGCCCAACGAGGACGGTATTGTAACATATCAACTCTTCTTTAAAGAGAATATGACCTTTAGTGACGGCAGCCCCATAACCGCTAAAAATTACTTATATCAACTTTTAGCATTTGCTTCCCCCGTTGGTCAGGCTGCTCTTGAAAGAGGCGCCCCGATTGAGGCAAGGGCATTTGTCGGATTCAGTGAATTTGCTGCCGCTACCGAGAGTACACCGTTTATAGGTATAAGGCTTGTTGATGACTACACAATTTATCTTGCGGTGGGTTCAACCGATTTATCCTATCTTGAGATTTATCCTACGCATAAGGACCTTTGGATGCCCGGGGATGCTGATATTATGGATGACGGTGACGGTTGCTATCTGACAGAGGAGTTTTACAAAACAGAGAATATAGGCAACAAAGAACAATACGTTTATACGAACATAATCAAGGACAATTATGACAACTTTACTTTGCCTTTTTCGGGTGCATACGAAATTAATGGCTACACCATCGGCGCAACAAATAAGATAGAACTTCAAAAAAATTACAAATTTGCCGGTGATTATTATGGCAATACGGCAAGCATTGAGAGAATATCATATATTTCATCCTCCAGTTCATCAAAATTGTTTTCTCTGCTTAATGACAGATCAATTGACGGTATTATAGGCATTAATTCGGATTTTTTGAGTATTGCACAGAGGTACGTAGACACCTCAAGTGGAGAATATGCTATTACGTCGTACAACCGTCTTTCTTATGCTAAGATACACATGCGTTGCGATTTTGGACCTATGCAGTTCTTGGAGGTAAGGCGTGCGCTCGCTTATTCTATTAATAAGGATGAGATTGCAGATGCGCTGACTAAAGAGGTGGGAGACCGTATTTACGGTCCTTACTCAATTTATTCCTGGTTGTATATTCTTGCGGGCGAAGATCTTGTGTACAATAAATATGATGAGGATCTTGCGTTTGCCGAACAACTGCTTATAGACGGTGGCTGGATTTACAACTCCAAGGGTAAGCCTTATACCGCTGCGGACCGTGTACGATATAAAAAACTTGAGGGCGAATATCTTACCAAAGAAAATATGCAGTACTCCTCGGTTAACGGCACATATAAGACCATCAAAATTGACGGGGAATATTATATGCCGCTTGTTGTTAATACCTATGGTATTGAGGAGAATGATTTTTCTACTGCTCTGCGCTCGCTCTTTATTTCAAGAAAAGGCCCCACTACGATAGGCATGGCCTTTTTGAACACAATCGGTACATCCATAAATATGCAGGGTGAGCTTTTCCAGAATTCGCTTTATGGCTATAACGGTACACCAAGATACAGCCTTTTCACTTTTGCTCTAAAACTCACTAAGACCGACTACAGCAAGATGTGGGAGATAGATGTCGCTGAGGGAGAATATGATTCAAGACAAAACTTCCTTATCGACTATGCTGACAGAATAGAGGTATCATAGTTTTAATGAAAAACAAAATATTATCACTAACACTAGTCCTGATATTAATATTTAATCTTATATCCTGCGATATTTTTAATCAGCAATGTGAGATAACTATTAATAACGGTGTAGATGAGCCGTCTAAGATAATAATACCCTACAGATCATTAGTCCCCGATCAATATTTATCAAAACCCAAAAGAGACGGATACGTTTTTGACGGATGGTATCTTGATAAAGGTTATACACGCCCCTTTAATATAGGCGCACCTATTGTTGAGGACATTTCACTTTATGCTCTATGGACGGTTGACGTAGCCAAGTTTGTAAACAAAATTTCTACGGCAAGCGTCGCAACAAACGTATTTATTGCTGTTTATAACGGAGATATTTTCGGTAATCCTATCACATCCCAGGGATATACCTCGGGCAGTGGCGTTGTTTATAAAGAAGACGAGTTTTATTACTACGTTATTTCCAATAATCACGTCGTGGCAAAAGATAATTCGGTTGTTATAATTACCGATGCTTTTGGTAATGAATATACTGCAGGCATAGTTGCAAAAGATAAAAATTATGATCTTGCAGTTCTCAGGATAAGAAAAACTGTTAAGCAATTGCCTCTTGTAACTCTTGCGGATAAAAATCCCACTATTAATACAACCGTAGCCTCCCTTGGCAATCCTCATTCGCAAAAAAACACTGTTACAGTCGGGCAAATACTTGAATATAAAGCCGTAGACGTGGCAGAGGGAGATAGGGAACTTACTAACATTGATTTTGAGGTTTTATGGCACACCTGCCCGACAGATAACGGCTCAAGCGGCGGTGCAGTCCTTGATGCTGAGTTAAGGCTTGTTGGCATAAACTATGGCGGAATAGCACAGGACAAAAATAACGGTTATCAATATGCAATTGCCGTACCGATAGAAAAGGTAATTGAATTTTTGATCGTTAACAGGCTGATGCCTTAATTTAAACTTTAAAAGACGCGTTTTAAAACGCGTCTTTTTTTTATCCAAAAACGGACAATGATGTTTATTTTCTGCTATTTTTAAGCAATTTTTGCTAAAAATAATGTTTTACCTTTTTGAAAAAAATATCCTTGACAAAATGGAAAATATAGTATATAATAGTATCAAACGGTTGAACAACTGTTCAACTGACAAGGAGAAAAAATGAAAAAAACAAACAAGATACCGCTTTGCGAGTGTGATGAGATACACCAGGATATCGTACTTAAGAGAAAAGGTGATATACCAATTGAAGAGGACATATATTCTTTAGCAGATTTCTTTAAGATATTCGGTGACTCGACCAGAATGCAGATATTATTTGCTATAGATAAAGGTCCAATGTGTGTTTGTGATATAGCAAAGGTTTTGGATATGACAAAATCTGCTGTCTCACATCAGCTTAAGATTTTAAGACAGGCGGAACTTATAAAGTATCGCAAGAGCGGTAAAAACGTTTTTTATTCACTTAAGGATGACCACGTACGTTCTATTATTGAAACGGCGTTTGAGCATATAAAAGAATAATTTTTATAAGAGGAAAACAACATGAAATTCAGATTTACTATTGAGGGTATTGACTGTCCTAATTGCGCAGCAAAACTTGCCACAATTATGTCAAACACAGACGGTATAAACGAGGCTAAGATTAATTTTTTGACAGAAAAACTTACTGTTGAATCGGATATGGAAAAAGATGAACTTATTAAACTCTTGGGCTCTGTTGCAAAGAAATTTGATGCAGGCATCAAAATATCATGAGCGTAGTAGAAAAATTAATAAGTAATGCTATATTTAAGATAGCGCTGGGCGCGGCTTTATTCATAAGCGGTATTATCCTTGGCGCGCTATCATTTGAAATAGCCTCATATCTTCTTTACATACTTGCGCTTATTTGGCTTGGATACGACGTTTGTATTGATGCAGTAAGGGGAATACTTCGCCTCGATTTTTTGGATGAGAAATTCCTTATGACGGTGGCTTCCATAGGCGCTTGTTTTATCGGTGAGGCTATGGAGGGTGTAGCAGTAATGCTCTTCTTTAAGATAGGTGAATATTTTGAGCATAGGGCCGTAAGACATTCGCGCAACTCAATTCGCTCTCTTATGGAACTGCGCCCGGATGAAGCAATACTGCTTAAGGATGGCATAGAAGAAACTGTGTTTGCAGAGGATCTGTTGCCGGAAGATATGATAGTTATCCGCCCCGGTGAGCGTGTCCCCTGCGATTGTATTATTGTAAACGGCACAGCCGATATTGATACTTCTTCTATGACGGGTGAGTCTTTGCCTCGCTATGTTTCCGTCGGTGATGAACTGGACGGCGGCGTTGTGGTTATCAATTCAAGGCTGGTCGCAAAAGTAGTAAGAATTGCCGAGGAATCAAAGGCACAACGCATCCTTGATCTTGTAGAAAACGCTAACGAAAATAAGTCGAAAGAAGAGAATTTTATAACAAAGTTTTCTCGCATATACACACCGATTGTTATCGCTTTAGCCGTTATAATGTCAACAATACCACCCATTTTTGGACTTTTAGAGCCTTTGGATGCGATATACAAGGCTTTGTCGTTTTTGGTAATTTCTTGTCCGTGCGCTTTGGTTATCAGCGTTCCGCTTTCTTTCTTCGGCGGTATTGGCGGTGCTGCAAGTGAGGGTATTCTTTTTAAGGGCGGCAACGTATTTTCTTCTGTTGCTACTGTTAAAACTGTAGCTTTTGACAAGACGGGCACACTTACCACAGGCATACTTTCTATCAGCGATGTTTTGCCTAAGAACGGTATCACAAAGGAAGAATTGCTTATTCTTTCTTATAACATTGAAAGCAATTCAAACCATCCTATTGCTAAGGCGTTTTCACACCTTGATTTGCCCTTGAGGGAGGTAAAGGATGTTCGTGAAATAGCGGGCAAGGGAATACTGGCACAGATCGATGGCGATAACTATTGTCTTGGTAACGAAAAGCTGCTTAAGGATTTTGGTATTGATATACCGTCTACTAAAGCCGCAAACGCCATTTATCTTACTAAGGAAAATGAGTACTTAGGTATGATAACCCTAACAGATACGGTTAAAACCGAGGCTAAGGATGCTGTTCGGGCATTGCGTAATGTGGGTGTTACAAATACGGTAATGCTTTCCGGTGACAGAATTGAAAATGCAGAGCGTGTTGGTAATGAGCTTTCCTTGGATAAAATTTACGGCAATCTTTTACCTGAGGAAAAGTATGCAAGATTAGAAGAGTTAATTAATGCAAACGATGGCACGGTTATGTACGTAGGTGACGGTATTAATGATACCCCCAGCCTTGCAAGAGCAGACGTTGGAGTTGCAATGGGTGGTATCGGTCAGGACAGCGCGATAGAGGTTGCAGATGTAGTCATAATGAGTGACAATTTATTTAAACTTTCCTCTGCGGTTAAAATTGCTCGCAAAACCCTTCTTATAGCGAAGGAAAATATAATTTTTGCCATAGGCGTTAAATTACTTGTAATGCTGCTTGTAACTTTTGGACTTGCAGGTATGTGGCTTGCAGTTTTTGCTGACGTCGGCGTCTCTGTGATAGCAATACTCAATTCTATGCGCACCTTGCGCTCAAAAAAAGGATGATAGGAGTACAGTATGGATATAAATAAGTGGATACAGGACAACACGCTTTCCCTGAGTGGTAAGTCTGTGGCAGTTACAGGCACTACAGGTGGTCTTGGTAAGGAACTCTGCCATCATCTTGCAGCCCTTGGCGCAAATCTTATCCTGCTTGATAGAAACAAGGAGAGATCCGATAAATTCAGGGATGAACTTGTAAATAGGCACAGCGTAAGCGTTAAATGTATTAATGTAGATCTTGCGGATTTTAAATCGGTAAAGAATATGCTGACACAACTTATGTGTGAGGTGGTAGACATATTTATACATAACGCAGGTGCATACAGTATACCGAGAAAAAAGACAGATCTTGGTTACGATAACGTTTTTCAGATAAACTTTGTCTCTCCGTATTATATCATTCGCACACTTTTGCCAAAACTCAGAGAGCGTGGCGGCAGGGTAGTAGTAGTGGGCAGTATTGCGCACAATTATTCCAAAATTGATATAAACGACATTGATTTCAGTACACGTAAGGCGGCATCCAAGGTTTACGGTAATGCCAAGAGATTTTTGATGTTCTCACTTTATGAGCTTTTTAAGGATGAAAAGAACGTCAGCCTCGCGGTGACGCACCCCGGCATCACCTTTACAAATATTACTGCCCATTATCCAAAGTTGATTTATGCAGTAATCAAGCATCCGATGAAGTTGATTTTTATGAAACCGAAAAAGGCAGCTCTTTCCATTTTAAGCGGCGTGTTTGTTGAAACCGAACACTCTAGTTGGATAGGGCCCAAGTGGTTTGATATCTGGGGCTTGCCAAAAAAGAAGACACTTAAAACGGTTAAGTCTGACGAACTTGAGAATATATCAAAAATAAGTGAGGAAGTCTATAAAAAGGCATCAAACTTCTTTGAAGAAATTAAAATATAAAAATGCAAAAATGACCCTGAGTGCAAATGCACTGCAGGGTCATTTTAATAATAAAAAGCACAAAAATGTAAATTAAACTTTGATTTTAAGGCTATTTAGCGAAGATTTAACTTCATTCATAGTCGGTATAGATGGAGCGGCGCCGTTCTTTGTAACGGCAATTGCAGAGGCGCAGGAGGCGGTTTTGATAATCTCGTTTTCGCCACAACCGTTTGCAATCCCATAGACAAAATAACCTAAGAATGTATCTCCTGCCGCGGTGGTATCAACTGCCTTTACATCGAAAATAGGATGTCTGTATTTCTTGCCATCCTTTGCATATATACAGCCATCACTGCCAAGAGTAAGCATTATCTTAAGATGTGGGTACTTTGCCCCCAGGTATTCAAGCGCCTCTTTATAATCATCCTTGCCGCTGATACCTGCGGCCTCAAGTTCATTCAGCACGAGATATGATATATTGTTAAGATCAATTTTAAGAATATTATCATTCATCGGAGAGGGGTTTAAGACTATCTGCATACCTTTTTGATAGGCTTTTTCTGCAATATAATCAATGTCGTTAATTTCGTTTTGCAGGATAAGTATATCTCCCTTATCAAAAAAGTCAATACACGTATCGACGTCCTGCTTTGTGATTTTATGGTTTGATCCGGGGAAGAGGAAGATAGAGTTTTGTCCTTCCTTGCTTATCTGAATTATCGCGTGGCCGTTTTTACCCTCAGTGGACTTTAAAAAGCGTGTATTTACGCCGTTTGCGTTAAGCAGCTCCTTAAGTGTTTTACCGTCCTCGCCAATACATCCGGCGTGATATATCTCAGCGCCTGCTCTGGCTGCTGCTATTGATTGGTTAAGCCCCTTACCACCGGGAAAGATAAACATATTTTCACTGGCCTCGGTCTCGCCGGGCATTACGATGTGGTCGAGGTGATATACATAATCAAGATTGCAGGAACCAAAATTCAGTATCTTCATATTAAACCGTCCTATAATTATTTTCATAGTAATTATAACACAAAGTCAACGGTGTATCAAGTAAAAAATGTGCTTTTCTTCCAAAGTTCAGTTACGATATTGACATTTTTCTTGATTTTTTTTATAATATTTATGTCCGATGGACAAAAAATTTAATAAACGAGGTGTAAAATGAAGACGAAATTTATTGCGGTTTTGGCGGTTTTGATATTAGCACTTACTATGTTCTCGTGCGATAAATTTATCCCCAAAAACGAAAAGACGGTTGATTTTATCGTTAACGGCGAGGTTTATGCTACCGTTAAGACAGAAAAGGGACAAACCATCGAATTCCCCGAAGATCCCGTTGTTGACGGTTATGAATTTGCGGGTTGGTATATAGACGAGACCTGCAAGACCCAATTTAAAGAGACAATGTCGATAGTTACAAGCATGTCAGTGTATGCCAAGTTTGATATTGACCCGTATTCAGATTACACCAAGATGAGCGTCTTATCTGCTCGCGAGGCTACAGTTGGCGATAAGATTAAGATAGAGGGCGTTGTTGCCAAAATTACCTATGCTTTCGGTATGGTGCCAAGCGGTTTTTACGTTGTTGACGGTACTAATTCTATTTACGTTTACGGTAAGGAGTCTGCTGCTACCGTTGCAGTCGGCAATAAGGTTACCGTATGCGGTACAAAAGCATATTGGATTTTAGAGGACGAGCAGAATAGTGCTCAAAAGCACGGATATAAGGGTTGCTGTCAACTTGAAAACATTGAGGTTGTAAAGAATGATGGTGGCAGTAATGCTTACGACAAATCATGGATTACCGAAACAACTGTAAAAGAGATAATTGATACTCCCTTTACAGAAAATATTACCACTACTATTTTTAAGGTTAACGCATACGTTAAAAAGGTTGTTGGCACAGGCTTTACTAACTATTACATAAATGATATTGACGGTGAGACCGGCAGTTATTCATACTCACAGTGCGACGGTGAGGATTATGCGTGGCTTGATGAGTTTGATGGCAAGATCTGTACTGTATATCTCTCTGTTATCAATGCAAAATCAAGCGCAGGCGGATGTCAGTATCGCTTTGCTCCTATTGAGGTAATTGATGAGAATTATACCTTTGATCTTTCAAAGGCTCCCGAGTATGCTGTAAAATACCTTGCGCTCGATCAGTTCCGTCCTTCGTATACCGGCAACCCCGAGACGGTGCTTATTACAAGTGCTTCGGCCGAGCATTTAGGCTTTACAAATGTAGAAATCTCTTATACATCCGATAACACAGCAGTAATTGATTTTGTTAGAGAGGCTGGCGTTACTACACTTAACTGTGTGGGTGTTGGTAAGGCTACCGTAACAATTACGGCAAAACATAATGGCAACGAGTACAAAAAGACTCTTGAGATTGAGGTGCTCTCAAATGCTGCGTATGATTATATCAGCGTATCCGATGCAATTGATACACAAGTGGGAGAGGATGTAATAATCAAGGGTATTGTAGGCCCATCTCTTGTTAACAAGGTTGGCTTCTATCTCTTTGATGATAACGGTGTTATTGCCGTTCTTGCCGATAATGAGACTATGTCAGAGCTTGAGATCGGACATGAGGTAATTATAAGCGGCACACGCCATAACAATCATAATCCGGAGAATACTAACTTTGGTGTTACGTACTTTGGTCAGACCTGCATTAAGAATGCTACGCTCCTTGCAAATTATTACGGCAACCATGAGTATAATGATGCTAACTTTGTTAGGGACGTTGATGTTCAGGAGTTCTATGCCCTTGATGCCAAGGTTGACTATTCTACCACTGTTTTTGTAATCGAGGGTAACGTTACCTTCTATACCGCAGGTTACTCCACAGGCGTATCCATCTATGATGATAATGGCAAGTACTTCTCACTTTATTGTTCAGGCTCAGGACAGTACAGCTGGCTTAAGGAATTTGAAGGTCAAAAGGTTACCCTTGAGGTTATTGCCTGCAACTGGAATGACAAGACCTACTACAGAGGTTGCGTAATCTCGGTTGTTACAGAACAGGGCAGAGTATATAACACACTTAACTTTGATGTTAACTGATAATTTTATTTTATAGCAAAACAAAAAAGAGGAACAGGACGCTTGTCATCTTGTTCCTCTTTTTTGTGTAATAACTCATTCGTTGATACATTGAACTACTGAATGGAGATCTAGTGCATTGTATTGACGAATTGAGTTTATCATTTGGATTGCCTTCTTTTCCTTCGTTGCCAACTAATATAACCATAAATATCGTTGAACAGAAAAGCCGCAAAGCAGACAACGACGGATATATAGCGAATATCCGACAGACTCGCCAACACCCATAAAACAATCAAGATAATATCGTTTGCGGCATAAGCCAAGGCGAAGGTCGGACATCTGCGAAAAGTCAGATATACAGCGAGAAAGCTCGTGGTTACAGAAATAGTGCTTGGTACAATATTCGCTGTATTGAAGTAATCAAGAATGAAATAAAACACTACTGTAACGATAAGCGTAAGTAACCACATAAGGAGTTGTTCTGTTTTACCGATATTATTTACCTTGACCTCTGCCTTGCTGCCTTTGTATGGGTTCTTCAGCCAAGAAATAAGAGCAAAGAACGCCATCGGCATCGTCATTCCGAGGTATGTAATCATTTCACCATAATAAGAGAAGGTGTAGGATATGATGCCGTAAATCAAGCTGAAAGTAATCATAAGAGCCTGCCCGATGGGATTGCCCTTTGCATTGAAAATTAGTGAGGTAACACCAATCAAAGATGCTATCAATCTCAAGTAGCTTTCACGGTCGAAAATGCAGAATGACAAAACGATAAAGATAACGGATACCGACCATAAGGCAAGCTCAGTCCTTGAAAAATAATTGCATACTCTTTTCATAAAACCTCAAAAAAATAAGCATTCGCACACACATCTTCTAAGACCTAACGATGTGTAAACGAATGCAAATGCATTGTACTACCCGGTGGCAGTTATTTTTCTTACATTATATCACAATCAAATTTAAATGTCAAGAAAACAAATTCCAATTTATTGGTGAGTTATTAGTAATTTAACGAATACCAATCTTTTAACGATAGGAAGGCACTACACCTTAACGGGGAGTAGTGCTTTTCTGCATTTTAGGACGTCCGAAGCACAAGATATAGGCACCGCATATACAGAAATGCACGACCAAAGCAAAAAGCCCCTGTAATTCAAGGACTTTCGGCTAATTTTTAACGATAAAAAGAAAACAGTAGGTCGATACTACCCGTATCAATCTACTGTTCCTTATTTGCCGGGGGCGGAAGGTAAGCGAGGAAAAAACAGTTGATAACTGTTTTTTGTGATGCGCCCGAAGGAAATAAGAAAAAAATAGAGTTTGGCTTGACAAACGAAAATTTTTGACTATATTTCCGAGCCGTCGGAGAACCGCAGGTGA
>JAZOLZ010000021.1:0-16564 GCA_045653505.1 Eubacteriales bacterium | reverse complement strand
AAGGCACTTGTTACATTCGGGGCATACGCTCTCGCAAGAGTGCTCAGGAATAACGGGCTCGTGACCTTCGCACTTATCAGTGCAAGCATCCTCGGTGCAGTCATTATCAAGGCACTTGTTACATTCGGGGCATACGCTCTCACAGGTGTGCTCTGGAGCAACGTAGTCGGGATCAATCTCGCCGCATACAGTACAAACGCCGTCAATGTAGTTGTGCTCACACTCGGTAGGCTCATCAGGTTCAACGGGAACGTCAGTATCTTCGATAGCAGTGAACTGACCCCAGTTGTAATTACCGCCAAGAGCATATGAACTGAAGTTCATGAAAGTAGAGGTTGCACCGCATCCAAATGCACGGTTGTTATCATCATCTGCAACTGCAAAGGTGCTAACATCACTGTTCCATTCAAATACTGTAGCCGATGCAACGTCCTGTGTGAACGAAGCGCCTGCTGCCTTGTCTGCTATTACGATGTAGTTTGTTGTGCCATCAAGCACGAATGAAAGAGTGTAACCTCCATTAACTGCTGTAATGGTGATTGCAACTGCGTCTGATTTATTATAGGAACCGTTGAAACGGCCGTCGGTAATTGTACCGTTGAAGTAAAGTAAGCCGTTGTTGTTTTTAGCAGAAATTGTGTATGTTTTAGAAAGGTCGGGAACACCTGTTGTGGGAGTCTCGGGATCTACGGTAGGTTTGTGACCCTCGCACTTGTCAGCGCAAGCATCCTCGTTACAAGCCTTATCAAGGCACTTGTTACATTCAGGGCATACGCTCTCGCAATTATGTTCGGGAACAATGGGGTCATCTGAGGATGTACCTGCATACTCAACGCCGATCTTGGCAACGTATACTCGGTTATTCTTATCTGTACCTGCTGTAGTGATAACTATTTCACTAACGTTTTCATCGGCAGTGATAGTGTAAACAAGATCTGTAAGTTCACTTGCAGTGCCGCCTGTAACTGTGATCGGACCTTTGCCCTGGCTGTGATTAGCGAGAGTAAGGATAACCTTAGAAAGTGTGTAACCATCCTTTGCCTTTATGGTAAGAGTAGCACCGTTCTGATAAAGTCTGATGCTCTCGTCATAAATACAAGGATCTGAAGTAGATTTACCCTTAGCGCATACAAGAGTTACTACGTCATCAAGAGCAATTTCTTTGTCTGCGATAACACCGGTGTTCTGACCTGCAGTTACGCCTGCAATGCCTGCGATGTCCTCATGTGTCTTGTTAACACTGCCGGATGTAGTTTCACCGGGGTCATCGGGATCTACGGTAGGTTCGTGCCCCTCGCACTTTTTAGCGCAAGCGTTTTCTGTACAAGTCTTATCAAGGCAGTTGCCACATTCAGGACAAACGCTCTCGCAATTATGTTCGGGAACAACAATATCGTGACCCTCGCACTTTTTAGCGCAAGCATCCTCGTTACAAGCCTTATCAAGGCACTTGTTACATTCAGGGCATACGCTCTCGCAATTATGTTCGGGAACAATGGGGTCGTCTGAGGATGCACCTGCATACTCAACGCCGATCTTGGCAAGGTATACTCGGTTATTCTTATCTGTACCTGCTGTAGTGATAACTATTTCACTTACGTTTTCATCGGCGGTGATAGTGTAAACAAGGTCTGTAAGTTCACTTGCAGTGCCGCCTGTAACTGTGGTCGGACCTTTGCCCTGGCTGTGATTAGCGAGAGTAAGGATAACCTTAGAAAGGGTGTAACCCTCTTTTGCTTTTATAGTAAGAGTAGCACCGTTCTGGTAAAGTCTGATGCTTTCTGCGTAAACGCAAGGAGCGGATGTAGATCCACCCTTTGCAAACAGAACTGTAATAACGTCATTAAGCGCAATTTCCTTGTCTGCGATAACACCTGTAGTTTGTCCTGCGGTTGCGCCTGCAATAGTAGCAATTTCAGTGTGTGTCTTGCTAACACTGCCGGATGTAGTTTCACCGGGAGTCTCAGGATCGGTAGGAGTTTCGGGCACAGTAGGAGTATCAGGCTCTGAGGGAGTCTCGGGTTCTTCTGTACCGCCGTTGTCACCGCCTGTGGCAGAATTTGTAGGAGTAGGCATATTAGAAGGGATGTTCTTGCCAAAGAGTTTGAAAGCAAGTTCAGGGTAGTCAACAAATACGTTTCTTGCGCCTGTGATTGACTGCACAGCGTCATTTCTACCCATTTCCCATGTATCTACGGGGTCCTGCTCCATCCATTTAAGAAGAACAGTAAGGTTTTCCATAACACCGCTTGAACCCCACATATAATTAAGAGCGCCGTCGTGAGAACTACTGCCGCCCCAACGAACGTATACGTACAGTACAACACGGGCTACGTCACCTCTTGTTGAAACGCCGGGATCATAGAAGCCTGAACTTTCACCGTATGCGGTGTTACCACGGCTGGAGTTTTCACTCACAGAGGTAGGGCGGAGCATCATGATATCTGTTTCTCGGGTGGTGTTGCCGTTGCTACCGCTGTTACTCTTGCTGTTGGGCCATACGTGCTCTCTGTTCCACGTTTTGCCACTATCCCAAGTTCCATTAAGAACAGCGCCGGAATAGAATGAAGAAATGTTGCTATAGTTACCGCTTACACAGTCGGTGTACTTATACAAATCTCTTGTTGCATTATAACTTGTGGTGGAAGTTTGTTTACTATCCATGAAATCAGCAAGAACGCTGTAAAGCGCACTATCAGAGGCATTTGATTGAGACGTGCCACCTGAGTTCTTGATGAAGTCAGAATATGTATTGCCACTGGTATAGAAACTCTGCGCATAACTTGAAAGGAAGGTAGCAACCTCGCCTCTTGCGCCCCAGTTAGCAATATATTTTCCGTCTTTTACGTATTCAACGTCACTCGCGCTTGTATAGCCGGTGGGCGTTGTAGTGACTGCGGCAAAGCCGCCTGCCGCACTTACGTTTATCGTAATACAAGAAAGTACTATTGATAAAACGATAATCAGTGAGGCAAATGATCTGGTAAAGGATTTCATTTTTTGTCCCCCTTATAAATTTTAAAATTACCATATCTTGCTATCTTAAAGTATAGCACAACATTATTGAAAAATAAAGTCATTTCAATTAAATTCGACAAAATATCTAAAATATTTATTCTTTTATAGTTAAATGGAACAAGATACTTAAACACCGTCTAAAAGAAAACACAAAAAAGGACTGCGAAAATCACAGTCCTTTTAAAATTCAGTTTACTTTATAATTCTTTTTTTAAATATAACAAACATAAGCGTAGCAAATGCCGCAGGTGTAAGTGATGCATAAATATCACCAAGATCGCTTACCTGGCATCCGAGTATTTCACCATCGGGTGCAGCATCAACAGCGCCTGTATCAGCAAGGTCATCTTCACTGCCTGCAACTATCCATTTTGCAAAGCTGTAACTGTCAGAGAAGTTACCGTCAATCTTAAATGCGCTAAAGACCATTATTGTGCTGTCGCTCGGATTTATAGCAAAGGCGCGGTTGTTATCGGTGTCCTTTACTGCAAAGGTATTCTTTGCCTCGTTGTAATTAAACATTGTAGCAGACGTGATTTTGCTTACAGTAGATACGCCTGCCGCATCATCCTCTAAAACGATGTATTGCTTAGCGCCGTTTTTTGTGTAATAAAGGTAATATCCGTCGGCTGTCTGTACCGCAAATATAGTTTTTGACTCATCCTTATTAGTAGTAACACCAAGGCGGCCGCCTGTAATAATGCCGTTAAAGTAATACTTAGCATTTTTGCCCTCAGCGCTTATACGATACTCTGTTTCACCGATAATTTCTGGTTCAGGGATAACGGGAGTATCAGGAGTGGTGTCTGTACCACCCACGTCGGGAGTAACAGGGTTACCTCCACCAACAGTACCGTTAGGCTGTGAGGGAGTTATCATGCCGCTTGGCAGTGCCTTGCCAAAGAGTTGCCAAGCGAGTTCGGGATAGTCAACAAAGATATTTCTTGTGCCTGTAATTGACTGTACCGCATCATTTCTGCCAAGTTCCCATGTATCAACAGGGTCTTCCTCTATCCACTTGAGAAGTATGGTAAGATTTTCAATAACACCGCTTTTGCCAAAAATACCGTTAGGATTGTATTTGGAACCGGTATTGGTACAGTTCCAACGAACGTATGTATAAAGCACTATTCTGGCACAGTCACCGCGAAGATCGTATTTGCCGTTTGATTCGGAGTTGGGATTGTAATAACCGCTACTCTCACCGTATGCCTTATTACCACGGCTGCCGTTCTCACTTGATGCGGTGGGACGGAGCATCATAATATCATTTTCGCCGCTTCCGGATGCATCACCTTTACTGTTAGGCCAGGTGTGTTCTCTGTTCCAGCCACTACCCCAGCTGCTAGCCATAAGCGTTCCGGAATAGAATGAAGAAATTTTTGAAGTATTTCCATTTAAACAGTCTGTGTATTTAAACAAACTTTTTGTAGCGTTATAACTTGTTGTATAGGTCTGCGCTGACTTCATTATATTCTGCAGTTCCTTATACAAAGCACTGGAGGGGACGGCTGATTCCGTAGCGCCTCCCGAAAGCTTAGAAACTCTGTTATAGGTCGTATCTCCGTTATAGAAATTTACAGCATAAGAAGAAAGTGATGTTGCTACTTCACCTCTTTCGCCCCAGTTAGCAACGTAATTGTTTGCAGCTCCTACGCTTATGCTAAAGCAGGAGAAGATGATCGACAAAACAGTAATGATAGTTAGAGTTAATTTAAAAGTTCTTTTCATTTTTTATCCTCATTTGTTATTTTGTGCCCATATAAATCCATTTTAAGTATATCACAACAAAAAGAAAAAATAAAGTATTTTTTGCAAATTAATGTAATATTTAAAATACTTTGGTAAAAAACAGTCCAAAATCCAAAGTCAATACATTTTAAAAATATACATCTCATATAGTTGTAGTAGGTTTTTAGTGAGGTGTAAAAAAATGCAAGACAAATTAAAGGGTTTAAGTAGACAAGAGGTAGAGGCATCGCGCGAAAAATACGGTAGTAACAGCCTTAAAAAGGAAAAACGCAAAGGTTTCCTGGGAAGATTTTTATCAAATATGTCAGACCCTATAATAAGGGTGCTTTTAATAGCAGTATTCCTTGAGGTTGTGTTTACACTCGGCAAGTGTAATTGGTTTGAGGTAGGCGGTATGGTTATGGCGGTGCTGATAGCCACAGGTGTATCCACAATATCCGAGATGGGGAGCGAAAAGGCATTCGAAAATATAGAACGCCTTGAGGCAGAACAAAATGCAAGGGTATTAAGAGACGGCAAAATACAGTCAATATCCATAAACGATATCGTAGTCGGAGATATCATATATTTGAGCGGCGGAGGTAAAATTCCGGCTGATGCAAGGGTGATCTCGGGTAAGGTGAGTGTTGACCAGTCGGCTCTCAACGGTGAGAGTATAGAGGTCCAAAAGGATGCAAAGTCAGATACAGGTGCGTGGGATCTTTCAAATAACAGTCGGGTTTTTCGCGGCTCGTTTATCGAAAACGGCGAGGCAATTGCTAAGGTAGGCAGGGTAGGTGAGAGCACATATTACGGCATGGTGGCAAAGGACGTACAGGCAGAGACAAGGCAAAGTCCTCTTAAACGCCGTCTTTCTCATTTAGCATCGCAGATAAGTAAAATCGGATACGTGCTCGCAATAGTTGTGGCGGTTGCATACCTATTCAATATGATAGTGATTAACAATGGCTTTGATATGCAAAATATAGTTGCATACCTTAGGGACACAAAAACTCTGTTAATGACACTTCTTAACGCATTTACGCTTATGATAACCGTAATTGTGGTTGCAGTGCCCGAGGGTTTACCAATGATGATAACCGTTGTTTTATCAGCGAATATGAAAAAGATGATAAGCGATAAGGTGCTGGTAAAAAAACTTGTCGGTATTGAGACAGCCGGCTCAATGAACATTCTTTTTACAGACAAAACAGGTACTGTAACAGAGGGCAGACCCGATATTTATGAGATAATAACCTATAGCGGCACTTATCACACGGAGCGGGAATTAAGACAGAGCGGCAGAGTGTATGAACTGTTAAATCTTAATGCAAAATACAACACCGACACCAAGGGCGTCGGCAATACAAAAACCGGTGGCAACAGCACCGATCAAAGGCTTTTTGAATACTTCAAGGATGTAAAGAATGAGGAGTACAAAGTTGTAGATTACAGAGGATTTACAAGCGAGAGTAAAAGTTCAACGGTAACAATTATAGGAAAAAATGAAAAGTTAACTTTGCATAAAGGCGCTCCAGAGCGTATTTTGCCGCTGTGTAACAGTATTGTGAGTTGCGAGGGGAAATGCATAGCATCTGATCTTCAAACGATGCGCAGAGCCTACTTTGAACGTGCTGAGCGCGGTGAAAGAGTTATAGCCGTTGCGTGCGATGACGGTGGCGGCGCTCTTGCACTTATAGCGCTTGTTGTTCTCAAGGATAAAATACGCAGCGGTGTCAAAACTTCGGTTGCCAAAATGCACAGCGCGGGTATTATGGTTGTTATGGTGACGGGTGACAGTATAAAAACCGCCTCTGCCATAGCAAGGGAGTGCGGTATACTAAGCGGCAGCAGCAGAGAGATGGTCATCGATTCTGAGACACTTAACAAAATGAGCGATAGCGAGGTAAAGGCCAATCTTGACAGAATTAAGGTCATAGCACGCGCCCTGCCGCAGGACAAAACAAGACTTGTAAGACTTTCTCAGGAACTGGATTTAGTAGTCGGTATGACGGGTGACGGTATAAACGATGCCCCAAGTTTAAAGCTGGCTGATGTTGGCTTTGCTATGGGCAGCGGCACAGATATTGCCAAAAATGCCGGGGATATTGTCATACTTGATAACAGTTTTTCTGCCCTTGAGCGCACCGTACTCTACGGCAGGACTATCTTTAAATCTATCCGCAAGTTTATTACCTTCCAACTTGTAATGAATTTGACCGCCTGCGGTGTTTCACTTATAGGACAGTTTATAGGCGTAGAAACTCCGATTACGATAATACAAATGCTTTGGATAAATATAATTATGGACACCCTCGGCGGTCTTGCTTTTGCCGGCGAGCCTGCGCTTGATTACTATATGCAAGAGAAGCCCAAGCGGCGTGATGAGCCTATACTTGATAAAAAAATGCTTAAAAACGTTGCGCTAAGAGGGGCATTTACTCTTTGCCTTTGCACACTGTTTTTGTCCCTTGGAATTTTCAAGGATATTTTCGGCTACTACAGTGATAGTACCCGTTTTCTTACTGCCTTTTATGCCCTCTTTATTTTCTGCGGTCTTATCAATTCATTCTTAGCGCGCAGTGAAAGATTCAATATTCTCTCAAACATTTCAAAAAACAAGCCGTTTCTTTTCATTATGCTTTTAATTTTCTCAGTACAACTTTGTATGATTTATTTTGGTGGCGCGCTTTTTCGCACCGTTCCATTAAGCATAAACGAGATTTTGATAACTCTTCTTTTATCCTTCTTGGTACTGCTTTTTGATATCATCAAAAGAGTTTTTGAAAAACTGGTGTAATACTAAGCCTGCCGTGTATACATTTGTTTACGGCAGGCTATATTATTTAAAGTTTTTGCTTTTCTATTTATTGACAAAGATATAAATGTGTGCTAAAATATCTTCGTATGAAATTTTTTGGAGGCTTACGTGGCACAAAAGACAGTAAGAAAGAATGAATATAACGACCAAAGCATTAAGTCCTTAAAGGGCGCAGAGCGTGTCAGAAAAAGACCTGCCGTAATCTTTGGTTCGGATGACCTTGAGGGTTGTCAGCACTCCTTTATAGAAATACTTGCAAACTCTGTTGACGAGGCAAGAGAGGGCTATGGTGATAGGATAATCGTAACCAAATATCTTGATAAATCAATCGAGGTAGAGGACTTTGGCCGTGGCGTTCCGCTTGGATATAATGAAAAAGAGGGTAGATGGAACTGGGATCTTGTTTACTGCGAGCTTTACGCGGGCGGTAAATACGATAACAATGACGGTAATTCTGCATATGAGTTTTCTCTTGGCTTAAACGGTCTTGGCGCTGCGGCAACGCAGTATTCGAGTGAATATATGAAGGTTCTTTCCTATAACGGTAAGACCGTATCTGAGATGAACTTTAAAAAGGGTGAGCCCGTAGGCGAACTTAAAGTTGAGGATCTCAGTGTGGCAGGAGGTAAGCGCAGAGGTACTATAATCAGTTGGCGCCCCGACCTTGAGGTATTTAAGGAAATTGATATTCCCGCAGAGTTTTTGGCTAAGACTATGCGCCGTCAGGCATTTGTTAACGCGGGCATTAAATTTGTCCTTTCAAACGAAATAAGTAAAGGAAAGTTTGAAAAAAGCGAGTTTTATTACGAAAACGGTGTAGCCGATTATATTAAAGAGATTACTGAGGGTATCACTCTTACACAGCCCGTTGTGTGGAAATTTGAGACAAAGGGACGTGACAGAGAGGACGAGGATGATTATAAGTTAAAGGCCGAGGTTACCTTCTGTTTTGCAAAAGAGGGCAGCTGTGAATACTATCACAACGCATCCTACCTTGAGTACGGCGGCGCTCCCGATAAGGCGGTTAAAAATGCATTTGTTTATGCGATAGACAAGCACATCAAGGCGCAGAACAAATATGCTAAAAACGAGAGCAAGATATCCTTTAACGATATTGTGGACAACCTTGCGGTTATCGTAAACTCTTCATCGACAAGGACCTCATACGAGAACCAGACAAAAAAGGCAATAACCAACTCCTTTATCCAAAAGGCTCTTACGGAGTTTATCAAGACAAACCTTGATATTTTCCTTACGGAGAACGCATCTAGCGCGCAGACCATCATAAATCAGACTCTTATCAATATGCGTGCAAGAGAAAAGGCAGATCTTGCGCGTGTCGACGTTAAAAAGAAGCTTGCGGGCACTATGGACGTTGTTACCAGCCGTGTTGAAAAGTTTATTCCCTGCAATACCAAGGATGCCACAAGGCGCGAGGTTTATATAGTAGAGGGTGATTCGGCTGCTACAAGCTGTAAGCTTGGCAGAGATGCTGAGTTCCAGGCTATTATGCCTGTAAGAGGTAAGACGCTCAACTGTATCAAATCAAGTTATGAAAAGATATTTGCAAGCGATATTATCGTCGATCTTTTAAGGGTTATCGGTTGCGGTGTTGAGGTAAAGAGCAAAAAGTCAAACGATCTTTCGCTGTTTAATTATGACAACCTTAAGTGGAATAAGATAATAATCTGTACCGATGCTGATGAGGACGGCTTCCAGATAAGGACGCTTCTTCTGACTATGTTCTACAGGCTCCTGCCAACTCTTATTGAAAAAGGCAAGATCTATATTGCAGAATCACCTCTTTTTGAAATAACTTCGGGTAATGATACCTATTTTGCGTATAATGAGAAGGAAAAGAGCGAGATTTTATCAAAACTTGAGGGCAAGAGATACACTATCCAGCGCTCCAAAGGTCTCGGTGAAAACGAGGCTGATATGATGTGGCGCACAACTATGTCTCCTGAGACAAGGCGACTTATTCAGGTTACTCCCACAGATGCTGAGGCAACTGCGCGTATGTTTGATATCCTCCTTGGCGATGCTTTACAGGACAGAAAAAAATTTATTACAGAATTCGGTCACCTTTATATTAAGGATGCCGATATATAAGAAAGGCAATATCAATGGCAAATCTTAAAAAATCCGAAAAATTTGAGGGTGTTAAAGGCCCCCTTATTACTATCGTAATGGACGGCGTGGGCATAGCGCCCGCCAATAAGGCAAATGCGGTATATCACGCAAATACACCTACTCTTGATTATCTTATGAGTAACTATCCTACACTTAAGATCAAGGCTCACGGCACTGCTGTAGGTCTTCCTACCGATGACGATATGGGCAATTCCGAGGTTGGACATAACGCCCTTGGCTCAGGTCAGGTGTTTGCTCAGGGTGCAAAACTTGTTTCCGAGTCTATTGAGAACGGCAAGATTTTTGCATCAAATACCTGGATCGCTCTTACAGAGCGCGTTAAGACAAACGGCTCGACACTTCACTTTATCGGTCTGTTTTCAGACGGTAACGTGCACTCTCATATCGACCATTTAAAGGCTCTTATAGTACGTGCAAAAGAGGATGGCGTAAAGAGAGTAAGAATACACACTCTCATTGACGGCCGTGACGTTGGCGAGACCAGTGCGCTTGACTACGTTATACCCTTCGAGGAATTCCTTAAGTCCTTGAATACAGAAAACTTTGATGCAAAAATCGCATCCGGCGGTGGCAGAATGCAGGTTACTATGGACCGTTACGAGGCTAACTGGACCATGGTAGAACTTGGATGGAAGACACACGTGCTCGGCGAGGGCAGACAGTTTGCAACAAGCGAGGAGGCTATAAAGACCTACAGAGAAGAACTCAAGGTAATTGACCAGGATCTTCCTCCTTACGTGATTTGTGAAAACGGTAAGCCTTTGGGCACTATCGAGGATGGCGACAGCGTTATCTTCTATAACTTCCGCGGTGACAGAGCCATTGAAATATCAAAGGCATTTGAGGCAGGGGCAGACTTTGATAAGTTTGACCGTAAGCGCATTCCCGACGTTCTTTATGCAGGTATGCTTGAGTATGACGGTGACCTTCACATTCCCTCGCGTTACCTTGTTAATCCTCCGGAAATCACAAATACAATGACAGAGTATCTTGTATCTGCAGGAATCAATGAACTTGCGATCTCCGAGACACAGAAATACGGCCACGTAACCTATTTCTGGAACGGTAATAAGTCAGGTAAGTTCTCGGAGGAACTTGAGACATATATCGAGATTCCCTCAGATGTTGTGCCCTTTGAGCAAAGACCCTGGATGAAGTGTGCAGAGATAACCGATAAACTTATTGAGTGCTTAAGAAGCGGTGAATACAAATATCTTCGTGTTAATTTCCCCAACGGCGATATGGTAGGTCATACCGGCTCCTTCCTTGCAACACAGTGCTCTATGGAGGCGCTTGATCTTTGCCTCGGAAGAATTTTAAAGGTGGTTGATGAGTTAAACGGTGCTGCTCTTATCACAGCAGACCACGGTAATGCCGACGAGATGTACGAGATGGATAAAAAGACGGGCGAGCCTAAGAAGAATAAGGACGGCTCACCTAAGTCAAAGACCAGCCACACCTTAAATCCCGTTCCCTTTATCATTTACGATAACTTTACTAAGGAAAAGTATAATGTTAAACTCGGCAGAGAAGATTTTGGTCTTTCGGCCGTTGCGGCTACCACTGTTAATATGCTTGGTTTTGAAGCACCCGAGATTTGGGATGAGTCAATGATCGAACTTAAATAAACGGTTTTTGTAAATAAATGTTGTCATATATGACATAAATACACAAAAAGAAGAGCGTTGAAAACATATCTTATCAACACTCTTCTTTTTATGCTTCACTATCTTTCGGCGTTTTTTGAATTTTTTTATACCGTGTGCATATTCTTGGTAAAAATGTTCATATTATTTAGCGAGATATGTGCATATTTCATAAATTTGTATATAAAATAAAAAAACTTAATTTTGTTCACACTTTGGACATATTTTTCTGTTACAATACAATACGCTTTTTACAGTAACAAAAACTGCATTTAAGTAATACAATATGTTTAGATAAATTTGGAGGCAAAAATGGTCCTTGAAAATCTTAGCGTAAAGCATAAGGCTTTCGGTGATGGCACTATTGTCAGCACAAACGGTAAATATCTTACCATAAAATTCAACGCTATGCAAAAGATCTTTGTATATCCCGACATTTTTGAAAAATTCCTTACTCTTTCTGACGGCACAGTTCCAAGTGAAATACTTGTGGATCTTGATGCGGCAAAGGCGGCTCGTCAGAGCATCATTGACAAGAAGAATGCAGAAAATCTTCATGCTATGAAGCACGGTATCGTTATTCCGGGCAAGGAGCCTACTCCTGAGAGCGAGGAAGAGGATGCGCATTTTAGCAAGGAGACAGAGGAGGTATAAACCTTCTTCAAATAAAAAATGGCTATGTCAGTTAGTTGACGTAGCCATTTTTAATTTTGCTTATTTAAGTACTTCAATCAGGTCTTCAAGCACTATCTGCGCTCTTTCCTGTGCCTTTGACCATGTGAGGTGATAGAAGGAGTTGTTGCACCAATCTTTAGCAGAATTTTCTACGATAAGACGTGTGTCAAATTCTTTCATCAGTACCTCACAGTCAAGCAGTGAAATAGCGGTATTGATATATTCCTGTGCGCCCGCGCCGTTTGTAAGCGGTGCGAGAGTATAGTAAAGAGTAATTCCTTTTGCCTCAAGCAGCGCATTAAGTTCGTTATAATTTGCAGCCAGAGCAGCAGTAAGTCCCTGTGCGCCGCGCAACTCCCAACCGTCCGCAGTTGCTCTTCTTACCGTGCCATCTCCGTTAAGATCGCCATAGTCGTTAAGAGAAGATGGATTAGCATCGTATGAGGTGATTCTGTTCATATTATATCTTGTTACGTCAGTACCCTGGGAGTTAAAATCGGACATCGAACTAAAGAAGTTCGTATACTTTGTAAAATCAATGTATCTGTAAAGGTTATAGCAGGTCTCGGTCGCGCGCAGAGTACGTGTGGTAATCTCATATTTGCCCATTTGATAAGAGCCGTATTCTGCAGCATTGATGATCTTGTCACCGCTTTGCATAAAGTGTGAATATGCCTCCATATAAAGCATGCCCGTACCGCCTGCATTTGTACCGGAGTTGATAATCGTGTGCTCAAGACCGGCTGTCTTAAGTCCCTTGTAAAGCAGTTCGGAGTCATAGCCGTAAAGTGTGCTTGAGCCGGCTACGAGTATGATAAGAGGGATGTCCTTATCACGCGTAATTATTCTTTCAAGTCTGTATGAAAGATTTTCGCTGTTGTTAAAATATGCGGGCATCTCGGATGCGTTGATGCGGATATTCTTTATCTGGTTTGGGAATGCGTCGTCGGGAACAGAGGTAAATGAATCACAGATATAAAGAGTATCAAATCTTGTACAGTTCTTTACCGAGGCAGAGTCTATTTTCGTTACGCTCTTCGGTATAACAAGAGTTGTAAAGCTTTTATTGTTAAACGTACCGCCTGCAATCCTTGTAACGGGTTTGCCGTTAATTTGCTCGGGGATAACTACCATACTATCATTTCCGGTATATCCGGATATGGTGATTTCGTTAAGACCGGAATATGTAAAATCTTCTGTCGGTGACCACTGCGCCCATATTGCATATACCGTTGTAATGCCTGTTTTGTCAACTTCAGTTAACAATCCGCCGGGGTTTACTGCAATTCCGGTGCCATCAGCCTTCGTGTTGTATTCAAGAAGAGTGTAGCCGTCTTTCTTGAAAGTGCCGTCATCGGGGATGAGATGAGGCAAAAGTCTGTTAGAGAAAGTTGCGCTATAACTTTCTTCAGAAGTATCGGCAACGTAGCCGCCACACAGATCATATATAACAATATGCTCTGTCTCGGAGAAAACGTTGGGGTATATCTTAAGTTCGCCGTCTGTTACAGTAAAGGTGTGCGTCTTGTTTTCGCTTATAACCTCAGCGCCGTTTTTTAACGTGTTGCCAACTGTCCAGCCTGCAAATTTCGCATTACCGACAGTGTTTATGGTAAGAGTTATTTTTGCTCCCTTGGGGTAGTCTCCCGTTTCGCCGCCGCTAATACTTCCAAGTGCTGTAGCAGGAGTTAATATCTTGACGTACGAGCCCTGCATAGTAGGGATTTGTTCGGATATATCAGCTGTAACGTTCTTGACTACTACCGTAGTTTCGCTGGTGCGTGTAAAGTATTCGTTTTCTGCCATCGCATAGCCACTGTCAAAATTAACCGTAAATACTGCGCTTTCAAAAGCGGCTACAGTTTTAGTGTTTGCGCCGACAACCGTATAATGCTCGCCGTCCTCAAGCGTCACGTCAAATTCGCCAAGAATGGCTCTTAGTGTAAAGGTGGTATCTTTCTGTACGTTTTTTACGATAACCTTGCCGTCTTCATACTCGGCAACTTTTGAGGATTTTAATACGTAACCTGCTTCGATTTCAACCTCAAATATAGCATCCTCGCCCTCTTCAACCTGGATCTCGCTGTCGCCGATAATGGTAAAGTTCTTTCCTTGGTTGAATTTTACTGTGTATGTATCTGTGCTGCCTTTGTTTTTAAGCAAATGGCATGAACAAAGGCAAGCCATACACAGTATAAGGAGAGTGAATATAAAAAATAATCTTTTAAAAACCTTAGATTTATCCATACTATCCTCCGAAGATAAATATATAAAATAATTGTAACAAACAAAAAATGTTAATTCAATTTGCATAATATACAAATTTTTTTCTATTTTGTTGACTAAAAGAGCAGTTGCGGTTATAATTGAGTAGTAAATTAAAAAGGAAAGGGGAGAGGACTGTGGAGTTCTTGGGATATCTGCTTGCATTTGTGTACGCCTTTGCGGTGCTTGCATTGTCAATGCTTGCAAATCGGATAGGGTTGGCAAAAAGATACACGCGCAAACTGGTTCACATTCTGGTTGGACTTGAGTGGCTTATACTCTATACCTTTATGGGCACAAGCTATCATTTTCTTGTAGTTTGTCTTTGCTTTACACTTATCCTCTACGTTATTTATAAGCGCTCTCTTATCCCCTCAATTTCATCGTCTGAAGATAATTCACCCGGCACTGTTTACTATGGCGTAGCAATGAGTATTATGGCTCTTCTTTTGCTCTTTGACAAAAGGTTTGTTATGCCGTTTGGTATAGGTGTAATAGCCACCTCACTCGGAGATGGAATGGCTGGAGTTGTCGGGCAACTTTTAAAAAAATATAATCCTAAAATTCATAAAAACAAAACGCTGCTCGGCTCTTTTGCTAACCTACTATTTACATTTTGCGGCATTTTGCTCTTTAAAATCGCTTTCAGCCTTGATTTAAATTATCTTGATATTTTCCTTATATCCTTCCTTGGCGTAGGTGTCGAGCTCATAAGCACAAAGGGTATTGATAATATAACTGTCACTCTTTCCACGGCAATGTTTTCACATCTTTTGTTATACTATCAAGGGGTGCAGAATTACATTTTACCGATAACTCTTACACCGTTCATATTCCTCTTTGCTGACAAAAAGCGGGCGCTTTCAAAGGGTGGTCTTGCAATGGCGCTCATGCTTGATTTTGCCGTTTCTGTTTCGCTCGGTAACTTCGGTTTCTCGTTGCTTCTTGCGTTCTTCATTCTTGGTATTCTCAGCGATAAGATTGCAAAAAAGCAAAAGCAAAGGCTTTTGTTAAATAGCCTTGAGCAAAAGGGTAGTAGGCGTGATTTTATGCAGGTTTTAGCTAACGGCGGTGTAGCTGCAGCACTTGCGGTAGTATCTCTTTTTTACAATTCACCCGTTATAACTGTTATGTACGTGGCATCGCTGGCAGAGGCTCTTGCCGATACCTTTGCATCTTCATTCGGCATTTTCTCGCGCCATACGTTTGATCCTTTCCGTTTTAGGCGTTGTCCTGTTGGACAGAGTGGCGGTATGTCACTTTTAGGCACGCTTTCTTCACTTTTAGGCTCGTCACTTATTGCTCTTTTGGCCCTTTTGTATGCCAAAATTGATAATACTTACCTTTTGATAGTAATTATATCGGGATTTTTAGGTTCTGTCTTTGACAGCCTTCTCGGTTCGCTTGTGCAGGCAAAATACCGTTGTACCGTTTGCGGTAAGATAACCGAAAAACAGGAGCATTGTGGTAACCCGACTGAGTTAAGTAGGGGAATTAAAGTAATAAACAATGACATGGTCAATCTTTTGAGCACTGCTTTTTCGGCGCTTTTGGCTCTTGTTTTCTTCCTATTAATTAAATAATAAAAGACTGCTGCTCCGATTGGTGCAGCAGTCCCTTTTTTTGCCCCGGCGATATCGTCATTATGCCTTTCGCCTAAGCACTTTGCCTATCCGTTCACCGTCTAGGACTTGGGATTGTCAAAAGATTACTGGTTGTTCTGGTTGTTAGCGCCCATAGAGTTCTCGTAAGACTCTACCATCTTCTTAACCATCTGACCACCAACACTACCTGCCTGACGGGCGGTAATGTCACCGTTGTAACCCTGCTTGAGGGTAACGCCTACTTCGCTGGCAGCCTGCATCTTCATGTTATTAAGAGCAGCCTTATTAGCCTTGTTACTTTTAGCCATTAGATTTAAATCTCCTACTTATATTTACGAGCCGCAAAAATCAAGCCTTTGCGACTCGATTTTCTTAACTCTGTAACTATTTTATCTACTTTTTCTTTCATTATTTGTGGTAAATTTATGTAAAATCAAAAAATAACAAAAAATATAAAAAATTTTCAAAAATCTATTGACAAACTCTGAGTGTTTATGTATAATAATAAGGCTGACCGTTTGGATGAGGTAATAATCTTGTCCTGATGGCGGGCAGTATTTGCTCATTGAAAATTGAACAACATGAAATTTTGAGCACTGAAAGGTGCGATGAATCTCGTTGAAAAACTTTGAAAAAACTCAAAACAAAAA
>JAZOLZ010000020.1:0-6685 GCA_045653505.1 Eubacteriales bacterium | reverse complement strand
ATGTTGTCTTCCTAAGACCGCTTGGCCTCCGACTTATGCAGAGCCACAGTCGGAGCAGCACCAGTATTCAACGTTACCGTTTTCTGTACATGTAGCCTCAACTGCATCTACGTGCTGTACGTTGTGAGCTGCATCGGGATTTGTGATCTCGAAGCAATTCATACATACGGGATCACAAGGATAGAAGTATACGTGATCAGTTGTAGGAAGAACAATGCTCATACGGTTGGTTACCATTGTCTGAGCCTCGTCAAGCCATGCAGAGCCACAGTCGGAGCAGTACCAGTATTCAACGTTACCGTTTTCTGTACATGTAGCCTCAACTGCATCTACGTGCTGTACGTTGTGAGCTGCATCGGGGTTAGAAACCTCAAAGCACTCCTGGCATACCTTATCACAAGGATAGAAGTATGAGTGAACGTGAGGGATAGTATGCTCTACGATCCAACCATCCTTAACCTGTGCTGTGCCGCTGTACTGACCGATAACACCGAAAACAGTAACTATATCGCCTTTTACGGGCTTGGTTGTAAGTTTATCATATCTGGTAGAACCATCTGCACTGTATGTACCGTAAACTGTAAGGATATTGCCGTTGGCATCCTTAATCTTCATATTACCGAAGGTTGTGTTGTAAACCTCAGTGATTTCACCGGTAACACAGTACTTTTCAAATGTGTAGGTGTTGTGAGCCTTGCTTGAACCGAGTGCGATTGCTTCCTCGATTGTAAGAGTGATATCCTCACCGCAAAGTGAGCAAACACCGTCTACAGGGATATGCTGGAGCGCTTCTACGTCTTCAGTAGTTGTTTCACCACAAGCTGTGCAGGTGTAGGTCTTTACGCCTACCACGCCGCATTCGGGAGCAGTTGTAATAGCACCCTCATTAAAGCTGTGATTTGACAATCCACAAAGTGTGCAAACACAATCAACATAGTTGTGCTGACAACCACTACTGTTGTAATCTACAGCAATGTTTGAAACATAAAGTCTGTTGTTCTTGTCTGTACCTGTTGTTGTTACAACGATCTCGTTAACATCTTCATCAGCGGTAATAGTGTAAACACGATTAGTAAGCGCACTTGCTGTACCGCCTACAACTGAGATAGGACCCTGTCCGCCTGACTTTGAAGCGAGAGTAATGGTAACCTTCTCAATGGTGTAGCCCTCTTTTGCCTTTACAGTAAGAGTCGCACCGTTCTGGTAAAGTCTGATGCTCTCTGTGTAAATACAGGGATCTGAGGTAGATTTGCCCTTAGCGCATATAAGAGTTATAACGTCGTCAAGAGCAATTGCTTTGTTGGAAATAACGCCAGTGTTCTGACCAGCTTTTACGCCTGCAATAGAAGCAATATCTGTGTGAGACTTGCTAACAGATAATTCTGCTGCGCTGGCAGTGATTGCGGTCATGCTCATCAACATTGCAAATACTACAATGATGATGGCGAGAAGATTTTGCTTTTTCATTGTTTTGAAATCCTTTCATTTAATTTTTAAACCAATTAATTTTAACACATAAATATTTTTTATTCAACCTTATTTTAAGTAAAAAGTTTTTTTTGTGTGTATTGACAACAAATCAACTTTTTCAAAAGTCAGAATATGGTTACATTTACCAAAAAAAGTCGTTAACGTTAAACAGAAATATTAGATAAAATATATAAATATAAGGATATATATTATTTATTATATCATTTAATAATCTCAAAGATAACTTGCATTTTTGCGTCCTCCGGGCTTAATAAAAGTAAGATATTATAAAAATGGAATAAACTATTGCTGTCTAATACTGCTCATAATTCATTAATTTATAAAATGATACAGAAACAATTCCATTTGCTATTGACTACCATTCTTCATTATGTTAAAATTGTTTTATCCGGATAAAACATCTTCTTGTGCTGATATCAATGCTATGTGTTTTTTTAACAGTTGCGATGGATGAGTGGTATCGATTTCAATAAAAGCACTTGTTTTCGTAAACTTTGCTTTGCATATTGCTTGTAAATTGAAAGAAACTGCAGGATGATTATCAAAAAACAAATGTAATTGTAAAACAAATAGAGATAAAAAATGCGAAAGACAGAAAGAGTATATTCTCAATCATTTTTTCCGGCTTGGGCGTCATACTTGCACCTCTTTTGCACAGAGTGCTTAGGCTATGCGCCAAACGCATGATACAAACGGGACTAAAAAGGAGCATATATGATAGTTTTTGAAAAAGACGATTTACGCATATCACTTTTAACAAGCAGACTTTTACGTACCGAAAAAGGCGCTTTTTGCGATATGCCGACACAAACGGTTATAAATCGTGATTTTGGCAAAGTAGAACACTCTCTTACAGAAACAGATAAATATTTGGAAATCAAGACAAGCGACGTACTTTTCAGAATAAAAAAATCAAACGGTAATGTTGTATATGCCGCCTTTGAAAATACAAGCACAAAACACTTCGGCAAGAATACTCTGCCGGGCACTGCGCGTACTCTTGACCTCTCAAACGGCAGGGTGAGAATGGAAAAGGGTATCACGTCATTTGGTGGTACGTCAATTATGGATGACTCAAAATCTCTTATTCTAAATGCCGATGAAAGTATCTCTGCACGCGAAAAATGTGCCGACAGATACTGGTTTGCTTACGGTCACGATTATCTTGGGCAACTTGGCGACTTTTTCCGTCTTACGGGAGAAGTTCCACTTATCCCCAAGTACACTCTTGGTAACTGGTGGTCAAGATATAAGGCATACACTCAAGAGGAATATACCTCACTTATGCAAACATTTATTGACAAAAAACTACCTATTACGGTTGCTACCATAGATATGGACTGGCACTGGACTGACGTGGTTGAACGATTTGGTAAGGAGGCAAAAGCGGCAGCACCATCCTGTAAAAGTGAAATAATATACAACCTTTTACTCCCCGGATGGACAGGATATACCTGGAATACCGAACTCTTCCCAAAGCACAAAAAAATGCTTGATTGGTTGCACGAAAACGGCTTTAAGGTGCCTCTTAATATCCACCCGTCTCAGGGCGTAAGATTTTTCGAGGCGCCGTATAGAGAAATGTGCGAGAGAATGGGTCTTGATCCAAACGAGAAGAAGGCTATTCCCTTTGATCTTACAGACCCAAAGTTCCGCAAGGCATACTTCGAGGTACTGCACCATCCTCTTGAAAAAGAGGGCGTTGACTTCTGGTGGATAGACTGGCAACAAGGCAAAAAGACAAAAATCCCCGGCCTTGACCCCCTTTGGGCGCTGAACCATTATCACACTATAGATTCTGCCAAATTCGGGCATAGACCTCTTACGCTTTCACGCTATTCGGGACTTGGCAGTCACCGCTATCCGCTCGGCTTCTCGGGTGATACGATTTGCTCCTGGAATAGCCTTGATTTTCAGCCCTATTTCACAAACTCTGCCGCAAATTCCGGCTACACGTGGTGGTCACACGATATTGGCGGTCACATGCGCGGAATTCAGGATGATGAGTTGTATCTGCGTTGGTTACAGTACGGTGTTTTCAGCCCAATTAACCGTCTGCACTCAACAAACTCTGAATTTATGGGTAAGGAGCCGTGGAAACGAAGCTTTGCTGTCAATAAGATTGCCGAGCAATTTTTACGTTTAAGACATAAACTCATACCCTATCTCTATACCGCAAACTACAGAACTCATACAACGGGCGAGCCTATCTGCATGCCAATGTACTACCGCTTTGATACCGAGGGGGCATACAAGGTAAAAAATCAGTACATCTTTGGTGGCACGCTTATCGTTTCGCCTATTACAAAGCCTATGGACAAAAGGCTTAATCTTGCCAGTGTAAAGGTATGGCTGCCCCACGGCAGATGGACTGATATATTTACAGGACAGATTTATGACGTAAGTTCAAAGGACGGCAGATGCATTGTAATGCACCGTGACATTGATTCAATTCCGGTACTTGCGCCTGAGGGGGCAATTGTACCTATGTACAAGTGTGCCGATACAAACGACCTCTCACTCGATAAACCACTTGAAATAAACATCTGGCGAGGCAACGGTGAGTATGAGCTTTACGAGGACGATGGCGAGAGTGATGCTTACAAAAACGGTGTATTTGCAAAAACCCTATTTACTTTGAAAGAGGAAAACAACACACTTACCCTGACGGTAACACCACCCCAAAATGATATGGGACTTTTACCGAAAGAAAGAGTATTTAATCTTAAATTCCGTGATATAAAGAGCGGGCGTTTGAATTCGGGTGAAGGCCTTAAAGATGCATCGGACGGCAGAGGCACAGAGTTTGAGATTGTTATCGGCAATGAGCCTGTTAGTGTAGAAATTTGCGACATTATTGCCTTAGAAAACAGAGATTTTGAAGAGCACAAAAATTCTATACTCACACGAATTCAAGGCAAAAACAGTACTAAGGCAAGGCAATTTAAAAGCAAACTACCTGCCTACGTAAGAGTTGCAATAGAAGAAATGATGCCAGAGAATAATTAATAATCTACATACCAAAGTAAACCGATATTAAGAATTTTGGTTTTTAAAAACGCATTATTATTTTACTAAATAACCTATATATGAAAATTCAAGTTTGCATTTTTGAGCAAAAAAGGAGATTTTATGAAGATTGTAATGATGAGTGGCGAACTCGAAAAGCGCTTTGGAATAGAAAGAGCGCTTGAGATGATCAAGGAGGCAGGCTTTGACGGATATGATTACACCATGTCCGGCAGTGAGTGGCAGATTCTTAAAAGTGAGAACTATGAAGAACACCTTTTAAAGATAAAAAGGAAGGCTATGGAGTTATCCCTGCCCTGCTTACAGACACATACACCTAGCCCTAAGACACCTGATACTATTTCAGTAGAGGATTACGTAAAAATACAAAAGCGTGCGCTTAAATGTGCGGCATCACTCGGTTGTCCTGTTGCAGTAGTCCACCCGGGTAATTCGCTTACCGCTGAAGAAAACATTGAACTCATCTACAAACACTTAGTACCTTACGGCAAGGAGTTAGGAATTAAGGTTGCTACTGAAAATATGTTTAGTTGGAAGGACGGATACCACGAGATCGTCACCGTGCCTGCTGCGTGCGGAACAAGTGAGGACTTTATCAAGCATATTGATCTTTTGCCCGATGAATACTTTACTGCCTGCCTTGATATAGGACACGCGCAGATGGTTAACTGCGAGGGCGCTAAAAGAATGATACTTGCCCTCGGTAAGCGTATCGGCGCTCTGCACGTACATGATAACGATCTTTTCCACGACTATCATACAATGCCCTTTGTAGGATACTCCGACTGGAATGAGATTTGTAAGGCGCTTAAGGATATCGGCTATAGCGGTAACTTTACGTTTGAGACAGATTCCTATCTCAAAAAATTTCCCAACGAACTTTTACCCTACTGTCTGAAGTTGCTTGAACAAACCGGCAGATACCTCGCCTCTCTTATTGACTGATTTAACGAAAAACGCCGCTTTACTCTCCGTTTAGCGGTGTTTTTTGCGACTTGACGTTTTGTGTTTTTTGGGCAGTTGTCCAAAGTACACAAAGTGGTATTTTTTAAATATTGTTTTATTGAATATTTTGACATTATAGTTATGAACAAATTGTAAACAATATCGCTATTTTGGTATTTTTTTGTAATTTCAGTAGAAAAAATATTTTTTATATGGTATAATCTTCTCTGCGTGTGCGAGCGCGGGCTTTTTTTGCGCCGTTTTTACGGACAAGCGCACGCATTTTGAATTCAGGTTAATAAATAAAAAAATTATATTTTTGGAGGAATTTAAACACATGAGCAAGAAGTATTGCTATCTGTTCTCTGAGGGTAACGCAACCATGCGTGAGATCCTCGGCGGTAAGGGCGCTAACCTCGCAGAGATGACCAACATTGGTCTTCCTGTTCCCCAGGGCTTCACCATTTCTACTGAGGCCTGCACACAGTACTATGAGGACGGCCGTCAGATCAATGACGAGATCATGGCTGAAATCATGGAATACATCACTAAGATGGAAGGTGTTACCGGCAAGAAGTTCGGTGACCTTGAAAATCCCCTTCTCGTTTCCGTTCGTTCCGGTGCGCGTGCATCAATGCCCGGTATGATGGATACTATCCTTAACCTTGGTCTTAACGAGGACGTTGTTGAGGTTATGGCTAAGAAGTCCGGCAATCCCCGTTGGGCTTATGACTGCTACAGAAGATTTATCCAGTTGTACTCCGTCGTTGTTATGGAAGTCGGCAAAAAGTACTTCGAGGAACTTATCGACAAGATGAAGGAAGAAAAGGGTGTTACCCTTGTCGTTGGTCTTACTGCTGGGGACCTTAAGGAACTCGCTAACCAGTTCAAGGCTGAGTACAAGGCTAAGATCGGCGCTGACTTCCCCACTGATCCTAAGGAACAGCTTATCGGCGCTGTTAAGGCCGTATTCCGTTCTTGGGACAACCCCAGAGCTAACGTATACAGACGTGACAACGATATTCCCTATTCTTGGGGTACTGCTGTAAACGTACAGGCAATGGCATTCGGTAACATGGGTGACAACTGCGGTACAGGTGTTGCCTTCACTCGTGACCCTGCTACAGGTGAGAAGAAGCTTATGGGTGAGTTCCTTGTGAACGCACAGGGCGAGGACGTTGTTGCAGGTGTTCGTACTCCTATGAAGATTCAGGAGATG
>JAZOLZ010000019.1:0-8106 GCA_045653505.1 Eubacteriales bacterium | reverse complement strand
TGACTTCGACATCTTCTGTCCGTCCTTATCAAGCACGTGACCGAGAACGAGTACGTTTTTGTAAGGAGCGCAGTCGAAGATAAGAGTTGATATAGCCATGAGCGAGTAGAACCATCCGCGTGTCTGGTCAACACCCTCACTGATGAAGTCAGCGGGGAACTGCTTTTCAAACATCTCTTTGTTTTCAAAGGGATAGTGCCACTGTGCAAAGGGCATTGAGCCTGAGTCAAACCAGCAGTCGATAACCTCGCTAACACGTTTCATCTGTCCACCGCACTCGGAGCACTTGATGGTAACGTTATCTATATGGGGTCTGTGCAGTTCGATATTTTCGGGGCAGTTGTCTGAGAGGGACTTGAGTTCCTCAATAGAGCCTATAGAGTGACGGTGACCGCACTCACATTCCCAGATATTAAGAGGTGTACCCCAGTATCTGTTACGTGAGATACCCCAGTCCTGCACGTTTTCAAGCCAGTCGCCAAAACGGCCCTTGCCTATATTCTCGGGCAGCCAGTTAACTGTGTTATTGTTTCTTATAAGATTGTCCTTAACGGCTGTCATCTTGATAAACCAGGACTCTCTTGCATAGTAGATAAGAGGTGTGTTACATCTCCAGCAGTGGGGATAATCGTGCTCAAACTTGGGAGCGGAGAAGAGCTTGCCCTTAGCCTTAAGGTCATCTATAACAAGCGGATCTGCATTCTTTACAAACACGCCTGCAAAGGGTGTTTCCTTGGTAAGATTACCCTTGCCGTCAACAAACTGTACAAAGGGTAAATCATACTTCTTTGCAATACGGTTATCGTCCTCACCAAAGGCGGGAGCAATGTGTACTATACCCGTACCGTCGGACATTGTTACGTAGGAGTCGCAGATAACAAAGTGTGCCTTTTTCTTCTGCTTTTTAGCACCCTCACCTGCACACTCGTAAAGAGGCTCGTACTCCTTGTACTCAAGCTCCTTACCGCTCATCTCGGCAAGTATCTCATAAGCGGCGTGCTCATCATCCTTGAGTGAGCCAAGTACCTTATCAAGCAGCGCCTTTGCCATATAGTAGGTATAGCCGTCGTTAGCCTTTACCTTGCAGTACGTGTCCTCAGGGTTAACGCAAAGAGCAAGGTTAGAGGGCAGTGTCCAGGGCGTTGTCGTCCAGGCAAGGAAGTATGCATCCTCATCTATTGCCTTAAATCTTGCAATAGCGCTCCTTTCCTTAACCAGCTTATAGCCCTGCGCTACCTCGTGTGAGGAGAGAGGAGTGCCGCATCTGGGGCAGTAGGGTACTATCTTAAAGCCCTTGTATAAAAGGTCTTTTTCAAATATCTTTTTAAGCGCCCACCACTCGGATTCTATAAAGTCGTTTGTGTAGGTAACGTAAGGATTGTCCATATCTGCCCAGAAGCCAACAGTACCGGAGAAGTCCTCCCACATACCCTTATAGTTCCATACAGACTTTTTACAGTTTTCAATAAAGGGCTCAAGACCGTAGCTTTCAATCTGGTCCTTACCGTCAATGCCGAGTTTTTTCTCAACCTCAAGCTCAACGGGTAAGCCGTGAGTATCCCAGCCTGCCTTACGCAAAACCTTATAGCCCTTCATAGTGCGGTATCTCGGTACCATGTCCTTGATAACGCGTGTAAGCACGTGGCCTATATGGGGCTTACCGTTTGCGGTAGGGGGGCCGTCATAGAAGGTAAAATATTCACCGTTTTTTCTTTCATCAATGCTTTTTTCAAAAATCTTGTTCTCTTCCCAGAACCTTCTTACCGCCTTTTCTCTTGCAACAAAATTGAGGTCGGTAGAAACCTTTGTATAAAGCTCCTTCATCTTTATCTCCTTTAAAAGAATTTATAAAAAGAAAAGCCCTGTTTATATGAAAACAGGGCAAAATGCTAACCACCTATTTACATATCTATCAATATGCTGCGGCTTACGGGCGCATCCGTCATTCCTTACTCTTAGTTCGGGAACGCAACTCGGGAGTGATTTTCATACTGTGCGTACGCTGTCGGCTTTCACCGTACCCGACTCGCTAAAGCGCCGTATACAGACTACTCTCTCCGTCTTAGTCTTTACCTAGTGATTTTACCACACAATTTTTAGTTTGTCAATAGTGTTTTTTGCTCCGAACGGCAAGATGTCGCGCTTTTTGTACAACAGGTGTTTTTAGGGGTAAGATGTACAAAAAATTGCGTGCATTTTTTCAAAACCTGTGTTAAGATAAGATACCCGAGTGGTGGAGCGAAGGACGTCGCGCGCCGCGCTTGGAGAAAATTTGGGTCGCGACCAAAGAAAAAACACAAAACAAAAATAAAAATGAAAGGAGGATTTTTATGCCGGCTGAAACAGTCTTTTCTGTAATCAGTCTGTTTGTTTCATCTTTAGGCGTAGTCTTTGCCTATCTTGCATTTAAAAGATGTAAGGATGAGGATAATAAGATAAACGGCAAGACAGAGGGCTCTATGTTCTCGGACATCGGGTATATAAAGGCCTGCGTCGACAGAGTTGAAAAGAACCTTAATAAGGTGGATGAAAGATATAGGAATATCTTGGAGCGCCTTGCTAAGGTTGAAGAATCTGTCAGTAACGTTGTAAAAAGAGTAGATGAAATATATAAGACTGATGAATAAGAAAGGATGAAAAATGAATTATATTACTTTACCAGTAATAGCCGCACTTTCGTATATACTATGCGAAATATACAAGGCTATCTTTAAAAGCGAAAACGCAAAAAGACTTACACCTACAGTATCCGCTTTGTTCGGCGCAGTTCTCGGCATAATAATGTTTATTACAACGCCTGAGGCTACAGGCTGTGAGCACGTATGGGATGCTATTCTTGCAGGATGCATCAGCGGTGCGTCAGCGACAGGAACAAACCAGATGATAAAGCAGCTTTTTGGAGGTAAAAAGGATGATAAACAGTGATAACTTTTCCTCTTGTGAGCTAATAGTAAGAAAGCGCACTGTAGGCTTTATTGAAAAATATTACCGCTTTTGCGGTTGCGATATACGGCACGACGTATTTAAATCTATCCTCTACGGTGAGACAGAGCCTATTGAGCCAAAGGAAGAAAAAATAAAAAACTATTACGATGCATATATGTATCTTTTACATAATGCTCGTGGGGCTCTTGGCGGTTCAGTCTTAAAAAGATTTTTCTTTATACTTGACGGCGAAATAAAGGAAGAATCTCGTCTTATGAGCATAAGCACACATTACTTTAAAACTATGGGCGCATCGGTTACAAAAGCGCTTACCGATACCGCTATGTTTATGTATAACGCGCTCGATGATTACGAGGATGATGACAGACTGCTTATTACTCTTATGTTTATAAACTATACCTTGGTAAAATACAAAATACCTACGGTACAGTTTTTAAAAAAGCAGATAAGAGAGTTTAGCGACTTAGTAAAGCAAAACGATAAAGATAAGATGGCAAATCTGTTAGCCGATATAGTAAATAATGCAAAATACCAGGACAAGTCTTACTACAAAAATTTAAGAGATCTTGATTTTTTGGATATTGTCGGAGAGATTTTAGCCGAAAGAGAGGAGCTTTCACAAAAATACAAGGTAAAGCACGTATATCTCTTTGGCTCTTTTGCAAAGGGGGCTCAAAGAATAGATTCTGACATAGATATTGCCTGCGAGTTTTCTTTAGACATATCTCATGATAAAAAACTTAAGATGAGAGATGAGCTTACAGAGCATTTGCAGGACAATTTCAAAAGATACGTAGATATTCATACAGTGGGGGAATATCTTACGGACGAAACAATAAATCAACTTACCCCGCACAAAAAAATATTTTAATTAAAAGGAGAAAATTTATGAATAGAGGCTTAAAAAGCTATACAAAACAATTAACCCATACCGTAGGCAACGCCACGGTCAATATAAACCTTAATGGGGCTGACAGTAATTTACATATTACGCTTCCGCTTGTGGAAACGGTTGGTCTTTGCCCCATTTCTGTATCGGCAATCTTTGATTACTCATCAAGAAATTACAGTTACGGCTTTGGTAAGGGCGGCAGGATGAATTATTATCTTTACGGTAATGATAACGCAGATCACCGCACGCTTACCAACTGCGATGGCAGTGTGGATATATATCCTGCGTCAAACGGTTACGTCTGCCCCGAAAACGGCTCAAAGTTTGAGACAGTAAACGGAGATAACGGCGCTTACCGCAGGTTGACAGACAAATACGGCAACATAGTTGAATTTGGCATAGAGGACGAGGTGCCGAGAGCTATTAAAAAGAAGAACGGCGACGTAATCACCTTTGACGCCACAAGCTCGTTTTATGGTAATGTAATATCTAACGGTAAGGGTGATGTGATTAACTTAATAGGCTACCGTTCAAGTTATAGGACAGAAGTGATAGAGTATCTCTATAACAATGATCTGCTTGAATGCGTAGAGATAAGCTATGACCAAAATGGATACATCCATGAGTTAACGTACAAAAATCCGGACGATGAAATTCACGCCCGTATGCTCTTGTCAATAGGTGAAAACGAAATAACCGTAAAGGATGCTATAAGCGGTTATATGATAAAATACACTCTTACAGATGGCAGAGTGACCTCGTTTGTTGACGGTTATAACGCAGACTATACAAGAGGTAACACAGTAAGCATCGTATACGAGGATTCAAGAACTACACTTACAGATAGCTTTGGTATAAAGAGTTACGTTATCTTTGATAACGACAACTTCCCATATTACGATGTTGATAATAACGGCAGTGTAACGCTTTATAAATATGATAAAACGGACGGTAAAAACTTTCTTATCTTCAAAGGTCAGCCGATACATACAAGGCTTGATGATGAAAATCTTGTAAATAATACTTCCGGCAATCCGATTGGTGCGATAAGCACATCTAACAATCAGATAGAGGACGATATGCTTGCGGGCATTTTGGGACAGACCGTTAAAAAGTATTCAGGCGATGGTAACGTGGTATATTCTATAAATGAGAGCGGTATTGCAAAGGATGTTATAACAGTATCATTCTTTTACCGTATTACCGATACGACATCAGAAGACGCTGCTGCATCTGCTGTATTTTCATTTTCAGACGGTCAAAGTGTAATAGCGACAGTTGGTGAAGCCTTGACACAAGATACTCATACAGATCTTTTCTGTTTTAAGAGCATGCAGCTTATTGCTCCATCTGCATTCAAGAGAATAAGACTTGATGTATTCCCCGGCGGTAACGCATCGGTTGAACTTGGCTGTGTGCAGATAAAAAAAGAAAACAGCGGCGCATTTTATAAGTATGATAGCTCGGGCAACATATTAAGCAGTGCTTTTGGTACAGTGGATAAGACCACAACCTATATAAACAATCTCCCCGCAAGCGGCGTAGGCGCTGACTCAAGCCACTCCGCATACGAGTATGACGATAATGGCAGGCCCACAACAATCACCCAAGCGTACGATAACAAAATAACGTATGCGTATGATGATAACGGTAACGTTACCGAGACCAAGATAGAAAACCCACACCGCAATTTAAAGAGCCACGCGACAAAGACCTATACTGATGACGGTAGGCTTGTTGCGAGCGAGGTGACACAGGACGGTCTTATGCGCTCATATGAATATTACGATAACCTTGGTAAAATAAAGAAAATAGTAGATATGCTTGACGTAGTTACGGGATATGAGTATTATGATAACGATCTTATAAAAGCCCTTACCGTCGGCGATTATATGACAGAGGCGTCAAACACCGTAGCCTATACTTACGATACAAAAAAGAGGATATCTGCTATAACTCTTGATAACGGTACAGTATATTCCTTTACCTACGATAACTACGGTAACATCACATCTATAAGCGCAAATAATAACGCGATAGTCGGCTTTGAGTATGATAGCTTCAACCGTCCGATAAAGCAAATATATTCCTCGAGCGGCAATGTAAATTATTATGAATTTGCCTATGATACAAGATCCCGCATATACAAGGCATATTACTGCGAAAATGCCGCAACAAGCATACTTAAGTTTACATATATCTATGATACGGTAGGCAGACTTAGTAAGATAACCGATACAAACGGCGCTGTCATTTATGAATATACCTACAATGCAAACGGTCAGATTGAAAAGGTTACAGGCGATAACCTTAATATAGAGTACAGTTATGATAACCTTGGTAATATCAATATTAAAAAGAGTACGATTGCCGGTGCAAAAAGATATGAGTCATTTGATACTGTTGCAAGATCAAAGGGCTCTCACCCCGGATCATTGCTCAGTGTGATTCCCGATGAGGATTACTATTTATACTTAAAAGAGGATGTTGGCGATGATAAGGCATTAGATGCATTGTTGGTAAGAAAGTCTGATAACGTTGCCTTGCTTTCTATCGACAAGCCCGGCATAAGCAAAGAAGGAATATTTGACTATCTGAAGGTTAATAATAGCGGCAAAAGGCTATCTTATTACTTGAATATGGAGACAAATACTGAAGAAGAATCCGGTTTTATTTCATTCTGGTTTAAACCCTCAGGTGCAGGTCAACTGCTACACATAGTAAGCGAAAACTCCACAGACAGCATTTCGGTATATATAGACAGTACCGATAATAAGGTAAAACTTGAGTTGCTTGATTTAAGTTCCTCTGTACAGTCTCAGATAATATCAACAGAGGATGGCGTAAAATATGGCGAATGGAACTACTTTGCATTTTCATTCTACAATGGAGAATACGGCACTTCCTCTAACGTTGGCATGTACGTGCTTAATTTAAACGGCGCTATGTATCAGCGTGGTTTTACAAATCCCGGCATTTGTGAGATAATTCCCAATCCTTATTACTTAATAGGTCACAAAATCGGCCCTAACGGCGTTGAAGGCTGCATTGATGCACATATAGCATGTCTTACTTTGTCTCCAAGAAAATTCCGTGACAAAAAATATGTAGAGGATTATTACAGAGCATCCAAGGATTACGTAATTAATAATTCTATTTTTACTGATGGAGTTTGCACTGTTGACTTTTCTGATGCAAACCTTTATAATATAAGTAGTAGTACCTTGACTATGTTTGACGTTGTTCCTCTTAACAACTCACTCACATCACTTAAAGGCACCAAGCCTACAGTTTTTACCGAGAGATTTACCAATCCCTTGGATAAGGATAGAATATTTAATTACAACTCAAAAAACGGCAGATATAGTTATATAGCCGACGGCGGAGAGCTTGCTTATGACTTTGGTTCAGCAGCATCGGGCACAGTGCTTATGCGTGCATTTACTGATGCATCAAGCAGCTTTAAGCAGTATATTTTAGATATAACGGATAAGTCAAGCGGTTATTTCTTTAATCTTTATAGAAATGCAGAAAAGTATCTTTGCATAGATATGAGAAGGGGTGACGAGTTTACTACAATAACCTCAACTCTTTCTTTCACAAATGATGCTTGGCATACCGTGGGTCTTTCCTTTGATGAGGAAATTGTTTCGGATAGCTTGTCTGAAATTGAAACATGCCGTAAGAGCTTCCGTATTTATCTTGACGGTCAGACGTATACCACAAGTGTGGATATAGACAGCGGCTTTGGCGATGCAACTCTGTTTATAGGTGGACTTACAGACCTTGTTACTTCAAATTCATACGCAGGCACCTACGATACGCGCTATCCCTTCTTTGGTCAGATAGAGATGCTGTGCTTTGGTAACAGCTACGGTGAGCTTACTACAATACAAAGCCTCGCAGTCGAGATGGTAAACACTCTTACTAAGTCTTGTGAGTATGACTTGTTTGGCAGGGCGCGCAGAGAGGCTGTTCGCTATGGTACTGTGGTTATGTATGAGCATGATATAGGATACAACGTACAGGGCGGCGGCTTTGATACCACTACTCCGGCGCTTGAAAATTATCTGTTTGGAGACGGTACGACAGTATCCAGATCGTACAGCGTTGCTCTGCTTTATAATCAGATATACAAGATAACAGACCCGACCTTTGGCTCACACGATTATACCTACGATTACCGCGGTTATCTTACAGAGGATAACGACACGACCTATGAGTATGACGGTAACGGCAATATTACCAAGGCAGGCAATACAACCTTT
>JAZOLZ010000018.1:0-13551 GCA_045653505.1 Eubacteriales bacterium | reverse complement strand
GTTCACTAACAATAGAAAAAGACCACCCGAGAATGGGTGGTCTTTTTCTATGGCAGCGGAACTAGGATTCGAACCCAGACATACAGAGTCAGAGTCTGCTGTGCTACCTTTACACAATTCCGCTAAAGCATCTTTTCAGCCGCTATTTATTGGCTGGTGATAATTCTAACACAGTTTAAGTTATTTGTCAAGTGATTTTTAAAACTTTTTTAAAAACATAACGCTCTTGCATCCGCTGATATAATACGGTAATAAAGAGGCTAAGGCTATGATGACATTTTCGCCTTAGCCTCACTATTAATTTTGCCGTTTACTTAAAATCTATACTATAAATATCGGGTCTTTCGGGATTTAATTCGATATTCCAATAGCCGTGTCTTACAAGATAGCGCGATATGGAGGCATCAAGGATATTATATACGTAGTCTATTTCTTCGCTTATCCTTTCTCTTGCCGCTTTGTTTTCGAGGGTTTTTGCCTTTTCCTTTAATTTAACAAGAGTGGACAGTGTGTCCATAATATCCTTTGGATTTTGCATTCCGCTCTTTGTGCTTAGTGCAAAGTCTTCTATTATGCCTCTTTCGATTTCGCTCATTTTGTCTTTATAAAGTCTTTGGTATCTATCCAAAAGTTGCGTTTTCCATGCGCCGAATATCTCGTTTGCATCTGCCGTCGGTAAGACTGCCGTGCCTGTGTGGGTACTTACAGACATTGCGTGCAGTATACTTTGCGTAAGACTATCGTCATCTGTAATATAACTCTGCGAGGCAAAGAGTGAACTACCGCTGATACCAAGGCTGTGTATTACATTTATAAGTTCCTGGTGATTTCTTAAAGTGCTCTCATAATAAAGTGGCGCTATGCCCGTATACTGTAAGACCCTGTCCGAGTATTCGCAGTAATCCTCGGCGTTGTTTTTTAACACCTCGGTGCTATCGGTATACAGCATCGGCAGTACTACGTCAAGATAACCGTACTTAAGCCAACTTTCTATATCCTGCATATAAAAATCTTTTGCGTAGTTTATATATCCGTATGGGCTTGCCGAGATGATAAGTTCCTTGTTAATTTCTCTTATAAGTAAGGACAGTTCCTTTACAAGCGAGGTTATATTGCTTGCTCTAAAGCTATCCCACTTTTCTTTAAGGTCTTTGCTTGTCTTTAAATCACTTAAGATGTTATTGCCTGCATATCCGTATTCTTTGCTGAAAAGTGTTGCCGAGTTTTCGCAGATACCACCGTACTCGCCGGAATATCTTATATAATCATAACTGATACCGTCAAAGTCGTATTTGGTGAGCATTTCGCTTATAAGAGTAAAAATAAATTCTCTTACCTCGGGGTTGGACGGGTCTAAAAAATTCTCGGTTGGCTTGCCACCCTCACTATAGCATACCCACTTTTCTTTTATATAAGACGGATAAGCGTTGGGGCCAAAATTTGCGCTTAACGTCTCAACCCACGCATGTACCTCAATGCCCTCCTTGTGGCACTCGCTGATAATGGCAAGCATATAATCATTGCCATACTCACCGTACTCGCCGTCTTTTGTGGCGGGGTGCTGCGTGTTAAGATAATCGCTGAAATAGGTGGTGCGCCCGTGCCAATAGGTTTCAACGTATAGGGTGTTTATGCCCAGTGCCTTTATGTGCTTTACTAGCTCTTTTACACCGTCAAGGGTCAACTCATTTATCGCGGTGTTGTTCGGCCTATGCCATAGTCCTCTGCCCTCAACTGCACGGTTTTGTAAACTATAATAGTATTTTTGGTTGATAATTTCCTCTAAATCTTGAATTTTGTTATCAAGCTCATCTTTGGTAATATCGTTAAAGATAATGTAGCCAAAAAGCTCCAGTATCTTAAAATCAAAGTCTTCACTTGCTCTTTTGATGCCGTTTTCATCTATATCATAAAGGTCTAAACGCCTTTGGCTTATAAGCGCATCCGTTTTATCACTGATTGCCTTTAATCCTTCAAGGCCGGATATAAGGGTGTTTCTTGCAAAGGTCACCTTTGTATCCTCCACCTTAACCGTATCACCTACTCGGACGTTTTTTAAAAATACGGCCTTTTCACCGTGACCGCTTATGATATAGCATCCGCTTGTGTATTCAACCTTTTTATCCTTATCTCTTACTTTACCGCTGAGTGTGTCTACAAGCAACTCGTATCCGTACTCATTTCGCTCGTGCTCCTTGGTGTATAGCACCAGCATATCCGTGAGCCTTACACTATCGTAGGCATCTATTTTTATCTCGCCTGTTTTCTCTGTCAGCGCGTTTGTTTTAATGCCAAACAAAATAAGGAGCGCGACAAAAAGCACCATAATAATACACACTACCGATATTATCGCCTTTTTCATACTTGCACTCCTTTCTTGCTTTTTTATCGATTATACACCCGCCTTGCTTCAAAAGTCAAGATATCGACCTTTGGCGTTATTGACACGCATATTTGTACGTATGCTAAAATATCCTTCATTTTCTAATGTGACAAAATCACAGAATTCTTTCTTTGCTTTCGGGTAAAATAGAGTTACAAAAAGCAAAGGAGAATGAAAAATGAAGGTAATTAATATAAACAAGGATAATTTTAATGAGGTAATAAATACCGACAAGACCGTTCTTATCGACTTTTACGCAGACTGGTGCGGCCCGTGCCGTATGGTTTCTCCCATAATTGACGAGATTGCTTCTGAGCGAGATGATATCGTTGTGGGCAAGGTAAACGTTGATAAGGAAAATGAACTTGCATCACAGTTCAAGGTATACAGTATTCCCACTCTTGTTGTAATGCGAGAGGGTAAGGTTGTATCGCAAAAGACTGGCGCAAAACCCAAGGGTCAGATACTTGCAATGATATAAATTTTGGCATAAACTTCCGTTTTCATCCTCTCGCGGTATGTAGATACAGCTTCGGAACGAAGAACGAAAGTTTCTGCTCAAAATTCCCCACTCACCCGCTCGACGTATGAGAATACGCCATAGGGCCGCGATAAAAGATTTCTGCTCAAAATTTCTTTATCACGACTGTCGTATTTTGGCACAAATCATTTTTTTAATTCACTATAAAACAGCAAAAGAGGCACAGACTGTTCTGCGCCTCTTTTATTATTGCTTGCAAAGAATTTATATTGTCATCGCCCTGAGGCGCTTTTTATCAATTACCTTAATACCCTCGCTTCTTGAGGACATAATCAGTCCCTCACCCGAGAAGTATTTGAGCATCCTTGACACAACCTCTCTTGCAGAGCCCATATATTTTGCTATCTGCTCATGCGTCAGGCGTACTGTGTCGCCCCCGCTTTTGGATATCTCGTCAAGCAAAAAGATTGCTAAACGCTTGTCCATGCTCATAAAGAGTATCTGCTGCATTGCCCACATTACGTCAGAAAAACGCGCAAGAGCCGTTTCTAATGTAAATATCTTTGCCTCGGGCATGCGGTTAATCAGCGCCTCGTATGCGCATCCGCCTACTATTATGCATTCGCTATCCTCTTCTGCATCTATTGATACGTCAAAGTTAAGCGTGTCAAATGCACAAGAGGCAGAGAGTATGCACATATCACCCTCGCCTAAGCGGTACAGAGTTACCTCTTTGCCATCCTCGGAGAGCATATAAAGTCTCAGTATGCCGGATTTTATAAGTATAACTCCGGTACATTCGTTGCCGTCGTGTATGTTTAGTCCCTTTTTAAATTTTATATTTTGAGATGAGCGCAAAAAAGTGTCCTTGTCACTCTTTGGCATATTATCCCAAAAGGGAAAGGTGTTTTTAAAAAGTTCTACAAGAGTATCCTTATCCATTTTCTCCTCCAAAGAGAATGATAATTGTTTTACTAAAACAAATTATATCACCCTGAAACTAAAAAGTCAAACAAATGATTTGAAATGTGATTTTATCACGGAAACAATGTCTGTTTTGGGGTAAAATAAATATAGAAAATAAAGAAGAGGCAATTATATGAAAGATATATACGATATGATAATAATTGGCGGTGGACCGGGTGGTTATACAGCGGCGCTTTATGGCGCAAGGGCAGGGTTAAGTGTCCTTGTTATAGAAAAAATGACGGTTGGCGGACAGATGGCGCTGACAGGGAGTATAGAAAACTATCCGGGGATAGAGGATATAGACGGTTTTGAGCTGGGAGCAAAGATGCAGGCACAGGCAGAAAGGTACGGCGCAAAAACTCTTTACGGTGAGGTAAAAAAAGTACGCCTTTCGGATAATCCAAAGTCAGTAATCACCGATACGGATGAGTATTTGGCAAAAACTGTGGTGATAGCAAGCGGCGCAAAAGCAAAGGAACTTGGTATCGACGGCGAAAGTGAATACACGGGCAGAGGTATACACTACTGTGCGCACTGTGACGGTCGCTTTTACAAGGATAAGACGGTTGCGGTAGTCGGTGGCGGCAACAGTGCCGTGGGCGATGCGCTCTATTTAAAGGGACTTTGCAAAAAGGTTTATCTTATACATCGCCGCGATACTCTCAGAGCAACAAAAATCCACAGCGATGCGGTGGACAGGGCGAAAAACATTGAATTTGTAAAGAATAGTTTGCTTAAAGGACTAAAATTCAGCGAAAAAGACAATGCTATAGTAATAAAGAACACCGAGAGTGGTGAGGAAAGTGAACTTGAGGTTGATGCCGTGTTTGTCAGCATCGGCAGAGAACCCAATACGGAAATTTTTGCCCCTGAGATTAAACTTGATGATAGCGGCTATATAATAGCAGGTGAGGGCACAAAGACCAATATTGACGGTGTTTATGCCGTGGGCGACGTGCGTACTAAGGAATTAAGGCAGATAGTAACTGCCGTGTCCGACGGTGCGGTTGCGGCGCATTTTATAGAAAAATATATTAATGGCACTTTGTGATAAAGTCACAGAAACGGTGGAAAAATTCCTTTATAATAAAGACACAAAACAAAAAACAATTCAAACCCACGGAGGAAATAAAAATGGATAAAAGAGTACACGAGCTTTTAAACGATCAGATTAATAAGGAGCTGTATTCAGCATACCTTTATCTTGATTTTTCTAATTATTTCAAAGCAAAGGGACTTGACGGCTTTGCTAATTGGTATATGATCCAGGCACAGGAAGAAAGAGATCACGCAATGCTCTTTTACACCTATCTTCAGAACGAGTCTATGCCTGTAACTCTTAAGGCAATCGACAAGCCCGATAAGGCGCTTAATTCTAATATGGACGTGCTTCTTGCAGGACTTGAGCACGAAAAATACGTGACCGCACTTATCAACGACATCTACTCAGCGGCAATCGATGTAAAGGATTACCGTACGATGAAGTTCCTTGACTGGTTTATCGAGGAGCAGGGCGAGGAGGAGACCAACGCAAACGATATGATTTCCAAACTCGAACTTTTCGGTACCGACCCCAAGGGTCTTTACCTTCTCAATCAGGAGCTTGCAGGCAGAGTATACACAGCACCTTCACTTACACTTTAATAGGAGAACTAAATAATGATTAAGACAAATAGAACGGCAATAAGATTTAGACCCGCAAGAAAATGCGACAAAAACAACTACGGTGCGCTCAAGCGCAGGGGCGCATAAACCGTACAAATAACATTTCCCTAAAAAAGATTTTGCTTTAATATAAAAAACACTTTTTCTCTCTAAAAACAAAAGAAGAGCCTGACTATTGTTGGGCTCTTTTTTCTTGACTATAAAAAAACGGTGTGGTATAATTAGTTTTGGTAAACAATAATACAAAAACTCCAGCGAGGCAATAGTTATGGATTTATCAAGACTTAAGGATAAAAAAGGCTTTATATGTGATATGGACGGCGTTATCTACCACGGCAATAAATTGCTCCCCTATGTAAAGGAGTTTATTGAGTGGCTGGAAAAGAATGATAAGGCATATCTGTTTTTGACTAACGGCTCGGGCCGCTCGCCAAGAGAACTTGCGCAAAAACTTGAACGCATGGGTCTTAAGGTGGGTGAGGAGCATTTTTACACAAGTGCTCTTGCGACTGCTGAGTTTTTAAAGAGCCAGTGTCCCGGTGGCAGTGTATATGTAATAGGTGAGCCGGGTCTTACCTATGCGCTTTATCAGGCAGGCTTCAGCATGAACGACGTCTCGCCCGACTACGTAGTTTTCGGTGCAACCACACAACTTAACTATGAGCAGATAGAAAAGGCATCCCGTCTTGTTATGAACGGTGCAAAACTTATCGGTACAAACTCAGACCTTACCGACCCCGGAGAAAAGGGTATCATCCCTGCCTGCCGCGCGCTTATCGCACCCATTGAACTGACAACGGGCAAAAAGGCATACTACGTTGGTAAGCCTAACCCTCTTATGATGCGCCACGCGCTGAAGTCACTTGGCTGTCACAGGGCAGACGTTGCCATTATCGGTGACAGAATGGATACCGATATTATAGCAGGCATTGAGACCGAGATAGATACCGTTTTAGTTCTCTCGGGCGTTACAAAGGAAAGTGATCTTGATAACTTCCCCTACCGACCCACTTACGTGCTTTCGGGTGTTGGAGATATAATAAAATGACACACGAGATGAAGTTGTGGGATGCCCCTTTTTGTCATATAAGGGACAACTTTAAGACAATTGAACTTCGGCTTAACGACGAAAAACGGCAACTTATCAAGGTGGGAGATGAGATACTCTTTACAAATAATAAGACGGGAGAGAGGCTCTCTTGTACCGTTTTGGCACTCCACCGTTTTGAAAGCTTTGAGGCGCTTTATAAATCCCTTGACCTTTTAAAATGCGGTTATACAGAAGATGATATCTGTAGCGCGAGCTACACCGACATGGAAGTGTATTATTCCAAGGAAAAACAAAGCAAGTACGGTGTTTTAGGCATAGAAATAGCGAAAATGTAAACTTGTATTTTCATTTTTAAGGTTTTTTAGTGAACATCGGCTGAAAGGATAAATATATGCAATCTTTAAGAGAACTTTATAAAATAGGCAGAGGCCCCTCCTCCTCCCATACTATGGGCCCTGAGAGAGCGGCTAAACTTATAAAGGAAAGATTTAGTGATGCCGACAACTTTGTCTGCTACCTCTATGGCTCACTCTGCTTAACGGGTGAGGGTCACGGCACGGACAGAGTGATAAGAGAAACACTTGCGCCAAAGAGATGTGAGATAATTTTTGACAGCAAGACACCCACACCCTACCACCCCAATACTATGAAACTTGTTGCTAAATGCGGTGAGGATATCCTTGGGGATATGGTGGTATACAGTGTCGGCGGCGGTACTATTGAAATTGAGGGCGAGGGCAAGTCGCTCGTTAAGGATGATTACTATCCGCTTACAACCTTTACCGATATTGCCGCTGAATGTAAAAGGCGCGGTATCCGTATCTATGACTATGCAGTTGAGTGCGAGGGTGAGGAGATAAGAGATTATCTTAAAACCATCTGGCGCACTATGCAGGCCGCTATTGAGAGAGGTCTTATGGCGGATGGAATTCTGCACGGAGGGCTCGGTACACAGCGCAAGGCTAAGATACTTATTGAAAAGAATTTTGAAAAAGAAATGCCCCAGACAAAAGAGGATAGAATTGTATCTGCCTATGCCTTTGCGGTCAGCGAGGAGAATGCGGGCGGTGGAGTTATCGTTACTGCCCCCACCTGCGGCGCTTGCGGCGTTTTACCCGCGGTACTGCGCTATGAAAAGGAAAACTACGGCTTTACTGATGATGAGATAGTAAACGCACTGCTTACCGCTGGAGTTGTCGGCAATCTTATCAAAACAAACGCATCTATAAGCGGCGCTGAGTGTGGCTGTCAGGCAGAGATAGGCTCTGCTTGTTCAATGGCGGCAGCGGCAATAGCAGAACTTTATAAAATGGATATAGACAAAATCGAGTATGCGGCAGAGGTTGCTATGGAGCATCACTTGGGTCTTACCTGCGACCCCATAGCGGGCCTTGTGCAGATACCCTGCTTTGAGCGTAACGCGGTTGCCGCAATGCGCGGGATAAACGCCGCTTCCTTGGCAAACTTCCTCTCCGACTCACGCAAGATAACCTTTGACCTTATAGTTGAAACTATGTATAACACAGGTAAGGATCTACCGCTTGGCTACCGTGAGACATCATCCGGAGGACTTGCAAAGTACTACCCGATACATCTTGATAAATAACAAAAAACGCCTTATATTGTAAACAAATGTTGCAATATAAGGCCTTTTTAATTGAAAATTGAAAATTTAGGGTTGAAAGTGCGACTACCTTTTTCTATATCTTATCATAGCGATGATTATTGATATAATTGCCGCGCCCTCGCATATAATACCGGGGATAGATATTGTAAAGATGTTATATGTCATCCAGAAGGGTGAGGTAAACAGGGCAGAGTATTTGCGCACCTTGGATACGTCCTTCATATTAAACACAAAGGTGCTGGTGATGAGCGCCATAACCGGCATTATCTCAAAGAATGCCTTGGGGAAGGTAAAAGGCACGCTACCTATGGTAAATGTAAGCACGTAGCATACTGCGGCAAGTCCGACAAAGATATAGGGCATACCCTTGTGCTTTGCAAAACTCCACTTATCCTTTTTACTGTAGATAAAGGAGCGCACACCGCATATCAAATTCATTATAACTCCCATTACTCCGCCAAGTAGCAGATAATGTAATACCCACAGCACGTTGCCTATAAACTGCATCGTTACTACGCTTTTACTGCTTTTTCCCTGGAACGACAGGGCAGAAAAACCTGCCGCGCCGGCGCCGATTATCTGTGCTATTATAAACTGTGGCATAAAAACCTCTTGTTTGTTTTATTCAAATACAAGCTCGGCTATCGATACACAACCCTTGTTTGGGGTAGGGGCATCGATCCAGCCGCAGCTTGTTATATAATATTTACCGTTTTCAAAAAGTATCTCGGGGGCGTGGGCATAAAGGGTGGTGATAGGCTGTGCGCCATTTTCACTGCCGTAGTAGACGCCAAAGGAGAGTGGGTCAGCCGAGACAAAAACCAAGGTATCGTTATAATTTTCCTTACTGCAATCGGTATAGGTTGTAAAGAGGTAGTAAAGGCCGTCCTTTTTAAGGACAAAAGGTGACTCAAAGGCTCCCCAGGGGCATCCGCTGAGGGGCGCGTTATCACCCGACTCAAGCGCATATCCGATAAATTGCCAATTTATAAGATCATCCGAGCGCATTACTGATATACATCCGCGCTTATCCTTGATACCGCTTGCGTACATAATATATCCGTCATCCACCTTTAAAACAAAGTGATCGCGGTGTACAGCCATAGGCGGCTCGCCTTCAATATTTATCCTGTAGCCAAACCACTCAAACATATCGGGTGAGATCGCGAGTGAGGTGGGCGAGGGGCCGTATATCATATAATAATATCCGTCCTTTTCGGTGACAGAGGGCGCCCAGGCAAGAGTGCCTCTGTCGATAGATCTGCCAAGCTCGGAGAACTCAGATTCGAGAGAATCCCCACTTGCGTGTACAAAATATCTTTCATCATAGGAGTGGCCGCCATGACTTGTTATGCCGTATAGGTGCTCCTTGCCGTCGGACCCTGTTACTATGCAGTGGTCGTTAACGTAGTTGCCGTTTATGCTGGGCTTAAAAAGAATTCTGTATTCGCTCTTTATCTTTGGTATTTTCATTATTTATCCCCTTCAGCCAACAGTAACCTAAAGCGAACACGCATAAAGTGATGAAAATTCGCGCTATTTCTCGAAAACTCGCTTGCAAAGTCATACTTTGCTTCATTCATTTTCAAAAAATATCATCAAATTTTCATTCGCTTTATGTAAGAATTATTTTAAGAGAACGGATTTTTTGCAGAAAAAGTCAAAAAGTTGAAGTAATATAGAAATATTTCAAGGCTTTTTGGCGCATTTGTGCGGAAAATGCGTCTCTTAAAACGTATTCGATTTGGGTTACTGTTGGCTATATAAAAAATATATGCACTTAATATTAACACCCTCAAAAAACAAAGTCAATAGAAAAAAGCAAAAATGCTTTTTCTTTTGCCGCTCTCTCGCCTTTGCGCATTGCAAATTTTTCTCCCTTTCATATACTGAAAATAAAAGACTTTTTAAAGAAATGGGGAATTTTAAAATAGAAGCAGTGATAATAACCGCCCTTGGGGTCGGCGGCGCAACTGTTGTGGGCGCGCTTATCGGTTTTTTCTCCTCGGGCTTTATAAAAAAACATAAAAGTATAACACTTGCTCTTAGCGGTGGAGTAATGCTCGGTGCGGCAATTCTCGGGCTGATTTTACCTGCTATAGAGTATAGCGTGGGTGCGGATATAATACTTGTTTTTGTTATGATATTTGCCGGCGCATTTATCATAAATCTGATAGATACATTTTTTGAAAAATTTAAAAAACAATCTAAAAACAGCAAAAATGACAACAAAGCATTACTTTTTGTGCTTGCTATTGCAATACACAACCTGCCTGAGGGGGTATCGGCAGGCGTTGGTTTTGGCACAGGTGACACACGGGCAGCACTCTTTATTGCTCTTGGTATAGCGCTGCAAAACATACCTGAGGGTATGATAATAATATCACCTATGCTAAGCCTCGGTTACTCTAAGAGGCGCACCCTTTTTTATGCTACCTTGACGGGAGTTATAGAGATTATCGGCACTCTTATAGGCTATTATGCCGTAACGTTTTCAAGCCTTATTCTGCCTTATGCGCTGGCACTGGCAGGAGGAATTATGCTATACGTTACCCTTTTTGACACCTTGCCTGAGGCTCTTTTACCACACGACAAACGGCTTTTTGCAGTTTATTCCGTCATTGTCGGATTTTGTATTATGCTTGCTCTCGGTGTTCTTTTGTAACTGTAAATATAGTTCGCTTTAGGTGATTATTCTCTCTTGCCTAAAAAGAGGAGTACGAACAAAATGCTCGCACTCCTCTTTTTTTCTTTTATCAGTCTATGCTCATATCGAGCTTAAATCTCATGATTTTACGAAGTGTGTTCTTGGGGAACTCTGTATCTCTTACCTTAAGGATACCGATCTTCTTATAAGCGGTAGCAGTCTTGTTGTACTCAACGATAAACTTGTTAAAGTAAGCTTCCTTGTCCTCAATACCGTTCTTCTCGAAGAACTCGTTGTCGGGATAGATCTCGGCAACTATCTGGTTATACATAGCGCCTCTCTTTGACTGACCCTCGTATACGATGATGTCTATGATACCGGGTACGGAGATAAGCGCTGTCTCGATTTCCTCAGGGTAAACGTTCTTACCGTTTGAGAGAATAATGAGGTTCTTTTTTCTACCTGTGATAAAGAGCGCATTACCCTTACCGAACTTACCGTAGTCGCCGGTTTTGAAGTAACCCTCTTCATCAAATACGTCTTTGGTTGCAGCCTCATCCTTATAATAACCGAGCATTACGTTGGAGCCCTTAACACAGATCTCACCCTCGCCTGTCTCGCTTACGTCCTTTATAACAACCTCGTTACAGTCAAGCACGGGGCCAACTGAACCGGGGATAAGCTCAACCGAGTGGTTAACCGAGATAATGGGAGCGCACTCTGTGATACCGTAGCCGTTAAGCACGGATACACCGATAGCATCGTAGAAGTCAAGGATATCCTGGCTGATACCTGCGCCGCCTGATACTACCATTCTTAAGTTGCCGCCGAATACGTCGAGTATCTGCTTGAAGAAGGTGCGTCTTGCGTCGATACCGAGCTTGCGAAGGAAGTTGGATACCTTTATCATAAACTTGATAAGGCCCTCCTTCTTCTGGTCCTTGATGTTAGCCCATATCTTACGGTAGAATGTCTCAAGGTAAAGGGGTACAAGCACCAGGTGACCGGGCTTAAGCTCCTTGAGTTCTCTCTGAATGTACTTAAGTCCACCCGAGATATAGAGCTCACAACCGATAGAGTTATGTCCGAGAATGTTGATGGACGAGCCAAAGGTGTGGTGAGGAGGCAATACGCCGATAGAGTTGTCGGTAAAGTCGATAAAGGGAAGTGCGTCCGCAATATCGGAAAGCAGGTTTGTCTGTGTAAGCATTACACCCTTGCCCTTGCCTGTTGTGCCTGATGTGAATACGAGAAGAGAAAGGACGTCCGGGTTGATCTCGTTTTCAAAGTATGATTTATCGCCGTTGACCATTTTTTCGTAGCCCTTTGCGATAAGATCTTTTACAGAGCCTTCGCCCTCACCGTCTACAATGATAGCACCCTCGTAAAGGCCTGCAAGTTTTTCGCTTTGATCCTTATCGTGGATAAGGAACTCAACGTCGGCTCTCTTTGTGGTTTCTTCAAGTTCAACTCTGTTCCAGTCCTTATCAAGAGGAACAAGCACTGCGTTAGCGCAAAGAGTTGCATAGTAAACGAGCGCCCACTCGTATGAGAGCTTACCAACAAGGCAAACGTGCTTGCCCTTTAAGCCCATAGAAAGAAACTCGGTAGTAAGTGCTCTTACGTCGTTTCTTAACTGAGGATAGGTTGCGCTTAAAATTTCCTTATCGGTTGCCTTTTTTCTGAAGCGGAATGCTGTTCTGTCAGCATACTTGATACCAATGTCTTCAACACAGTCTCTGAAGGTTTTGTATACAACCTTCTCGTGCAAAACGTGATTTTTCATAAAATTTCCTTCCTTTTGTGAAGCGGCAGGGTAAAAAAACGCTGCTGCCGGATAATTAAAAAGTCTTGATTTAATTTTCTTTTTTGCTTGTAAATTATACCAAAATGTGCTACAATCGTAAAAAAATGATACGATTGTACCTTTTTAGTATACATGTTTCGGGTTCTTGTGTCAAGCAAAATCTCATTAATGATACAATGCGTAAAAATCGTATCTTTATTTTAAAAGGATAAAAAAGGGGTAAAATATGGCAAGAGGAACCAAAAGTACAGAGTTTTTAAAGGAATGTATTGCAGATGCGCTTATCAATCTTTTAAAGGAAAAGAGGATAGAAAAAATAACTGCAGACGAGATAACAAGGGCGGCAGGAGTTGGCAGAGCAACCTATTTTCGCAACTTTGACTCCAAGCATAGCGTACTCACCTTTAAACTTATAATATTGTGGCAGCGCTTTGAGGATCAAAAGCAGGTAAGAAAAAACGGCAAAAAGTACGGTGCCAAAAATGCCCGAGACCTTTTCACCTTTTGCTTTGAAAACAAAGAGGTCTTTCGCCTCATATATAACGAGGGTGAGCAGAGCGCGATATACGATGCCTTTTATCAGATACTTATGCCGCAGTTTGATGCCGACGTAAGGGAGTGTTATCGCTCAAGGTTTTACTCCTACGGTCTTTTCGGTCTTTTGGACGAATGGATAAAGAGGGACTATAAGGAGACACCCGAGGAGCTTTACAGGATGTTCTTTGCAGGCCTTTCACGAAACTGATTAGCCAATGACTTTGTGAGCGAGATTTCGGGAAATAGCGTGAATTTATATAGATTTAGGCGTATTCGATTGCCTTGTGGCTAAATTTTATAAAAAATTATTTTTATATAAACAAAATGTTAATATTTATGAGTTACAATTGTTTTGAATATAAAAAACAAAATGAGAAAGTCTTT
>JAZOLZ010000017.1:0-52239 GCA_045653505.1 Eubacteriales bacterium | reverse complement strand
CCCTCGCGATCAACCACGTTTCCTGCACCGATTTTGACGGTGTTTCCGTATTTTTCTCTTACGAAATCAATGGTGCGCTTCTGCCATATAGTATAACCCTCGGAGGAGTCAATGCAAAGAACGTCAGCGCCCGCCTCAACTAGAGCGGGAACACGCTGTTCATAGTCACGTGTGTTAATACCTGCACCAACCACGTAGCTCTTGTTCTTGTCAAGAAGCTCTTCGGGGTTTTCTTTATGCTGGGAGTAGTCCTTGCGGAATACGAAATACTTAAGACAACCGTTTTTATCAACGATAGGCAGGGAATTAAGCTTATGCTCCCAGATAATGTCGTTTGCCATTTTCAGAGTAGTTCCCTCGGGCGCTGTAACAAGCTTATCAAGAGGGGTCATGAAGGTAGAAACGATCTCATCGCCTGTCATACGGCTTACCCTGTAGTCGCGGCTTGTAACGATACCGAGAAGCTTGCCGTTTGCACTGCCGTCCTCGGTAACTGCCATAGTGCTGTGTCCCTTTTTATCAAATAGTTCGAGAACATCTCTTAAGGTATCGTCGGGTCTGAGATTAGAATCGCTTATTACAAAGCCTGCCTTATAGCTCTTAACGCGAGCTACCATTGCAGCCTCGTCTTCGATGCTCTGGTTGCCGTAAATAAAGGAGACTCCGCCTTCCTTTGCCAAGGCAATCGCCATGGTGTCGTTAGATACCGATTGCATAATGGCTGAAGTGAGAGGAATATTCATTGTTATAGGACAAGATTCCTCGCCCTTGCGATATTTAACCAACGGGGTTTTAAGTGAAACATTTCCCGGAACGCATCTTTCGTCGGTATAACCGGGAATAAGCAAATATTCGCTAAAAGTGCGAGAGGGTTCTGTAAAATATGTTGCCATGTTTTTTCTCCTATCTTGTTTTTCAGGGATATTTATTCCCACTCAATCGTGCCGATGGGCTTAGGTGTTAGGTCATATAGCACACGGTTGATTCCCTCAACCTCGGCGGTAATTCTGTCGGTGATTTTGTGAAGCACCTGATATGGAATTTCTTCTATAGTTGCACTCATAGCGTCGGTGGTATTTACGGCGCGAATAATTGCGGGCCAGCCCTCATAACGCTTACCTTCTCTGACACCAACGCTCTTGAAATCAGGAACTGCGATGAAATACTGCCATACTTTGCCTGCAAGGCCTGCGTTGTCGAATTCCTCGCGCAGAATGGCGTCTGCCTCGCGCAGAGCCTCAAGTCTGTCCTTGGTAATAGCGCCGAGGCATCTTACTCCAAGACCCGGGCCGGGGAATGGCTGACGGTAAACCATCTCGTGAGGAAGACCAAGAGTATCTCCAACAACCCTGACCTCGTCCTTATAGAGCAGCTTTATAGGCTCAACAAGCTCCATATCCATATCCTCGGGCAGACCGCCAACGTTGTGATGTGCCTTAACACCCTTTGACTCAATTATATCGGGATATATAGTACCCTGGGCAAGGAAGGAAATGCCTGAAAGCTTTGCTGACTCCTCATCAAACACCTTGATAAACTCATTTCCGATAATCTTTCTCTTCTTCTCAGGGTCGCTGACACCCTCAAGCAGAGAGAGGAATCGCTCCTGTGCATCAACATATATAAGGTTAGCGTCAAGCTGCTTGCCAAACACATTGATTACCTGCTCGCTCTCACCCTTGCGCATAAGGCCGTGGTTTACGTGTACGCAGATGAGCTGCTTACCGATTGCCTTGATAAGCAGAGCCGCAACCACAGAACTGTCAACTCCGCCGGAAAGTGCCAAGAGAACTTTTTTCTCACCTACTTGACTTCTGATCGAATCTATCTGCTCTGATATAAAAGCGTCAGCAAGCTCTTTGGTATTTATGCGAGCCATATCATCGGGTCGTTTATTAAGATCCATATTTTTCACCTCATTTACTCCTAATTTGTAAAGTTAAGTTAGAAAAGACCGCTAATTTTACCGTTTTCATCCACGTCGATCTTCTCTGCGGCGGGAACCTTGGGAAGACCTGGCATGGTCATAATTTCGCCGGTAAGAGCCACGATAAAACCTGCTCCCGCGCTTACCTTAAGATTTCTTACTGTAACGGTAAAGCCCTCTGGCGCGCCGAGCTTCGTAGGATCGTCGGAGAAACTGTACTGAGTTTTCGCCATACATACGGGCATGTTTCCAAAGCCGAGAGAGGTGAGTCTTTCAACCTCTTTCCTTGCCGCGGGAGTAAATACTACGCCATCACCACCGTAAATTTTCTTTACGATCGCGTTTATTTTTTCCTCAATAGAGCAGTCGCTATCATAGCTGAAGGTAAAGTTATTTTCTTCCTCGCAGAGTCTGATTACCTCCTCTGCAAGCTCGGTACCGCCCTTGCCGCCATCGGCCCATACGGTAGAGAGTCTTACGTTTACACCAAGCTCACGGCACTTGTCAATAACAAGCTCTACCTCGGCATCGGTGTCGGTGGGGAAGCGGTTTACCGCAACCACGCAGGGAAGCTTATAAACATTCTTTACGTTAGAAACGTGACGCAGAAGATTGGGAAGTCCCTTTTCAAGAGCCACAAGATTTTCCTCGTTAAGCTCGGTCTTGATGGCGCCACCGTGAAGTTTTAGAGCGCGTACAGTTGCAACAACTACTACCGCATCGGGTTTAAGACCTGCCATACGACACTTGATGTCGAGGAACTTTTCTGCTCCGAGATCCGCACCAAAGCCTGCCTCGGTAACAGCGTAATCAGCAAGCTTCATTGCCATTCTCGTTGCGATAACCGAGTTGCATCCGTGAGCGATATTTGCGAAGGGACCGCCGTGTACAAAGGCGGGTGTGCCTTCAAGGGTCTGTACAAGATTAGGCTTGAGCGCGTCCTTTAGGAGCGCTGTCATAGCGCCAACCACCTTAAGATCGCCTGCGGTAACAGGCTTGTCGTCGTATGTGTACGCCACAACAATCCTTGAAAGCCTTTCCTTAAGATCGGTAATAGAGCTTGCAAGGCAGAATACCGCCATGATCTCAGAGGCTACGGTGATGTCAAAGCCGTCCTCACGAGGAGTGCCGTTTATTCTTCCGCCAAGACCGTCCACAACAAAGCGAAGCTGACGGTCATTCATATCAACGCATCTCTTCCAGGTGATTTTCTTCACATCAATTCCAAGGCTATTGCCTTGTTGAATATGATTGTCGAGCATAGCCGCCAGCAAATTGTTTGCCGCACCTATAGCGTGGAAATCGCCTGTGAAGTGGAGGTTTATATCCTCCATAGGAACCACCTGAGCATATCCGCCGCCTGCGGCTCCTCCCTTAACACCGAAAACCGGACCGAGAGATGGCTCGCGAAGGGCAACTGCAACCTTCTTTCCAAGCAGAGAGAGTCCGTCGGCAAGTCCGATGGTAGTGGTGGTCTTACCCTCTCCTGCGGCTGTAGGATTGATTGCGGTAACGAGAATGAGCTTGCCGTTTGTTCGGTTTGAGGTCTTAAGAAGATTATAGTCTATCTTAGCCTTGTGCTTTCCGTACTGTTCGATATATTCGTCCGAAATGCCGAGTTTATCTGCAATTTCGGTTATTGGCTTCATCTTACAGACTTGTGCAATTTCAATATCCGATAAATACGCCATTTTGTTTCTCCATTACTTAAAGTATTTTACAGCCGATTCAAAGAGTTTCATATCATACTCTCCGACCACGTTTTTATATAGATTTCTGCCAATTCTTTCGCTGTGTCCCATCTTGCCGAATACACGGCCGTCGGGCGAGAGTATACCCTCGATAGCGGAGGCAGATCCATTGGGGTTGAAGCGGATATCGTATGTGGGATTACCCTCAAGATCAACGTACTGGGTCATAATCTGACCGCCCGCGCTGAGTTCCTTGATAAGGGCATCACCTGCAACAAACTTACCCTCGCCGTGAGAGATCGGTACGTTGAATACGTCGCCTACCTTAACCCCCTTAAGCCAAGGCGAGTTTACCGAGGCAACTCTTACTCTTACAATGCTGGACTGATGTCTTGAGATATCGTTGTAGGTCAGGGTGGGACAGGTAGCATCGGTATCTATAATTTTGCCGTAAGGCACAAGACCAAGCTTTATAAGAGCCTGGAAGCCGTTACAGATTCCGCCCATAAGGCCGTCACGATTGTCGAGAAGGCTCTGGATTTCAGCCTTGATCTCGGCATTACGCATAAAGGCAGTGATGAATTTACCCGATCCGTCTGGCTCGTCACCACCGGAAAATCCGCCGGGAATAAATACTATCTGGCTTTCTTTGACCTTTTTTGCAAACTGCTCCACGCTTCTTGCGGTATCGTCAGCGGTGAGATTTCTGAGAACAAAAATCTCGGTGTCAGCACCTGCGTCGGCAAATACCTTTGCGGTGTCATACTCACAGTTAGTGCCGGGGAATACGGGGATCAGTACCTTCGGACGTGCGGTCTTGATTGCAGGAGCAGCAATTGAGCCTATGTTATGCGAGAAGGTCTGGACCTTCTCTTCTTTAGTCGGTACGTTAGTCGGGAAAACGCCCTCAAGTGTTGCCTCGTTTAAATGTAAAAGCTCCTCAATAGTAGCGCTTTCATTATCAAGGACAATTTTGGGTTCTTCGGTGGTGACACCTATTTTAAGAGCGTAGGGAGCATCTGTTTCAGTTTCAAGTTCTGCGACGATGAAGTCGTACATCATAGTGCTGTACCAATTGTCACCGACTGTGCCGCATGACTTAAAGCCGATATTGTTACCAAAGGACATCTTCATTACCGCTTCGGCAAGACCGTTTTCAACAGCCCATGCGGATTTTACCTTACCTTCGGTACAAAGCTGATGGAATGATTCCCACGCAGCCTTGGTCGATTCAGCGCTCTTATCTGACGGAGCAAAGAGATATACGGGATGAGCTGCCTCCTTAAATTCCGGAGAAATGACCTCTGTTGCTTTAATGGGTGCTATGGCAAAGGATATAAGCGTGGGAGGTACGTCCTTATCAAGGAATGTTCCCGACATAGAGTCCTTTCCGCCGATAGCAGCGACGTTCAGCTCAAGCTGGGCGTCCATAGCGCCGAGGAGTGCAGCGAAGGGCTTGCCCCAACGCTGAGGCTCGCCTCTGAGCTTTTCAAAAAATTCCTGAAGAGTTAAGTAAGCATTTTTGTAATCAGCGCCCGCGGCAACTATCTTTGCCACCGAGCTATATACTGCGGCACGTGCGCCTGTATACGGATCGACCGACATGGTGTCCGGATCAAATCCCCAAGCCATAACGCTTGCCTGATCTGTAAACTGACCGGGAAGTGTGGGGAGAAGGGCTGCCATAGCCTGCGCCGGAGTATTCTGTGTTTTTCCACCGAAGGGCATAAGCACCGAGCCTGATCCGATGGAGCCGTCAAAGCGTTCTACAAGTCCTCGTCTGCTTGCTGTTTTTAGGCTGGATGCCATATCATGAAGATTGCCGTAAAGCGCCTTGGAGAATACCGAGAGATCTTTTTTGCTTACATCAACTGCAGTATGCTTGTCTGCACCGTTGGTGTTAAGAAACTCTCTTGAAAGATCGGCAATCTTCTGTCCTTTCCAGGACATAACCATCCTTGCTTCCTCGGTGACAACAGCAACACGGTATGCTTCAAGGTTTTCCTTTTCGGCATATTCGATAAATTTATCTGCGTCCTTTGCCTCAACGACAACCGCCATTCTCTCTTGGGATTCAGAGATTGCAAGCTCGGTTCCGTCAAGACCGTCATATTTTTTGCGAACCGCATCAAGGTCTATTTTAAGTCCGTCTGCAAGCTCGCCGATAGCAACCGAAACACCACCCGCGCCAAAGTCATTACAACGCTTGATAAGACGGGTGACGTCAGGATTGCGGAACAAACGCTGGATCTTTCTTTCCTCGGGTGCGTTACCCTTCTGAACCTCGGATGCCATAGTGGTAAGCGATTTCATATTGTGACTCTTTGATGAGCCGGTAGCACCGCCGATACCGTCGCGTCCGGTTCTGCCGCCGAGAAGAATAACAACGTCACCCGCCTCGGGACGCTCACGGCGCACGTTATAGGCAGGAGCAGCGGCGACTACCGCGCCGCATTCAAGATGCTTCGCAACATAGCCGTCGTGATAAACCTCGGCCACGTGACCTGTCGCAAGACCTATCTGGTTACCGTAAGAGGAATAACCGGCTGCGGCAGTCTGGCAAATCTTTCTCTGTGGGAGTTTGCCGGGAAGGGTTTCGGACAGGGACTTGCGTGGGTCGGCAGCGCCTGTCACTCTCATTGCCTGATGAACGTATGCTCTGCCCGACAGGGGATCACGGATACAACCGCCAATACAGGTAGCCGCACCGCCAAAAGGCTCTATTTCGGTAGGATGATTGTGAGTTTCATTTTTAAACTTAAGCAGCCAATCCTGCTCCTCGCCGTTAACGGTAGCATTTACGTGGATTGAACAGGCGTTTATCTCTTCGCTCTCATCAAGCTCGGGCAGTTCGCCGCGCTTTTTAAGGACCTTGACGGCAATTGTAGCAATATCCATAAGAGTCTGGGGACGACGGCTTGCTTTTTCCTCGCCGTATACTTCAACACGAGAGGCGAGATAACGGTTATATGCCTCGGCTACCGCCTTATCGGTTATGTTTACGTTGTCAATATGGGTTGAGAAGGTCGTATGACGGCAATGGTCAGACCAGTAGGTGTCAACAACTCGTATCTCGGTAATGGTAGGATCACGATGTTCCTCATTTTTGAAATAATTTTGTAAAAATTTCAGGTCGTCAAGATCCATAGCAAGACCAAGGCTGTCAAGAAGTCCGGAAAGTCCTGCGTCGTCAAGAGTAATAAATCCATTGACTGTTGCTACGGTTTCGGGAATCGTATATTCGATGTTAAGTGTATCGCATCTCTGCATAGATGCCTCACGGCTCTCTACGGGGTTGATAACGTATTTTTTGATTGTTGTCAGTTCTTCGTCGCTGACATTTCCGTAAACCGCATAGACCTTTGCGGTACGTACGGTAGGCCTCTCGCTCTTTGAAATAAGCTGAATACACTGAGCAGCCGAATCAGCCCTCTGATCAAACTGACCGGGAAGATATTCCACAGCAAAGGCTTTGGCACCTTCAAGGCAGATGTCCTCTGTTGCATTATCCATCTGAGGCTCGGAGAATACCGTATTTACGGCGTAGTCAAAAAGCGACTTGTCGATACCCTCGACGTCGTATCTGTTTATTACTCTTATGGATTCAACACCCAAAAGTTCTAAAAGTTCTCTCGCCTCCTTGGTGAGAGCCTGTGCTTCGTGATCAAAGCCTTTTTTCTTTTCTACATAGATTCTGTAAACCATACTTTACTTAATGCCTCCGTTTTCAGAATTTGCGAGGGCTTTTGAGCCAATATCATGGCGGAAATATTTGTTGTCAAAGTGGATTTTTTCAACCTTGTTGTAGGCGTATTTAACAGCATCGGAAAGACTGTCTGCGGTTGCAATCACACCGAGAACACGGCCACCGGATGTAAGGAGTTTTTTACCGTCAAGCTTTGCTCCGGCAACGAAAACGCTCTCCTTTAAATCATCGGGGATGCTTATTTCATAGCCTTTGTCATACTTTTCAGGGTATCCTTTTGATGCCATAATAACACAGCAAGCGGCTTCGTTTGAAAATTCCACCTTTATTTCTGAAAGTTTCTCCTCTGTTACGGCTCTCATAACCGTCAGAAGATCGGTTTTAATTAAGGGGAGCACCACTTGAGTCTCGGGATCGCCAAAACGGCAGTTGTACTCAATCACCTTAGGGCCACTTTTGGTTATCATAAGACCAAAGTACAGACATCCCTTGAAGATTCTGCCCTCTGCCTTCATAGCTTCTATTGTGGGGATGAAAATTTCCTTCATGCACTTTTCTTTGATCTGGTCGGTGTAGTAGGGGTTGGGGGCAATCGTACCCATACCGCCGGTGTTAAGCCCCTCGTCGTTATCACGAGCTCTCTTGTGGTCCATTGATGAGACCATGGGAACTACTGTGTGACCGTCGGTGAAGGCAAGAACCGATACCTCGGGTCCTTCAAGAAATTCCTCAATTATTACTCGGCTTCCGCTTGCACCGAAGACCTTGTCGGTCATCATGGAGTTTACCGCTTTCACAGCCTCATCTTTATTATTGGCAATTATTACGCCCTTTCCGAGCGCGAGACCGTCAGCCTTAATTACGGTGGGATAGGTGGTGTTTTCAAGATATTTCAGTGCTTCCGTGACATCATCGAAGGTTTCGTAAGCCGCCGTAGGAATAGAATATTTTTTCATCAGTTCCTTGGAGAAGGCCTTGCTTCCCTCGATTATTGCCGCTGCCTTGCTGGGGCCAAAGCAGGGAATACCCTTTGATTCAAGAGCATCCACTGCGCCCAGCACAAGGGGATCATCGGGAGCGACTACCGCATAGTCTATCTCGTTTTCCAAAGCAAATTCCACTATTTTTTCTATATCGGTAGCGCTGATATCCACGCATATTGCATCGGATGCAATTCCGCCGTTACCCGGCAGGGCGTAGATAATCTCAACGCTTTCGTTCTTTTTCAGCGATTTTATTATAGCGTGCTCACGTCCGCCGCCGCCAACAACCAAAAGTTTCATTGAAAGCTCCTTAATATTAATGATGGAAGAGTCTCATACCGGTAAAGGACATAACCATGCCGTATTTATCCGCTGCCTCAATTACAAGGTCATCGCGGATAGATCCGCCGGGCTCGGCAACGTAGCTTACGCCACTCTTAGCCGCGCGGTCAATATTATCAGAGAAGGGGAAGAAGGCGTCAGAGCCTACTGTAACTCCGCTGACTGTTGCAAGATATGCATCCTTTTCCTCACGGGTAAAGGGCTCGGGTCTCTCGGAGAAATAGTTCTGCCAAACGTCGTCGCCGAGCACGGTGTCTGAATCTCTATCGGAGAGGTAAAGATCGATGATATTGTTCTTGTCAGGACGGCCTATGCCATCTGCAAATTTAAGCGAAAGCACTCTTTCACTCTGACGTAGATGCCAAAGGTCTGCCTTGTCACCGGCAAGTCTTGTGCAGTGAATTCTCGACTGCTGACCTGCACCGACACCGATGGCCTGACCGTCCTTTGCAAAGCATACGGAGTTGGACTGGGTGTACTTCAGGGTGATAAGGGCGATAATCATATCAATCTTTGCTTCGTCGGGAAGATCTTTTTTTGCGGTTACAATATTGGAAAGAAGCTCACGATTGATTTTGAAATTATTTCTCCCCTGTTCGAAGGTGATACCGAACACCTGCTTGGTCTCGGTTTCATGAGGAATATAGTTGGGGTCGATTTTTACTACGTTGTAAGAGCCCTTTCTCTTGCTCTTGAGAAGTTCAAGAGCCTCAGGAGAGTAGGAGGGGGCAATAATTCCGTCGGACACCTCGCGTGCAATTATTTTTGCGGTGGTGAGGTCGCATTCGTCAGAAAGGGCGATCCAGTCGCCAAAGGATGACATTCTGTCAGTACCTCTGGCTCTTGCATATGCGCAAGCGAGGGGTGAGTCGTCGAGACCTTCAATATCATCGACAAAGCACGCCTTCTTCAAAGCGTCTGAGAGGGGCTTGCCTATCGCGGCAGAGGTGGGAGAAACATGCTTGAAGCTTGCCGCCGCAGGCATGCCCAAAGCCTCCTTTATCTCCTTAACGAGCTGCCAGGAGTTGAAGGCGTCGAGGAAGTTTATGTAGCCGGGTCTGCCGGAGAGAATCTCAATGGGAAGATCTGAGCCGTCCTGCATATATATCTTTGAAGGCTTCTGATTAGGGTTGCAGCCGTATTTAAGTTCAAATTCTTTCATTTTTAATCTTCCTTATGCGTTTTTGTTTATTATTCTGGTCTCGCTATCGCCGGATGCAATATCAATATAACGGACGAAAAGCGATACTTTGTTGTCTTCGTTCAAATTAGTCCAGATAAGATCTGTAAGCGAATCTATGTCGGTATCGGGAAGTTCAAGAGTTTTAGGCTCGCCCTCAAAGGAAGGAAGGGGATTTCCGTCACCGTTATATGTATGTATAAACTTTGCTCTACCGGGAATGGGATTGGAGTACGCGTAGGTAAATCGCTCGCAGGAGGAGTCATCACCTTCCGCACTTTTAAGTATAGACATAGCGAAATTCATATCTCCGCTATCACGATGGATAATACCGGAAATTCTGGGGGTGAAATTAGGCTTGTCATCCTCGAACTCGCGGGTTCTGAGTGCCTGCTCAAAGGTCATCTGCCTGTCCATAAGCTGATAAATTGTGTCTGTCTGATCGCCGTTAGTAACGATAGTCTTGTTGCCAAGCACACGAACAGGATAGTATATAATAAGGTGGGGATCTACCATCTTGGATTCGTCAAATGCCTTGGTGCGCATAGCATCACCCTCTGCCACGAATACACGGTTGCGACTGTTCACGCTTCTTCCCATAATGAAATATGCGGTGATCGCCTTCTTTCCGTCGGCACTCTTTCCTATAATTATTCCTCTGCCGTGATAGGCAAGAGAATTAAGTTCTTCCTTAATAGATAAAACCTTCATTTTATTCTCCTTTTATATGCACCTTACTGTCTTCAATAATTATTCTGTCCTCGCAGAAAAGTCTTACTGCCTGGGGGAGTATCTTCCACTCGGCCTCTTCCATTATACGTTTCTGGAGAATTTCGGGAGTATCGCCCTCTTTTACCTCAACCGCCTTTTGCATAACGATTGGGCCGGCGTCGCACTCGGGTGTTACGATATGCACAGTAGCGCCCGATACCTTAACGCCCTTTTCAAGAGCCGCCTCGTGAACACGAAGTCCGTAGTAACCCTTACCGCAGAAGGAGGGGATGAGGGCAGGATGAACATTGAGTATTCTGTTTGGAAATCTCTCGTACATCTCTTCATCAATGATTGTGAGAAAGCCTGCTAATACAACCAGGTCAATCTCTCTTTCGCAAAGGGCATCTGCAAGAGCCCTTGAATACTCGGCAATACTGTCAAAGTCTCGCCTGGCAATAACAATTGCTTCAATATTTGCTCCTGCCGCTCTTTCAAGGGCAAAAGCACCGGGCTTTGAGGAAATAACCAAAGAGATTTTTCCCTTTCCAAGCTTGCCTTGTGCTTCGGCGTCGATCAATGCCTGCAGGTTTGTTCCTCCGCCGGAGACAAGAACACCTATTTTCTTTATTTTTTCGGTCATTATTCAGTAGCCTCCGATTTTTTGTTTTTCTTGAACGGAAGGGAAAGAGGTTCAAAGAACATACCGCTTGCCGTATTTTTTAACAGATGGTTATTTTTTCCTCGGATTCAATTATCTCGCCGATAATATACGCATCCTCGCCGTTTGCTCTGAGAATTTTAAGTGCACACTCCGCATCCTCGGGAGAGACAACGATGCTCATACCAACGCCCATATTAAAGGTGTTAAACATATCGCGCTCGCTGATACCGCCCTTTTCTGCAATAAGCTTGAAGATGGGAAGAATTTTCACGGAGTCCTTGTTGATTTTTGCTCCGAGACCGTCGGGAATGCTTCTGGGAATGTTTTCATAGAATCCGCCACCTGTAATGTGTGAGATTCCCTTAACATTTATCTTTTCAAGAAGATTAAGAACACTCTTTACATAGATCCTTGTAGGAGTAAGAAGGGTATCGGCAATAGATTTTCCACCAAGACTTTCGCAGGGGAAATAAAGATTTTCAGGATTGTGATCTATATCGAATACCTTACGAATTAGGGAGAATCCGTTTGAATGAATTCCGCTTGATGCAAGAGCGATAACAATGTCGCCTTTTGCCATTTTAGTATTGTCAAGCAGTTTTTTCTTATCAACGATACCAACCGCAAATCCGGCAAGGTCATATTCTTCTTCCGGCATTATGCCCGGATGCTCTGCAGTTTCTCCACCGATAAGAGCAGCACCCGACTGAACGCATCCTTCGGCAACGCCGCTTACGATAGAAGCTATTTTTTCGGGAATGTTCTTTCCGCAGGCAATGTAGTCAAGGAAGAACAGAGGTCTTGCGCCACAGCAAATAATATCGTTTACGCACATTGCTACGGCATCAATACCGATGGTGTCATGCTTGTCCATCAGCATAGCCATCTTTACCTTAGTACCGCAACCGTCGGTGCCCGAAACCAGAACCGGATCTTCAATTCCAAAGAGATTCAGGCCAAAGCATCCGCCAAATCCGCCTACGTCATCAAGGCAACCTTCGTTCTTTGTTCTTGCAATATGCTTTTTCATAAGCTCAACCGACTTATATCCTGCGGTTATGTCAACGCCGGCCTTTGCGTAGGCCTCGGATTTTGATTGTGAATGCATAGTATTTCGTCTCCTTTTTATTCTTTTCCGTTCCAACAATAGGTGCAGAGCTTACAAGGCTCAAGTCCTATTGCCTCAATTATTCCCTCAAGTGACTGGAATTCTATAGATGCGAGATGAAGCCTTTTGCATAGCTCATCCCGAAGTCTTTGACCTCTCTCTGTTTTGAAGTCGCTGTATTCGTCTATATGCTTTGCTCCCTCATCACCTTCAAACTCGGCAATGATTTTTCTTGCGATAAGATCCATATCGCTTGTGGAGCGCGAAAAATTCAAGTATTTGCAACTGTACATTATAGGAGGACAAGCCGATCGCATATGTACTGCCTTGGCACCGCTGTCATAAAGAAATTCAACGGTCTCACGTATCTGTGTGCCTCGAACTATCGAGTCGTCCACAAGCAAAAGATTTTTATCCTCAATAAGCTCTCGCACGGGGATCTGCTTCATCTTCGCTACACGTTGTCTCTCGGACTGTTTTGTTGGTGTAAAGCTTCTCGCCCAGGTGGGAGTATATTTGATAAACGCTCTTGCAAAGGGCTTGCCACTTCTGTTGGCATATCCTATGGCATGAGGTGTTCCCGAGTCGGGAATACCGCCAACGTAATCAATCTCATTGGATTTTCCATTTGTCTTGTCGTTGTCTGCCATGATGGCACCGTTGCGATAGCGCATAACCTCTACGTTGCTTCCCTCGTAAGTAGAGGTAGGATAGCCGTAGTAGCTCCAGAGGAAGGAGCATATCTTCATCTCATCATGTCCCTCTACCAAAACCTTCATTCCGTCAGCCCATATTTCTACAACCTCTGCCGCGCGAAGCTCTTTTACTATCTCATAATCAAGCTTGGTCGATGCAAAGGGCTCAAGGGTTGCACAATAGCCATCCTCGTTTTTGCCGATAACCAGGGGAAGTCTGCCGTGCTTATCTCTTGCGGCAATGATGTGACCGTCGTCTTTGAGTATTAGGATCGCCGCCGTACCGTCTATCATATCCTGGGCGTGGCGTATTCCTTCGGTAAAATTGGGGCTCTTATTGATGAGAGCTGCTACAAGCTCGGTGGTGTTTACAGCACCGCCTGTCATAGCTCCGAACTGTCCGTCGCCCTTGAGATATTCCTCAACCAGTTCGTCCACGTTATTAATAACACCCGTCACGCAGATGGCGTACGCTCCGAGCCTTGATCTGATAAGCAATGGCTGAGGTACGTAGTCGCTGATGCAACCGATAGCGCTGTGACCCTGCATATCGTCAAATATGTGGTCAAACTTGGTTCTGAAAGGTGAATTTTCGATATTATGAATAACTCTTTGTAGACCAACACTGTTACAGTAGGCCGCCATTCCTGCGCGCTTTGTTCCTAAGTGAGAATGGTAATCAGTGCCAAAAAATACATCAGATATTGCGTCCGACTTGCGGCACGCTCCAAAAAAACCGCCCATTTATAATCCTTTCCTGTGTCCTGTGGGTGATGGCGATTAATTCGCCGCCTATATTATGCGAAGAAAAGTTTAGAAAGCGTCAAGGGATCAATATATTTGCCGTCCTTGTAAACACGCATATTGCCTGATGCTATTTCGTCAATGAGAATAACCTCGCCGTTTTTGTCATATCCAAACTCGAATTTAATATCGTAAAGAATAAGGCCCTTTGTCTTAAGATCGTCGGCTACGATGGCGGTGATTTTCTGTGTCATAAGCTTAATATCATCATACTGCTCAGCGGTCATAACGCCGAGATCAACAAGGCCGTCCTTGGTAACAAGGGGATCGCCCTTGGCATCATTCTTGAAGGTAGTCTCAACGTATGCGGGAAGATCTGCACCCTCCTCAATATAGTCGCTGTATCTGCGATAGAAGCTACCAACCGCCTTGTGACGGCAGATAACCTCAAGTCCCTTGCCGAAAGGCTTTGCGGGAATAACTTCCATAGTGGTATCATTAAGATTTGCGCTTACGTAATGAGTTTTAATGCCCGCCTCGTTAATTTTTTCAAAGAAATAAATAGACATACGAAGGTTTACGTCACCGACTCCGTCTATGGTAAGACCTACGGAGTTTTCACCGGGATCAAAAACACCGTCCTTGCCGGTACAGTCATCCTTGAATTTGAGCAAATAGTTTCCGTTTTCAAGAGCGAATACGTCTTTTGTTTTTCCTGTATAAACGAGTTTCATTTTATTTTTCCTTTCAGCTTTGAAAAATTACTTGTTATTAAATTCAGCTTCGATTTCCGCGTTTTTTGCAAGAACCGCGGTGGTGTCCTTTGCTCTCTTGTCCTCAAGCCTTTTTGCAAGGGCTTCGTCGGATAGAGCAAGTATTTCTGCGGCCAACAGCGCCGCGTTTGTAGCTCCGTCAATAGCAACGGTTGCTACCGGAATACCTGAGGGCATTTGCACCGTGGCAAGAAGAGCGTCGAGTCCATCGAGATTAGTTGATTTGCATGGAATACCTATAACAGGCAGAGTGGTTTTGGATGCCACCACACCTGCGAGATGAGCGGCCATACCTGCCGCAGCAATTATTACGCCAAATCCGTTTTCCTTGGCGGAAGACGAAAAAGCGCTCGTCTCATTGGGAGTTCTGTGTGCAGAAAAAACGTGCACCTCATAAGGAACGTCCAGCGAAACGAGCGTATCTATGGCTTTCTTAACGATTGGAAGATCACTTGCACTTCCCATAACAATTCCAACCTTTTTCACAGTAAATCTCCTTTCCGGCTTATGGCCATTGCGAACAATTTATTTTTTAATTAAATTAATTGACACTGATGTTATTGATTGTAAAAACTGAAAAAGGGCGCACTAATCCCGGTAGGAAAGTGCGCCCAGACGGTCGGCAAATAATTAATATGTCACTACGGCACTGCGGTTAATTCCGCAAAAATCCGTCAGCCGCAGGACAATATGAATTTGCACAGGAGTAGTCGCTGCGCAACATGTATCAACATTATATATTATATTTTTGCCTAAAAGTCAAGTAAAAATATAAACAACTTTAAAGAATATGTGCATAAGATTTTGATACAAAGTGTCAATATTCCTCGCCTTGCCTCCGGTCAGCAAGCTACCGTCGCTCTGCGGTGGGAATGCGAACCTAGGCCCGAGCGGTTATACTCCTTGCTCGTTCCAAGAACGATGTTCTTGGGGCGCTTCGCACCCTTACAAATCAAAGATTTGCGCTCGTGGAGCAATCTGCGTGCAGCTCGCTTGTGCGAGCACAGACTCGCCAGCACTTGATTATGTAGCCTTCGGCTCAAACCGGTCGTCTTAAAGCTCAAACCCTCGACGATGCAAAAGAAAAAGGGAGATAACCGCAAGGGCTATCTCTCTTTTGCTGGTGGAATCATTATCAAGGATTTTGACGCAGGCGTCAATATTCTCGCAACCTACGCCTTGAAAGCGAGCTTTCAGATCTTCGGTCGGGGAATGCGAACCTAATTCTGTGGCAAAGCCACAGAGCAAGGTCGAGTCAATCAAGATAGTCAACCAAAAAGAAATAACCAAAATCAAACCACAAGGGTTCAATTTTGGTTATTCTTGGTGGAGCAAGCTTAACGAAAGTCGAACTATAAAATGAAATCACCTACGGTGATGAAATCCTCGTTTTTCTCGGATGAAATCTTCGGCTTGCGCCTCAGATGAAATTAAATCCGCTTTCCATCACCTCGCGTCAGCGAGATTTCATCGCTTGCGATTTCATCCACAAAAGTGGATTTATTCCGCATTGGCGGATTTAGTTGAAAAAAGCTCATCCTGTTCGGATGAGCTTTTTTCTGGTGGACCATCTAGGACTCGAACCTAGGACCGACCGGTTATGAGCCGGTAGCTCTAACCAACTGAGCTAATGGTCCAAATATTAAGTTGTTTGTTTTGTAGGACCGAGCGGTTATACTCCTTACGAGCCGCGCCTCTTTCGCGGCGGCACTCCGTGCTTTCTTCGGTAAAACCGAAGGACTCGTGGAGCAATCTGCGCGTGGCTCGCTTGTGAGGGCACAGACTCGCTTACGCTTGATTATATTTCCGTAGCTCTAACCAACTGAGCTAATGGTCCATATTAGATTTTAAATTGCGCTCTGTACATATAGCCTATATATTGTATCAAATATATATGAATAAATCTTTAATAAAATATGAACATATTATTAAATAGCAAACAAAGAGAGATACTGTATTCCTTGCGTAGGTATGTGATGCCTGGACGTTTATTTTTGCCCTTGCAAAAGATTGTCGATTATGCTATAATAATGTCAATTTTAGTTTTGGGAGTTTAGTATGGTAAAATTATCAAAGGGACGCAACGTTTACCTCGATCTTTTTAAATATTTTTTATGTTTCCTCGTTATAGCCATACACTTAGCGGGGGAAAGTTACGCACACTTTCCTCTTTACCGCTTGGCTGTGCCGATGTTCTTTATGATCAGCGGATATTTTAATTACACCGAGGACAGCGAGCGTTTGGAAAAGAAATCGGTAGGCTTTATTAAGCGCACAGCGCAGTATATGATAGTCGGTTTTCTTATTTACATCATCTTTGACTTTATTATGTGCTACGTGGACGGCAAGGGCGTCGGATACTACTTTACCACTCTGTTTTATGAGGACTTTTTGCTTGAATTTTTATTCCTCAACCGCCCTATAACCTATACCGGTGCGCAGTTGTGGTTTTTGATAGCGCTGTTTGTTGTTTCTCTTGTACACTATGGTCTTGTAAGGTTTAAAAAGCTTCATTATTACAACATCATAATACCCGTATGCTATGCGATATACTTCTTCTTTGCAGGCTATATGTACCTTTTCCAGAACACAGATATGCCCATCCGCTATACGCGTAACGCATGGTTCTTTGGCCTGCCCAACTTTGCATTAGGCTATACCTTGGCAAAATTCAATTTTAACAAAAAGAGCTGGTATAAATATATCTACCTTGCTCTCGGTGTGCTTTGCTTCTTTTTACAGATAGGCGAGTACAATCTTGTAAAGACCGAATATATCTCGCTTGAAATGTATTTAACCGGTGTTTTAGCAGCAGTATTTTTGCTGCAGTTCTTCCTCGGCATAAATAATGCAGATTGCCCCTTCTACTATAAATGGATAGGCAAAAACGGCTCGTTTTACGTTTACATATTCCATATGGCTGTTGCAGTTGTTTTATCCAAATTCTTTACCTTTAGTAATCTTATGCTTAAGTGTACCGTTGTGCTTCTTGTATCCTTTGCGATTTATGAGATATGCTATCTTGTATCGCTCCTTTATAAGCATTTAAAGGACAAAAGGCAATTACAAAAAGAAACGGTGGAATAAACGTTCCTTAATGCATTTTTTTAATACGTATTGACAAAAGACCCTTTGTATTGTAATATATTATTGCTAACCTCGGAGGCATAGCTCAGTTGGTTAGAGTACTTGCTTGACATGCAAGGGGTCACTGGTTCGAGTCCAGTTGTCTCCACCAAAAACAAAGGGGATAGCCTTTATGGTTGTCCCTTTTGTTTTTTGCGAGACACAGACAAGAACCACCGAGCGATCTGCAGAAAGAAAAAAATTGATAATAAGCAATGAATAGCGAGGAGACGTTTGCAGAGCAAACTCTGCGCAGACGGGCATTGAAACGCAAACCGTCTGCTGCCGAGCTCCAGTTGTCTCCACCAAAAACAAAGGGGATAGCCTTTATGGTTGTCCCCTTTGTTTATGTATCTTTGATTGCTCTGCATCAAAATCCCGGATGATTGCTTTAACTTTTGTTGACAATGGCGTCGCGCGCGTGGTATAATTAACAAAACAGTACAGCCGCGGTAAAAAGCGCACGCATACTTAATTGCTGTTGGCTAACTGTTATAAAGGCAGGTAAAACGAATTTTTAAGGGGAATAAATATGGCGCCTGAAAAACAAAAAAACAATTTGGTAACGTCAGGCAGAATGGTTGATATTATAAGAGGGGGTAAGATACCCACCCAAGAGGAACTTGATCAATTAGAGAAGAACCTGGATGCGTTTAAGAAACAATACGATGATATTCTTGCGACCGAAAGAGCGGGGGGCTCACCTGTTTCGGAGCCACAGCCAAAGACGCAGATTGCACAGCGTGTTTTAAACTTGAATATTGACCATCTTGATAATGATGCGTATAAAAAAAGGTATAAGGTGATAGATGATGAAGTACGTGAGCTACATAAGCGCGGATTATATAATCCAAATTCAAACGAGCATACGGAGTTGAATAATCGAAAAGAGAGTTTGTTCAAAAATCTCTTAGAAGACTACAAAAAAACCATTTACCGTTTTGCTAAAAAAGAGGACCTCGGTATTAATGCCGCAGTAGCCAATTTAAGTAAGATGCTGAGCCGCATAACCGAGGACAGAAAAGAGATTGTAAACTTCAGTGAGCTTGAAAGGGAATTTCACAGAAGGACAAATACCACGATATCTGATTTTGAAAAACGCTTGATTGGAATAACAAATGCGTTTGCAAAACCATCCGATTTTATAAATATACAGGGCGGAGCATACAGCACTTATGAATTTAAACGCGCTGAGTATATTTGCGATGCGCAGGATTTACTTGATACCCGTACGTCTTATGGCAGTAAATATCTCGAGTGCAAGAACGGATTTGCTCATCTGACCTATTATCAGAGCATTCTTGAACATCAGCGAGTTTATTACGAGGTATTTTATTCCGAAAAGACAGAAAACAAATATATCCGGAATAAAACGGTAAGCAAGGAAAGCTTTTCTATTGCCACTGTTGCTTGGCGTACCGCAGCGCTTTCAGCAGGACTTTCTATTATGGCAATGTATGTGTATAGAAATTTGGAAGTGCCGGACTTATACGTATATCTTTTAACAATTGCCGCTATTTTTGGTGTATTCTGCTTTGTTCCTACCGTCGCGGAGGAGATAAAGAAAAAGAGAGCAGAGCAGGATTGTAAAGCTGCCAAAACGACTTTGGCCGCCGAGATGAGGGAAAAATCAAAGAGGCTTATAAAGGAAATTCCCACCTCCAAGGATGATATAAATTACGTTATATCTGCCTCAAGGACTGCGTACAGTGCAATGTGCAGGTTTGAGGAATTCCTCAAAATGAATACAGATTATTGTTCAGTACCTGTAGAAAAGCACAACATAAGACTTTACAAAAAATATTTTTGGCAGTCCCGATCTCTTACTGATGCTGTATTAAAATACCGTGCCGATATCGCAGCCGCTGAGGCCGAGAGAAAGAGAGCGGAAGAGCGGGAGAGCTTAAAAAAAGATATCATCGATGCAATTGAGCAAGCGTTCAAATAACGAAAGAAATACCATTATTGCTCTTGCCACTCTTGATGTGCAAAAAAACAACAAAAAATAGTGGAGCTTGAAAAGGAGCGCACAGAGGCTCTTAAAAAGCACCGGATAAAACAGTTGATTAACAACCTTATTTTTAAAAGACGCTCAAGCCGCGCAAAATGCGCGCTTGGCGTTTTTTGTTTTGCTTTCCGTTTGCTCAAATCTTAAAAAAGCCCCGATATGGCAACTATTGGTAACATTATACGCCAAAAGCAACAACAATCATTTACATTTTTCGGACTTTCGTTCACAAATTGTTAACAACTTAAGTGTAGAGAGATTTTGGTCGACTTTCCTTTTGTTTTCTATTGCAAAAAAATATTTTGTATGATATCATGAAGACGCTTTAAATGAACCTTAAATGCTTGCCGTAGGAAGCGGTATATGTTTTTGTAAGGCACTTTTGTTCTTCACCGTAATAGCATCAAAGCATGACGAAAGGATTTTAAAAAAATTGGATGCATTCATGGAAACACTGATGGACTGGAAATGGGGCAGCTTTTCACCTACTCACATTGCCTCTCTTATACTGGCAGTAGCATATAACATCGGTCTTTATTTTCTTTTAAAGAACAGGAGCGAGAGGACACAGACTATAATTCTTTTTCTTTACTCACTCCTTGGCCCTATAACTATGATAAGAGAAATTATCGTATGGGCGCCTGTACAGAGCATTTTACGTTATCTCCCTATACACCTTTGCTCTGTAAACGCAATTCTTACCCCTATATTGGCAATAACAAAAAATAAGTTTATCGGCAACCTTGCAATGCTCTTCAGCGTAACGAGCGCATTGGCAGTTATCTTTAACTCCATTCAGGCAGAATACGCGATTATGAGCTGGGAGTTTGTGCTTTATTTCACCTCCCACGTAATGGGCTGCGCGATACCCTTTATTATGGCAAAGCTTCGTCTTATCGAGGCAAAGCCAAAGTACGTTGGCCCCTGTATGCTGACGGTACTCATAATGTACACCGTGGTATACGGCATAAACGTGCTTATAAATACTCTTGCAGTACAGTACAGCTGGTACGACAACCTCGGCGATCTTATCTGGGTTAACTACATGTTCTCAGTATCCACTCAGGGCAACCCTGCTCTGCAGTTCTTCTGGAACCTGTGTCCTTACCCCTACTTCTACCTCTTGGTAGGAGCAGCGCCGATAGTAGCGCTTTACTATGCTATACTCAATTACAAGAGCATAATAAACTTCTTCAAAGAGAAGTTTAAAAAGGCGTAACTCCCGCCAAAAAACAAACTAAAATGACTAAAAAAAGAACCGCAGTTATTGCGGTTCTTTTTTTATGTATCAGTCAAGGTTAAGCTGGTTAAGCATATCGCGAAGCGCCTTTGCCTCGGAAGCTGAAATTGTAACGCCCTTACCCATCTTCGCGTGATCAGGAGACCATGTGCGCAGATCGTATACAGGCTCTTTGTCGTTCCAGCTGATGAGATTGAGTTCTTTGTTCCAACCGTTGCTGCTTTCGCTAACGATGCCGATTTTATCAACTACTTCATACTTGATTTCAGGCATTTTTTTCTCTCCTTAATATTTTAGTTTATAATTAAAATATATAATTATAATTTATTGTAACACCAATTTAATGCTTTGTCAACAAAATGTGCAAATATTTTTACATAAAAATGGTAAAAATTTGTAAAATTTATAGTACGCAGTTCTGTTTTTGCAACTTTCGGGGTTAAAATACCACACTTTACGCACACCATAGGTATAAAATCTATTGATTTTAAGTGTGGCTTGTGTTAGAATTGGTTTGATATTGCCGCATGCGGCATTTGTTAGTTTTAAATAACGAGGGTAAGAAAATGCAAAAGAAGGGCAGAGTAACTATTCCGACCGATGAAAATTACGTAGAGGGTACTAAAATCATACTTGAAAAATGGGGCGCTGACGCAGTGCGCGACTGTGACGGTACCCATCTTCCCAAAAATGCAGATGAACTTGCAGAAAAGGTGTATAACACCTATTTTGTAGTAAGAGGCGATAATGAATGGGCAGATCTAAACCAGGATGAGTTGCAGTGCGTTTTACTTATGAGCGACTATAACTTAGCAAAGGATAACACTCTTATAATAGATCTGCTTGACGGATACAGCAAGGAGCAGCTTGCGGTAAATCCCGAGGAGCCTAAAAAATACTGGCAGGTATTTGACCGTACCGTGGGCAGCGAGGTATTTGACTGGGAGTATCTTGGCGAAAACAGAGTAAAAGTAAACGGCACTGTGCCTTACCACGAGTACACCGTCAACTTCTTTGCTAAAAATATGTGGGACTCCACCCAGATGTATAACTATATCACAAACAACTGGGATATAGAAAAGCATAAGGTTATGGATACCAGGTATGAAAAGACCTTTAATCATATAAAGGAAAGAATGCAGAAATGGTGTGATGAGAACAAAAGCGTAAACGTGGTAAGATACACCACGTTCCTTTACCATTTCTTCCTTGTTTTTAACGACAATCGCAAGGAAAAGCACGTTGACTGGTTTGGTTATCCCATGACCGCCTCTCCGAGGGCATTTGACGGCTTTCTTAGTGCGTATGGCTATGCTCTTAAATCCGAGGATATAGTTGCAGGCGGTACATACCACAATAATTTTGTAAATCCCACCAAAAAGTTCCTTGACTATATGGAGTATACCGAAAAATACGTTACCAAAACGGTAAAGGAGCTTGTTGATATAGTACATAAAGAAGGCAAAGAGGCAATGATGTTCCTCGGCGACAGCTGGATAGGTACTGAGCCTTACGGAGAACACTTTGCGGATATGGGTCTTGACGCCGTAGTCGGATCTGTAGGCGGCGGCGTTACCGTGCGTATGCTCTCGGATATACCGAGCGTTAAGTACCGTGAGGGCAGATTTTTGCCCTATTTCTTCCCGGACACCTTCTTCCCGGGTAATGAGGACAACGCCATAGCCGAGCTTGAGCGCAACTGGACTACCGCTCGCCGCGCTATGATGAAAAAGCCGCTTGACCGTATGGGCTTTGGCGGTTATCTCTCACTTGCGGCAGAGTTCCCTCGCTTTATAGATCGCGCGGCAGAAATCTGCGACGAATTCAGGGCGATAGTTGATGCCGCGTGCGGAGCAAAGCCTTATTCCAACCTTAACGTAGCAATCCTCAATTCCTGGGGCAAAAAGCGCAGTTGGATGTGCCATATGGTGGCGCATGAGCTCTGGTATCAGCAGATATATTCATATCAGGGTATATATGAGGCGCTCTCGGGCCTTTCCTGCGATGTAAGTTTCATTTCCTTTGAGGATATCAAAAACGGCGCTCTTAATGGCAATATTGACGTTATAATCAACGTAGGCGATGCCGATACGGCATTTTCCGGCGGCGAATACTGGTCAGATCCCGAGATACTCACCGCAATAAGAAAATGGGTGGATGAGGGTCACGGCTTTATCGGTGTAGGTGAGCCTACCGCATATCTTAAGGGTACAAGGTATTTTGCTCTTAGCGACGTTTTGGGATGCGATATGGAGAGGGGCTTTAACCTCTCGGAGGATAAATATAATATAGAAAAGAAGCCGCACTTTATCACCGCCGATATAAAGGGTGATATCGACTACGGCGAGGGCAAAAAGAATATCTACGCAAATAAGGGTGCCCAGGTTCTTGATATAGAATTCTCGGACAGATTTAAAAGAAGCGTCAACGTAGGCGAGGTAAAGCTTCTGGCAAACAACTACGGCAAGGGCCGTGCGGTTTATATTGCGGGACTGCCGTATAACCCCGATAACGCAAGACTTTTACTCAGGGCAATGTACTGGTCGGCAGGCAAGGAAGGGGATATGCAAAAAGCATACTCCACTAACCCCTATACCGACTGCACATATTATCCAAAGAGCAAAAAATACGCGGTTATAAACAACACAAAAGATGAACAAAAAACAACCCTTTACGATATAGACGGCAATATAAAGAATATAACTCTTGCGCCTATGGAGTGCAGGTGGTTTTAAAAAGGAAAAATAAAATGCGTGATAAATTTATTCATTCATTGAGAGTACAACTTTTGCCCGATAAGCATTTGGAAAAACGCGTCAGTGACGTAATAGAGCACTGTAAAAAATACGGCTTTAACGACGTTACTCTTATGATAAATGCCGAGGATTTTAACTTTGGCCACATAAGCATAGAAAAGGCGCGCCCTTGGGTGGAAAAGCTTAAGTGGGCGAAGGCCGAGATAAATAAAAACGGCATTGGCGTCAGCATTAACAACTGGATAGAAATCGGACACCTTGACAGGGGCAGAAAACTTGGAAAAGGCCAGAATTTTACAACTATGGTTGACAAAAACGGCCTTAAATCCGCACTTGTAGCCTGCCCTATGTGTAAGGAGTGGCAAAAATATTTCCTTGAATATGCCGCGTTTTTGGTAAAGGAAACAGAGCCTGACTATTTTTGGATAGAGGATGATTTTCGCTATCACAATCACGCTCCTCTTGAGTGGGGCGGCTGCTTTTGTGATTTGCATATAAAAGAATTTAACCGCCGCTTAGGCAAGTCATATACAAGGGATGAGTTTGTTTCTCTTGCCTTCAAAGAGGGCGCGCCCACTGCTGAAAGAAGGGTGTGGCTTGATACCTCAAAGGAGAGCATAATCTCTCTTGGAGAAAAAATTGCAAGGGTAGTACATGAGGCCTGTGAAAAGACTAAGGTTGCCCTTATGTCATCAACCTCTACCATGCACTGTATGGAGGGCAGAGATTGGGGTGCGCTTTTGTCGGCTATATCCCGTGGCAATGATAAGCTTAACCGTATTCACCTGCCGTTTTATCTGGAGACAACCGGTAAGGAATACGTTTATGCCTTTAATAAAAACAGTATGGCTGTAAGGCATTTTTCTGGCGATGATACCTTGATTTGGCCTGAGGCGGAAAACGGTAACTTTACCTTTTATCGCAAGAGCCCGAGGGCATTCAGATTTCAACTTGAGGCATCTATGCCCCTTTGCCTTGACGGTATGACCTACAGTCTTTACGGCTTTGCGGGTAACGGTGCCGTTGAGGCGGGTTATGCCAATGAGGCAAAAAGGCTTGGCGCTTATTTTTCCGCAGTAAAACGCCTCGGTATAAAATTTTCATCTCTTGACGGTGTTTGCGTGCCGATTTTCGAGACTGCCTGCTATCATAATAACTCAGCGGGCACACTGCAGTCGCTCTCACCGAAAAGTTTTGAGACGGGCGCATATCTTGCCTCGCTCGGCATAGCATATTTTTATACAAGCAAGAAAGAAATTGCGGGTAAAACGGTGGCTCTGTTTGGTGACGTTGCTACCAACTTTACCGATGCTGAGCTTAAAGCGCTTTTTGAAAACAACTTTATTATCCTTGATGCCGCGTGCACAGAAATACTTAAACAGCGCAACCTTTTAAGCCTTATAAATGCTACCGATACAAAAAGGGTGAACGCAAGCAACGATGTCTACGTTTACGAGACGCACACGGAGGATATAAGACCTTACGGTATAGAGTATTACCGCGCATCCGTAAGAGGTGCGGGCGAGGACAGTGTTTTATCCGTGCGATACGAAAAGGATGTAAAGATAATCACGAAAATATGCGATATAAATGATAAGCAAACGGCAAACGGCCTTGCGCTTGGCAGGGGATTTTTACTTATGCCGTACTACCTTACCGATATATCAACGCCCCCAATGTACTGCGCTATGAGATCAGAGGTTATAAGACAGACCGTACTTAAGACATCCAAAACGGCTCTTCTTACTGACAAGCAGGGTATCTTCCCTTATCTTTACAAGGGAGAGGATAAGTCTTATATTATGATAACAAATGCAAATCTTGACGACTTTGAGAATATAACGCTATATCTTAAGGGTACTAAGCCCAAGAGGATAAGCATTGTTGATTATGACGGCGAGGTAAGAGAGCTTGATTTTACCTATAGCGAAAATAAATTGGTAATAAACAAAGCCCTTGAGCATTATACTAATCTTACACTTATCTTGGAATGAAAAAAATGGCAGAGAGACTTATATAAGCCGCTCTGCCATTTTACTATTCTTCATTTTTAATATTATGAGTATCCCTATCTTTTGCCTCGGGGAGCAACTCCTTTGGTACATTTTCGCTTAGCTGTAAGGTGTCTTTGGCAAGGATGTCTGCCATATCCTGCGCCGCCTCTGCATCTGCTCGCACAGCGCCCTTTTTTCTTATGCGGTTTATAAGCGATTTTATAAAGCCGCCCTTGTCTTCGGTACTCTGTTCTGCTTTCTCGGTATCCTCAACCTCCTCGGCTTGGTGTGTGACCCTCTCGATTACAGAGGAAATCAGGCGCATACGCTCCGCCATATCTTCCTGCCTTCGTCTTGCGCCCTCAAGAAAGATGTCCGTATACGGGCTGTCGGCATTTACTGCGCTGAGTGTGGGATTAAAGGTCTCCTTAAGCGTGCGCTCAATAAAGCCCTCGCCAAGATATCGGTTAAGTGCGGCAAAGACTATCCTTGTAATACCCTCGGCACTTTCAAAGGTATCAATATACTTTTCTGCTATTTTCTGGTTTGGCAGTTCGGAAAATTCAAAGCGCATTACGTCGTTCTCGACAAGGCTTATCTTTAACATTCTTGTGTTTGGCAGCTCGGGGAAGATAAAGGATATCTTATATACCTCACATCCCGTCTGGTCTGTATCCTTTGCGCCGATAGCGGATATAAGATATTTTTCGCCGTTTATATCAAGCACTGTGCTTTCAATTTTACCTAAGCCGATTTTGAGTGTGTAGTCCTTGTTGCCCTCGGTAAATGTAAAGTAAAGTTCACTATTTTCGGTCTTAAAAGATATTTTTTCAATACCGCCGAGAAAATTGTTTTGCATCACTCTTACAAAAAGAGGCATTATACTTAGATTGTTATTTGCAAATATCCAACTGCCGCATATCCTCTCCCAATCTCTTATAGGAGGCACTCTTTTACCTAAGATATCAAAAGATACACTGCTTTGCTTTGGCAGTCTTACAAACCCTCTTTCCAGGAAAAAGTCTCTTTGGTATCTTTTTAAAAGACGGTAATCAAATATGCCAAATGTCCCCCTCGGTATCAGTTCTGTATCAAGGTGCTTTCTTATTATTGCCATTGCAGGGCTTTCCTGGAAGAGTTCGTTGTTGCCTGCATTAAGCGAGACTATTATATTGTTTTTAGGGCATATCCACACGTTTTGTCCCAGCATACCGTTAAAGAGGATATCGCTCTTCTTTTTGTTTACCCATAAATGGTAGCCGTAATCAAAGTCCCCCTCCTCGCGCTTGCCAAAGCTGTGTCTTTCGCTTGCCTTTAAAATAAAGTCCTCGGAGAGTATTCTTTTGTCCTCAAACACGCCTCCGTCAAGGAGCATCAGGCCTATTTTTGCCCAACTTTCGGCCGACATATAAAGACCCCAGCCGCCCTTTTCTATTCCCTCAGGGCCCACCTCCCAGTGGTAGTTGGTTATCTTTAAGGGCTCAAAAATTCTCGGGCGCAAAAATTCGGTGAGGCTCACTCCGTATTTTCTTTCAATAATGCGGGCGAGCATATAGGAGTTCATACTGTTGTAGGCAAAGCTCTGGCCGGGCTCGAATGACAGCATCCCTTCAAAATACGCCTTAGTCCACTCGCTCTCACTTACCGAGCCAAGCTCGGCAAAGGCTACGCCCGACTGCATGGTTAAAAGATGCTCTATAGTTATATCGGCAAAGCGGGGGTCGGTGTATTCGTATTCGGGTAAAACATCGCACAGGCGCTCATCAAGTCTCAGTTTACCCTCATCTTTTGCAATACCGATAGCAATACCGGTAAGCGATTTTGACATAGAGTAGGCAAGGTGGGAGGTGTTTACACTGTATCCCGGCGCCGCCATTTCTGCGATAACACAGCCGTCCTTTATCACCATAAGGCTATGCACGTTTGCGCGTATTTCCTCTTCGAGGTCAAAGATCATATTTATTATGTTTTTTGATGAGATACCCACACTCTCGGGACTGACTCTTTTAAAATAGGGCGTCTCGGGGCCTGAGATAACCGTTTTTTGCGGTGTAAAGGGTATTACTCTCGGGTCATTCTCCTTTATTACCGCAAGGCCGAAAATATAGTCTATGGCCCGCTTTTTCCAACTCTGCATACCTTTCACCTCCTTTGGTGGCTGTCATATCAACTGTTTTATATATTAAATTATTGCAGCAATTTTAAAAAATATTACGAAAAGAAAAAAACAAAACCGCCCGATACTGTTGGCAGGGCCTGATCTCGGGCGATTGTCTTTAAAGTTTAAAAAGCATACTCAGTGGAGTGAGGTCGGCAATAAGGCCAAAGACTACACCCGACAGTACTAAAGCGCCGATGATAACGGCATTTTCCTTAATGCTCCTGTTTACTCTTAAAAGCACGATAAGACCTGTACCCGCGCCGCTTAAAAGTCCTGCAAGCATAACTCCGACGCTGATTATCCCTGCGGAGTATAATTCGCTTAAGACAACGCTTGCCGCACAGTTTGGTATAAGACCGACAAGGGCGGCTACTATATGCGTAAGGACGGGAATATTACCGAGGATAGCACCGAGAGTATCCTCTCCTATAAGGAAGATAACGGTGTTAAGAATAAAGGTGAAAATAAGTACAAAAAGGCCGATACTTAAGGTGTGGTGCAGGGCAGAAGGCAAAATGCCTTTTTCACATCCGCAGCCGTCACTTTCACACATACGGTCAATATCGATATCTTCTTTATCCTTTTTTGCTAAACGTAGTATAAAATCAAAAGCAAGTCCAACAAGCATTCCGACCACGATTTTGTAAAGTATTATTGACAAAATCGCCCAAATATTACCACCGTTTGATAAAAGTATTGGTAACATCTCATCCGAGGTGGAGAGAAAAACCGCAACCAGGGTACCGATGCTGATGACCCTGCCGGCATACAGGTTTGCGCTCGCGGCAGAAAAACCGCACTGCGGTACAGCGCCAAGGAGTGCGCCTATCGGCGTGGCAAGGGGTCCTGTTTTTTTAATTATTTCTTCAATTCTTTTTGTACCCTTGTGCTCGATAAACTCCATAAAGAGATAGGTCAAAAAGAGAAAGGGTATAAGTTTAAGTGTATCGGTAATGCCGTGCAGCACTACCTCGTGCAAAAATTCATTCATCCTCTGCAATCCTCACATTTACCAAAGAGCACCTCGCCAAGATCAAGTGCAAAATGCGCCTTATTTTCTATGTTCTTTACAAGCGCCTCGGAAAGTTCGTGCCCAAGGTGTATAAGCCTGCCGCACTCTGCGCACTTAAGGTGCAGATGCTCGTGGCACTCAGCCTTTTCTATATACTGATAGCTTACGTGCCTTGTGTCCCTATCCTGTATTCTTTTTACCTCACCGCTCTTTACAAGCTCGTCTATAAGACGGTAAAGCGTGCTTTTGCCCCTGCCGTTATCTAAAATTGCCTTGGCAATTTCTTCGCTGGAATAGGCTTTCTTGCTATTGCTTTTTAAAAAATCGGTAAGTTCTTTTTTACGGTTTGTGTTATAACTCATAATGCCTCTTTGGTCTTTGTTTTTTAAAAATGAGAGTAACTCTCAATTATGCTTTTATATAATACAATACCAAAGTGGGCTTGTCAAGGATTTTTTTGTATTTTTTTAAGTTACTTTGCCAAAAATATATTAAATATTCTCTCTTGGCAAAAAGGAGCAAAAATGCAGATACTGTCATCATCCTACTTAAAAAACATAAATACCGTAAGAGGCCGACTTGGGGTAAAGGAGAGCTTTGATATAATCGAGAGGCGTTTAAGCGCGGGTGGTACACCTCTTACTCTTTTTTATATAGACGGCTTTACCAAGGATGGCGAGATGCAAAGAATAATGCAATATCTTTTGTCAAAAAAGCAGATAGGCACAGCGCAGTCCCTGAGTGAAAGCCTGCCGTATATTGAGGTTGCCGTATCGCAGGATCTTGATGAGGTGATAATGGCGGTCCTATCTGGGCAGACGGCGCTTTTTTCTCCCACCTTTTCTTCTGAGGCCGTGCTTATTGATGCAAGGACCTATCCTGCAAGGAACACTGAGGAGCCGCAGGGAGACAGGGTTATGCTTGGCGCAAGAGACGGCTTTGTCGAGACCCTTGTTATGAATACTGCGCTGCTTCGCCGCCGCATAAGAGATAGCCGACTTACTATGGAGTATCACAATATAGGCGGTATGAGTGCAACAGACGTTGTGATATCCTACGTCAAGGGCGTGGCGAAGGAAAAGGATATAATTGCGGTAAGAGAGCATATACTCAAAATACAGGCAAAGACTATGACCCTCGGCACGCAGAGTCTTGCCGAGTCTATACAAAAAAGCGGTTGGTTCAACCCCTTTCCAAAGTTCCGTACAACAGAGCGCCCCGATACTGCCGCGGCAGAGGTGCTTGAGGGCAGGATACTCATTTTTTGCGATACCTCGCCGCTGGTTATGATACTGCCCTCATCAATACTTGACTATCTTGAGGAGGCAAACGACTATTATTTCCCACCTCTTACAGGAACCTATTTAAGGCTTATAAGGACGGCTATACTCCTCTTTTCGTTGGTAGTGACCCCTATTTGGTATCTTTACCTTGAGTACAGTGCCGTCTTGCCTGAGTTTCTGACCTTTCTTATACCGAGTGAGCCGGGAGCCTTGCCGATAGCCTTGCAGCTTATTCTTTGTGAGCTTGCCATTGACGGATTAAAGATTGCCTCTATGAATACCCCCAGTATGCTCTCAAACTCTCTCTCTGTCGTCGGCGGACTTCTGCTTGGCGATTTTGCGGTAAGCGTGGGGTGGCTGTGCGTTGACGTAATCTTCTATATGGCTTTTGTGGCTATTGCCAATTTTGCCCAGCAAAACAGAGAACTCGGCTATGCGGTAAAGTTCTGCCGTATGCTCCTGCTTGCCCTTACCGTAATCCTAGGTGTCTGGGGCTTTGCGCTTGGTCTTATAGCGGTATTTATTTTGCTTGCTACCAATCGCCCGCTTATCGGTATGGAGCCTTATCTTTATCCGATTATTCCATTTGATTTTCATGCGCTTATGAGGATGGTTTTCAGGAAAAAGAAATAGCATCATTTATTGACAATCATTAAATCGGATGATACAATTGATATATGATATTTTAAAGTAGCAAAGAGGATTATCTGATGAAGAACAAAAGCCTTGGCTTTACACATAAATGCGGTATCCTTATGCCTATAAGCAGTCTGCCGTCAAAATACGGCATCGGCTCATTTGGCAAGGAGGCGTTTGATTTTGTAGACTTTTTATCGGAGAGTGGACAAAAATGCTGGCAGGTCCTGCCGCTTAACCCTACCTCCTACGGTGATAGCCCGTATCAGTCACCCGCATCGGCCTCGGGCAACCCTTATTATATTGACTTGTCCCTTTTACAAAAAGCGGGTCTTTTGACCAAAGAGGAACTTAAGGGTGCACAGTGGGATACCAAAAGGGTGGATTACGGTTATTTGTTTAATGAAAGATACACCGTTTTGCGCAAGGCTCACTCGCGCTTTGTCCCTACAAAGGAATATAAGAGATTTTTAAAGAAAAACAGCGAGTGGATATATGATTACGCCCTCTTTATGGCCCTTAAGTGTCACTATGACTTTTGCGAGTGGACCAAGTGGGAGCCAAAGCACCGTGACGTAAAGGAAGCGAGAAAATATATAGATGAGTTTAAGTGCGAGATGGAGTTCTGGCAATGGGTGCAGTATGCATTTGACACTCAGTGGCAGGCGCTCAGAGAATACGCACACTCAAAGGGCATCGTAATTATAGGCGATATGCCGATATACGTGGCTCTTGACAGTATGGACGTATGGTGCAGTCCTAAGCAGTTTTTGCTTGATGATGAATATAATCCCATAGTCGTTGCAGGCTGTCCTCCCGATGCCTTCAGCGATGACGGTCAACTCTGGGGCAACCCCATATATAACTGGCAGGTGATGTCCTTAGATGATTTTGCCTGGTGGAAAAAGAGGGTGGGGCGCGCTTTTATGCTTTACGATATACTTCGCATAGACCACTTCCGCGGCTTTGCATCATTCTACGCAGTTCCCTTTGGCGATGAGAACGCAAAGAGGGGTAACTGGATAAGCGCGCCGGGCAAGGAACTCTTTGATGCGATAAAGGAGGCCTACCCCAAGGCTAAGATAATTGCAGAGGACTTAGGCTTTATTACCGATGACGTAAGAGAACTTCTTAAGTACACCGGCTTTCCGGGGATGAAGATACTGCAGTTCGCCTTTGATGAGGCGGATAACGAGTATCTGCCACGCATGTATAAGAGCAGTAATTCTATAGTCTATACCGGCTCGCACGACTCGGAGTGCACTAAGAGTTGGTATAAGGGGCAAAGCAAGAGCACAAGGCAGATATTCAAAAAGGAATGTAAAATAGATAAAGGACAGAGCCCTACATACGCTATGATAGAACTTGCTCTTGGAAGTATAGCAGACCTTGCCATAATCCCTATGCAGGACTACCTTGAACTTACAAGCGAGGAAGGTAGAATGAACACCCCCTCGGTTGCCGACGGTAACTGGCAATGGAAACTAAGACGCGGATATAACACGCAGTGCCTTAAGAAAAAGATAGGCTCCCTTGCCATAAAGCACAAGCGCCAAAACAAGCGATAATGTAAACTTTAGTGTTTGTTTTTTGAGGTTTTATCTCGTATTTTGGAAAACAAACAAAAAAACGGTCGAGAAATTCTCGACCGTTTTTGATTTTAAAACTCAACTGAATTATTCAGCGGGGATTTGTGGAGGAATAAACTCGCCGCCGTTTTCCTGAGCCTTGAGATATGCATCGTAATACTTAAGGAGCATATCGTTAAACTCCTCATCGGAGAGTTCTGTCATTTCCTCATACTTCTCGTGGTTTTCCGCAACGATCTCAGCCATCTGCTGCTTTACGTCCTCTTCAAGTTCAATATCGTGATCCTTAAGAGTGGTGTCAAGAACGGTTTCAACCTCTTTTACGTACTCGGGGTTCAACTCCTCTTCGCCCGTCTCCTCGTTTACGATAGTGGGGGGCGTGGTTGTTGTGTCAATTTCAAGGATACCGTTAAAGCCTTCCTTGATGCCGTTGTACATTTCCTCAACGTTAACGTCTTCACCGAGAGAATTACCAAGTTGCTCCTGGATAAGAGAAAGAGAAAGTTTTGTAAGGCCTGTTACAATGTGCTTTGTTCTATCGTTTGAGTTAAGCTCAGTGATTATCTTATCGATAAGTGTCTTACCGTTTTCATCCTTCTGTATAAGTAGATCAATGTTACCTGCCATATCTCCGCCGGAAAGCACGCCTGAGTCGGATACGATAAAGCATACGTTGACAAAGGTGGTAAGGTCGTTTGCTACGTTAAGAGAGGTCGAATCTGAAAATACGTCAATCATATCGAACACAAAGGTTGCATAAGGCTCGGGCAGAGTGAGAATGCCCATATCCTTAATACCTACGGAAAGACCTCTGAACATACCTGCAACTATCTCAGCAGAAAGGTCGGACTCATCAATAGTTTCAATAAGGGCAAGCATATTTGCCTTATCCTCGTTTGAAAGATTTGTCCAGTCGGTGCTTGCAAAGCCCGGCACCTTAACGCCTATCTTTACAAGACTTCTGAACTCCTCGTTCATATCGTATGTATCGCCGTCAACGGTGATCATAGCAAAGTTGTTGTAAATGCCCGCGCCGCCGAAGTCTGCAATCATCTGATATATCGGGGACTCGATAACAGGTGTGATGTAGCTGTTGTAAAGTTCTGTCACCTGTACGGTAAGCTCACCGTCGGGATCCTCCTCTTGCATTACCTCTACGGCACTGCCGGTAAGATTAACTATACCGATAAGGGGTACCGTTACGATAAGCACGATAGCAAAGCCCTGAATTGCGCCTACTACAAGACCGCATACGCGTGTAGCGGTATTGTTATTTCTCTTGGTAAAGCCGAGAAGACCGCAGGCAATCCAGTGTATAAAACCAAGTACTGCCACAAATGTGATGAAGAGTATAACGAATATAAGGGGCAGACCGATAAGAGCAATCGGAATAGAAATTATCTTTGAAATGAGCGCCGCGTCAAGAGCAGCAAGAATAGGGCCGAAGGTCTCGATGCTGTTAAGGTCAATATCAAGGCCTATAGTACCAAGCGCCTCCTGCAAGCTCTGGCCTGCAAACATAGCCTCTACCTCGGGATAAACGGCAAGGGTAACAAAGTAAGCAACTACAGCGGCAAGCGCGATAGTAATACACTTGATAACCTGACGTGCCGCACCGTTGCGGAAGCCGGAAAGTGCGCCGATAAGCATACATACGCCAACAGCGACAAGTAGAATGGTAGCAATATCTTCCATCTTATATCTCCTTTACACAATTTTAAAATTATTGTATATACAGTATACAATATAAGGTATTATTTGTCAATTGTTTTTTTGATTTACAGATATGGAAAATTGTGGCTAACCAAAAGCGGTCTGCCGATTGCAGACCGCTTTCATTTCATCTTAAGGTGTTTATCTTTCCGGTACGATAAGACCGTATCCGCCATCCTTTCTCTTATATACTACGCAGGTATCGTTCGTATCCTGATCGTCAAATACAAAGAAGGCGTGACCCAAAAGGTTCATCTGTAAAATTGCCTCCTCGGTTGTCATGGGCTTAAAGGGATAGGTCTTTATACGGATACTGAACTCGCCCTCCTCCTCGTACTCGTCGTCATCCTCATCGGTAATAATAAATGCGTCCTTTTTAACCTTCTTTTCAAGCCTTGTTTTGTTTTTGCGTATCTGCCTTTCAAGACCCTCTATTGCTCTGTCAAGGGCGGTGATAAAGGTATCGCTCTCCTCCTCACTGCGGAAGGTGGCGCCACCGTACTGTACGGTAATTTCGATAATCTTTACTCCCTTGCGCACCTTGCAGGTAACCTGCGCTTCTGTAGAGGTGCCAAAGAATTTATCAAATTTGGCAAGCTTTTTTTCAATCATAGTCTTAAGACTTTCTCTTACACTCATCTGCTTTGCGTAAATTGTAATTACCATAAAATTACCCTTGGCCCGCCGTGGGCCAACCTCACTCGAGGTCCTTTCACTAAAAATGCAAAGAAGCTATTGCTCCCTTGTGTATTTATTATAGCATATCTTTTGTGAAAAATAAATAGTTTTTATAAAATTTTATAAACTTTTTTGATGAATATGTACAAAATGTAAAATGTGATGATCGGTGATAAAAAATAATTGACACGGGCAAAAAACTGTGTTAAAATAAAAATGTTGGAGGGCTTTTTGTCCTCCAAAATCTTTTTATACTATTATAAGAAATAAAAGGAGTTTTTATGTCACGTCTTACCGAGGTACAAAAGCAGCGAGAGGAAATATTTAAGGGCAAGGTGCTTCACATGGTAAAGGATACGGTCATTTTGCCAAACGGTGAGATATCCGAGCGTGAGATATGTCTGCACGGCGGTGCCGTTGCCATAATCCCCCTTACCGATAATTTAGAGGTTATAATGGAGCACCAGTACAGATATGCCCACGGCAGAGTGTTTTTTGAAATACCTGCAGGCAAACTCGACTTTGAGGGAGAGGATCACCTTGAGGCTGCTGTGCGTGAGTTAAGAGAAGAAACGGGCGCTGTGGCAAAAAACATTGCCTACCTTGGCGGTATAGATACATCCCCTGCGCTCCTTAGCGAGAAAATAGATCTCTATCTTGCAAGAGATCTTGTCTTTGGTGAGAGGGAGCTTGATAAGGATGAGTTTATCGATGTTGAGACAGTACCCCTTGCCACACTAAAAGATATGGTTATGCGCGGCGAGATAAGAGATGCAAAGACGCAGATAGCGATACTTAAGGTCTTAGAGATATTAAGAGGCGAGGGGATAAGTATTTAAAATCCCCCTTACAATTTTTAAATTAAAAAAGACACAGAGATTTTGGCGCAGGACAACACGCTATTCTCTGTGTCTTTTTACATCATTTTGTAATCATTTATTTACTTTTTCGAGCATTAAGTGTGCGGCAAGTGTACGTGCATCCTTTTTTGTTGTTGCCATACCCTGTGTGGCTGTGCTCATAAAACGGCACTCTATCATATAGCGCATAGTTCCACCCGCGCCACTTTCTGTCTGGCCAAGGTCGCGGTATTCGGGTGCCTTTTCTTTTTTCTTTTGCGCAAGGGCTTTAAGGTCGGCTACGGCGTTTTCGTTAAGGCTCGGCTTTTTGCTTTCTCCGTCCGTCTTGGTCTTTTCTTTTGCCGATGGCTTCTGTATGGGATTTTGCCGGCTCTTTTTGGCAACCGTTTTTTTGCCGGGTTTATTTTCTTCTATTGTTTCAGTGGATTTTTCGGCCTCTTTTTTCTGTGGCTTCTTTGCCGCTTTCTCCTTTTCGCCAAGGTAGAGAATGGCATTTTTTGCCGCCTCAGCATCGGCAGTTTTAAGGTTTTTGCCAACACCTCTGCCCACTATCTCATCACCCACGAGGCATATACGCGTGTAGCTCTTCTGGTGCTGGGGGCCGTCTTCACTCTCGGTCTTATATACGGGTGGGGGCAGACGGCGCTTTTTGTCTGCTAAAAATTCCTGCAGTTGGTTTTTGTAGGACTGCTTTGCGCTCTCTTCAATCTTCTTTTCGCTCTTTAAAAAGTGCGAGAGGTCAAGCAGTTTTTTTACAACGGCTATAACCGTCTTCATATCAAGGCCTGAGTCAATGTAAACGCCAGCTATAATGCTCTCAAAAAGGTCCTCCATAACAGATGGCTGCTCTATTATACCGAGTTTGCCGTCGCCTGCACCTGCTATGAGGTATTTGTTTATCCCAAGCGCCTCTATCCTGTCGGAGAGCTGCTTTTTGTAGGATAAAATTGATTTTATGTTAGAAAAATCGGCCTCGCTCAGTCTTGTTTTTACACCGTATTCGTACCTCTCGGTATGCGTATCGATAAAGCAGGATACAATAGCGGCAGAGAGCACGCTGTCACCAAAGAATTCAAGCACCTCGTTTGACTGATATCCAGCCTTTTTATTTTCATTACAGTAACTTGTACGGGTAAATGCCTGTACCAAAAGTGCCTTATCCTTAAAGGTGTAGCCAATCTTTTTTTCAATTTCCTTTATGTGTTTTTTAAAGTTTTCCATACTTTTTGTCCTTTAAACTAAAAAAATCCAAAAGCGCCGGGGGCGACAGTAGCGTCCACATCCCGGGCTATTGGAGCCTATACATTTACCGTAAAACCTTTATGGTAAATACATAAATCCCAATTACATAATAATTTTACCACATAACAACATGCTTTGCAAGTGTTTTTTATTTTAAGCCCGCGCGCCCATGTTGACACGCCCGAGGTATTTGTGTTAAAATAAAATCAATAAAAACCATTAAAGGACAAAGAAATATGAAACAGTTCTGGCAGGATTTTAAAAAGTTTATAACCAAGGGTAACGTTATTGATATGGCTGTCGGCGTTGTAATAGGCGGCGCCTTTTCAAAGATAGTTACGGGTCTTGTAAATTACATCATTAACCCCTGCGTTGCCTTGCTTACCTCGGGCCACAGTCTTGATGCCTTAAAGACGGTAATAAAGGAGGCAGAACTTGCCGCTGACGGTACGGTGCTTTCAGCCGAGGTGGCGATACTCTGGGGCACGTTTATACAGACGATAATAGATTTTCTTATAGTAGCCTTTTGTATCTTTGCGGTACTGCGTATTCTTATGAGGGCAAAGAACTTTCTTGAATACGATAAGATAAAGAAGGAAGAAGAAAAGAAAAGGCTTGATGAGGAAAAGGCAAAGGCCGAAAAGGAAGAGGCCGAGCGCCGAAGAGAAGAACTCAACCAAAGACAAAAGGCAATCGAGGACAGTCAACTGGAGTGCGCAAGACTTCTTACCGAGATACGCGATTTAATGAAAAACAGTACAGAAAAGTAAACAAAAGGAGACAAATATGCCGTTTATTATTGCATCAGTGATTATTTTAGTGCTTGCTATTGCCATTCTTGGCGCAGCATATTATGCGTACTCTATAACCTTTAAAAGAAGTAAAACACCGCCATCCGGAGTGCCGGAGAGGGCGGGATATGAAAAGTATAAGGAGATGCTTGAAAGGGGTAAAGAGGAAATTATAAGCACCCCCCACAAGGAGCACAGGATAAATGCCTATGACGGCACGGGTCTTTTTGGCAGGTTTTATGACTTTTACGGCAAAGACGCGCCCATTGCCATAATGATGCACGGCTATCACGGCTCAAGCGCAAGAGATTTTTCAAAAGGCTTCTTTGTCGCAAAAGAGTATGGAATGAATATTCTTTTAATCGATCAGCGCGCGCACGGTAAAAGCGGAGGCGCGGCAACTACCTTTGGATATAAAGAAAGCCGCGACTGTCGCAGCTGGTGTGAGTATATAGTATCTCTGTATCCAAAAAATCAGATAGTTCTTTTTGGCGTTTCTATGGGAGCGAGCAGCATTTTGCAGGCATCTGTCTTAAAACTCCCCGACAATGTGCGTGCCGCGGTTGCAGACTGTCCCTTTATGTCTGCTAAGGAAATCATTAAAAAGATTATATCGGATATCGGTATGCCCGCTTACCTGATTTATCCCTTGGTATATCTGGGCGCTTTGATTTTCGGGCGCTTTGATTTAAAAAAGGCAAGCGTGATAGATAATATATCAAGGACAAAACTGCCTACTCTCATCTTCCACGGTGATAAAGACAGTCTTGTGCCGTATAGGATGAGTTCTATCATTTTTGACCGTATAAACGCAAAAAAGGATATTCTTATAGTAGAGGGCGCAGAGCACGCTATGTCCTGCCTTATAGCGCCCGAGGAATACAAGGCTAAGACCTACGCATTTCTTGATGAAGTATTACATAGTGCTACATAGTGCTTACTAAGGAGAATTAAATGAAGATAAACGATACATTTTTTGGCTTTAAACTATTGGAAGTAAGGCCCTCAGAGGAACTTTCTCTTACTATGCACAGATTTGTTTATGAGAAAAACGGCTGTGAACTTATATGGTTTAAAAGAGAGGATAAAAACAAGACCTTTGCTATATCCTTTAAGACCTTACCGACCGACTCAAGCGGTGTTTTTCATATCTTAGAGCATTCGGTGCTCTGCGGTTCAAAAAAATATCCTGTAAAGGAGCCTTTTGTTGAACTGCTCAAGGGCTCTATGAAGACCTTTCTCAATGCATTCACCTTCCCGGATAAAACGATGTATCCCGTCTCGAGCAAAAACGCAAAGGATTACCAGAACTTAATATCGGTTTATCTTGATGCGGTATTTTATCCAAATGCGCTTTATAAGCCCGAGATATTTTATCAGGAGGGCTGGCACTATGAGATAAACGAAAAGGATGCCCCACTTGAATATAAGGGCGTTGTTTTCAATGAAATGAAGGGTGCGTACTCCTCAGCGGACGATATCTCTCTTGAATATATAAAAAAGCACCTTTTCCCCGACAACTGCTATGCCTATGACTCGGGCGGAGATCCTGAGGTTATAAAGACCCTTGACTATGACAGCTTCAAGGCGGCGCACGCAAAATACTATCACCCCTCAAACGCAAAAATAATCCTTGACGGTGATATTGATCTTGGTGCTACTCTTGAAAATATATCATCGGTTATCGGCGCGTTTGATATGCAGTATATAAACGCAGACATTCCTATGCAGAGCCCCACCGGTAAGAGCCTTGGCAGGTATGAGTACGAAATAGGCGAGGGGGAAGATAAAAAGGATAAGGGCAGGGCATATATAGCAAACGCAACCTCTACTTATTTACAGACCGAAAAAACCGTTGCTCTTAATATCCTTGCAGACACTCTTGCGGGCACAAACGAGGCCGAGTTTAAAAAGAGGATACTCAGCGAGGGCCTTGCTGAGGATATAAATATGTATACCGTTGACGGCATACAGCAAAATATATTTATCACCGAGTTTAAAAACGTCTCGGACGATAAAATGGACAGTGTGTGTCAAAGGGCAGAAGAAATACTTCTTGAAATATCCGAGCGCGGTATAGATAAAGAGGCGCTTATTGCATCCTTTAACAGCTTTGAGTTCAGACAAAGGGAGCGTGACTTTGGCTCATACCCTACGGGTATAATCCTTGCTATGGGTGCGCTTGAAAGTTGGCTCTACGGCGGTGACGCGCTTAAAAGCCTTGAATTCAACGCAACCTTTAAAAGCCTGAGAGAAAAAATAGATAAGGGTTATTTTGAGAGCCTTATAAGAGAAGTTCTTTTGAGCGATGAGCACAAGGCCAACATCTATCTTATCCCCTCGGGCACGCTTGGTCAGAAGAGAGCACAGAGTGAGAGGAAGGCTCTTGAAAAAATCAAGGCAGGTATGAGTGAAAACGAGCTGAATGAACTTGTTAAACTCAACTCATCTTTAATACAGTGGCAGAGCAGTGAGGACAGCGAGGAGGCTCTTGCTACACTGCCCGGCTTGACGCTTGAGGACATCACTATAGATATTGAGAGAGTGCCCACAAAAGTAGAAAGAACGGCAGAGTGCGAACTTATAAGCCACGATATAAATACTAACGGTATCATATATCCAAAACTGCATTTTGACGTATCTGATTTTGACAAGGAAGAACTTTTGCATCTTGGCGCATATATTCTTCTCTTTAAGCAGTTGGGCACCGAATATAACACGCCTAGCGCTCTGCAGACAAGGATAAAGACAGAGCTCGGTGCGCTCAGCGCAAGCTTTGTATGCTATAACAACCGTAAGAAAAAGACCTTGCGCCCACATCTTGTTATAAACGTAAGCGCACTTGAAAACAAAAAGGAAAGTGTTAAAGATATCCTTAGCGAGATGCTTTACAAAACCGTCTTTGATAACGACGAGGTAATAAAAAACAATATAAAGCAGTTTATCTTAGGCTTTGAGGATAGCGCGTCGAGCGCAGGTCATGCACTTGCTATGCAGCGCACCCTTGCCTACGTCAGTACGGTAGGCGCTATTACGGAATACGTCTCGGGCAATGAGTTCTACTTCTTTATAAAAGACGTTTTAAAGAACTATGATGCCAAAGGATGCGAATTTAAGGATAAACTTAAAAATATCGCCAAAAAGATACTTTCCACCGACCGTCTTACCGTTTCTTATACAGGTAAAGAGGATGGCGAGTTTCTTAAGTGCCTTGCCGGTACTGTAAAAGAAAATACAAAAATGGGCAAGAGATATCCTCATACATCTCTTGGCGCGCTTAACGAGGCAATAGTAGTACCCACCCAGGTCTCATACGCAAGCATCGGACAAAATATGCACGACTTTGACAGTGAGTTCTCGGGCAGTATGCTTGTAGCAAAAGGTATTTTGAACTACGGCTATCTCTGGAGCGAGGTAAGAGTAAAGGGCGGCGCGTACGGCGGCGGCATGGGCTTTAAGCGCAACGGCGGCATCACCTTCTATTCCTACCGTGACCCCAATCCGGCCCCGTCAATTGAGATTTTCAAAAGGAGTGGAGAGTTCCTTGAAAACTTCGCAAAAAGCAAACAAAACTTTGCAAATTTTGTGATTGGAGCCATTTCTGACTCGGATTCTCTGTTCACGCCACGTTCGGCAGGCGCGGCAGAAACGCAGAATTATTTTGCCGGATATACCTATGACGATATGATGAAATTCCTTGCAGAAATAAGGGATACGAGCGAGGATGACCTTGTTCTTATAGCGGCTCTTTTGAATAAGAGCCTTGATACCGCGCCTATGTGTGTGGTATGCAGTAAGGATAAGCTTGAGGATGTAAGGAATAGGGTAAAGAACGTCGTAACACTCGGTAATTAAATTTTGCGGCATTATATTTTGACTGAATAAGTTTCTTTTTAAGGAGATACATTATGAAAAAAATTATTTCAGCTTTACTTATGCTTACACTTGTATTAGCCTCAACCTTTCCGCTTTCGTCCTGCGTTTATTTTGTTGACCCCGAATCACCAACCCTGCCCGAGGGATATCAGCGTTATGACAACGGCAGTATTACCTTTGCATATCCCAAGGATTGGACCTTTACGCTTATGGACCCCGAGGGATCGGGCAATAATATTGACGTTCAGGTGAGTTTTTTGGATGAAGAGGGATTCGAGACTTCACCCGAAGAATTCCAAGAGAAGCTCATCACTCTTTATGACAATATGGGAATGAACGTTACGGATATCGTTGTAACAAAGGAGAGTGTAAACAATATAGACAATCTCTTAAAGGTGACCCAGGTTACCGAGATGTTAGGCGTTACTATGAAGCAAACACAGTTTGTGGTTATGGATGGCAAGGCGGTGAATACTATTACCGTAACCGAGGTTGAAGAAGACGACTCATTACCTCAAATGGTGTTTGAAACACTTTACATAAAGCAGTGGGACAACGTTTGGCCAAACCTCTTTAAATAATATTTTAAAGGATCTGTGCAATTCTGCATAGGTCCTTTTTTTGTTTCTCTTTACGTCAATTTTAAAATATTTATAAATTTTTCGCCATCCTATTTATTTTTAATTATTTTTATGTTATAATTATCGTGTATATTTGTGCGCATCTGCACGTGCGTGTACGTTTCAGATAGAAATACAACCGATTTTTTTGTGTTGTGTACATAGTTTAGCCTATAGGCTAAAAGCGAAAGGACGAGATTTTAATGAAAAAGGAATGCAATAATAATTGCCGCTTAGCAAAGGTCGGCGGTCAGGCTGTGCTTGAGGGCGTTATGATGAAGGCGGGTAAAAACACCGTTACCACCTGTCGCAAGGAGGACGGTAGTTTAGTCGTTACCAACGACAGCTTCGTATCAGTACGCCAAAAGCATAAGTTTTTGAATATCCCGATTTTACGCGGTGTAATCAACTTTATAGAGATGCTTATCCTCTCCTTTAAGACCCTTGATAATTCTGCCAAGGCGCTCGGCATTGACGAGGAGAGCGAGGGTAAATTTGAAAAATGGCTTAAAAAGCACTTTGGCGCAAGCGTTACCGATTTTATTATGGTAATCGCCCTTATTTTGGGTCTTGCGCTCTCGGTATTCTTATTCCTGCTCTTGCCTATATGGATATGCGCGGGCATAAATTATCTGCTTACCCTTGCGTTTAATATTACAATGGCACCGTGGGTATCCTCTATCGTTGAGGGACTTATAAAGGTTGCTATATTTATCGTTTATCTTGCTTTGGTTTCTCTTATGCCCGAGATAAAGCGGACCTTTATGTATCACGGCGCTGAGCATAAGTCTATCGCCTGCTTTGAGGCGGGTGAGGAACTCACGCCTGAGAATGCTAAAAAGCATACGCGCTTCCACCCCAGATGCGGTACGAGTTTTATGTTCTTTATGATACTTATCGGCATCTTTGCGGGCATTATAATAAAGACACTCATCCCCGGTGTTGATACCTGGATTTATACAGTAATAAGACTGCTTATCCTCCCCCTCGTTATGGGTGTTGGATATGAGTTTATTATGTTTGCGGGCAAGCACGACAATGCAGTTGTACGCATCCTTTCAGCCCCCGGACTTTGGGTACAACGCATCACAACCAAGGAGCCCGATTTATCAATGCTTGAGGTTGCTATAATCTCTCTTAAGTGCGCCTTAAGAGACGAATACCCTGAGTTTATGGAGTTTTACAACTCAAGGCCTTGGGAGAAAAAGGCAGAGGCAGAACCTACAAATAATGAAGAGGCTGAAAATGATGCCGAGGCTCTTACAGATGAAGACAATACAGAAACAGATGGCGCTGCTAAGGTAGAGGAAACTGTAAAGACCGAGCCTGACGGGGCATCCGCGGCCGAAGATAAAAAAGAGGAAGGTGTGTCTTGAAATTCAGCGAGGCAACAGAACTTTTAAAAAACGCGGGTATTGAAAACGCAAGGGGCGAGGCAAGGCAGATATTTATGCACTTTGGCGACTTTGACAGCCTCCGTATTATGACCGAGGACGTCGATACCGATGAGTGTGAGATAATAAATGCAGTGCAAAGACGCTGTACGCGTGAGCCGCTGCAGTATATTTTGGGCGTAGCATATTTTGCTAACGAGGCATATACCGTAAGTCCCGACTGCCTTATACCAAGACCCGATACCGAGATACTCGTTGAGTATGCGAGAAACAATATCCCAAAGGGTGAATATTTTATAGACCTTTGCACAGGCTCGGGATGTGTGGCGATATCCACTCTTACGGGCACCAAGGAGACTACCTGCCTTGCGGTGGATATATCGGTCGGCGCGCTTGACTTGGCGAGAAAGAATGCCGTACTCAATTCGGTAGAAGACAGAATGGAGCTATTAAGGGCAGACGTAACCCTTGAGCCGCTTGGCAAAGAGGAGCCGTTTGCCGTTTTGTCAAACCCGCCATATGTAACAGAGAAAGAGTATGAAGGGCTTGATCAGGAACTTTACTTTGAGCCAAAGATTGCCCTTGTCGGCGGTAGTGACGGACTTGACTTTTACCGCGCAATAGTTCCCCTTTATAAAAACCGTATAAAAAAAGGCGGCTTTATCGCCTTTGAGATAGGCAAAGACCAGGGCGCAGACCTTACTGCCATAAGTGCAGACTGGGGTATGCAGATAGAGATAATCAAGGACTATGCGGGTCTTGACCGCGTAGCCGTTTTAAGAAACGGTAGCCAACAGTAATCCAAATCGAATACGTTTTAAGAGACGGTAAATAACCCGATAAAGACATTTTTCATATTATTACCTTAGAGGTGATGATATGAAAGTTAAGGTATCGGTTATTTTCGGTGGGTGCGGGGCGGAGCACGATATATCCGTACTAAGCGCACAGAACTTTATAAAGAATATAGACACCGCCGCTTGTGAAATTTTGCCCGTTTATATAACAAAAGAGGGCAGATGGCTTTTGGTGGATAAGGACTTTTTATATTCAGGCAACATTAATGCGCACTGTGTAGAGACGTTCCCCGTATATATCGGCGGTGTGAGTGGCTTTCTTTGTGGTGCAGGCGTTATCGGGACAGATTTTGCTCTGCCGCTCTTACACGGCGATTTTGGTGAGGACGGAGTGGTACAGGGCGCTCTTGTCAATGCCAAAATTAGGCTTATAGGCCCGTCTTTAATCGGTGGAGCCATAGCAAGCGACAAGGTACTGACAAAGGATATAGCGACAGCGCTTGGCATCCCGACACTGCCGTATGTTCCGGTGCAGTATGGCGAGAGCGATACAGATAAAAGAATAAGAGATACCGTTGGATACCCCTGTATAATAAAGCCATCAGGCCTTGGCAGTTCACACGGCATATCCGTGTGCTTGCAGTGCGCTGATTTGCCAGGGGCTTTAGAATATGCAAATAGTGCCTCGGGACGCATAATAGTCGAGGAGTACCTTTTAAATAAAAGAGAGCTTGAGTGCGCATATCTTAACTTGGGCCAAGGCGAGGTTATATCATTTGGCGAGGTAATGTGTGATGCTGCTCTTTATGACTATTATGAAAAATATAAGAGCGATAGTGCAAAAACCGAGATAAATGTAAATATAGATTTACAAATATCCGACAAAATCAAAAAATACACAAGACTGCTTGCTAAAGAGTTAGGTCTTGTGATGTGCCGCTGCGACTACTTTGTAAGGGATGGCAAGGTATATCTTAACGAGATAAACACTACCCCCGGTTTTACAAAAAAGAGCCTTTATCCCCTCCTTTTAAATAAAGAGGGCATAACGCTTACAAAAATGCTCACCTCACTTATAGAGGTGGCAAAATGATAGGTATTTTTGATAGCGGTATGGGTGGCTTAAACACGCTTTTTGCTTTAAGAAAGGTCCAACCCTATGCGGATATAATCCTTTATAGGGATACAAAAAACGCCCCCTTTGGTAACAAGAGCCGCAGGGAACTTATAGGTATAGTAACAGACGGTATCGGACATCTTTTAAATAACGGGGCAGACAAAGTTCTGCTTGGATGCTGTACGGCAAGCACGGTATATGAGCTTTTGCCTTATGAATTAAAAAGGCGTACAGTACCGATAATTACCCCTGTGGCAAAAAAAGCGCTACAGGTGAGCAAAAATAAAAAAATCGCCCTTTTGGCAACCTTACGCACAGTGCGTTCAGGCGCGTTTTTAAGGGAGGCAAAGGCCATTGAGGCTGGCGTATCGCTTTTATCAATACCCTCAGGCGAGCTTGTGACTTATATCGAGGGCGGTGCTTCGGACGCTTGCGTCAGTCGTGAGCTGTGGCTTTTACTTAAGGGATATACTAAAAAAATAGAGGATTTTGGCGCGGATACTCTGATTTTGGGTTGCACGCATTTCCCCAGCCTTTATTCTACCTTTAAGTGCCTTTTACCAAAGGTAAATATAGTTTCAAGCGCCAAGGCGGGCGCCCTTGGTATAGAAAAAGAAAAAACAGGGCGTGGCATAACAAGATACATTTGACTTAAGATAAATTTGAGAGGAAAATAAAATGGGAAAATACAGACGAGGAAGAATAAACGATGCAGTTGCCGAGGAACTTGCAATTGCGCTTGGCAACGTAAGAGAGCCAAAGGTTATAGATAACTTTGTGAGCATCACAAGGGCAGAGGTTGCACCCGACCTTAAGTATGCTACGGTATATTACTCCTGCATCGGCGATTTTGATGAGGCAGGGCAGGGGCTTAAAAAATGCGCAGGAATGTTACGCCATCACCTTGCGACTACACTTAATCTGCGCATTACCCCTGAACTTAACTTTGTTAAGGACGGCTCAATGGAGCACGGCGCAAGGATAGCAAAACTGCTTGAGGAAATAAATCAAGACAAGAAATAAGGACTTAAGATTTTTAAAAGAGGTAAGTCAGAATGAAAAAAATAACTAAAGCAATAATACCCGCCGCAGGACTTGGTACACGTATGCTGCCCATCTCTGCAGGCGTACCCAAGGAGATGCTCCCTATAGTTGACGCCCCTGCGGTTTATCATCTGGTAGAGGAGGCCGTTGAGTCGGGTATAACCGATATCCTTATCATAACAAACCGCGGTAAGGAGGCTATGGAAAACTACTTTGACCGCTCAATCGAGTACGATAACGCTTTAAGAAAAAAAGGCAGAGATGCCGAGGCGGACAGGCTTAAGGCAGTATCCGATATGGCAAACGTCTACTTCTTAAGACAAAAGGAGACAAAGGGTCTTGGCCACGCAGTAGGCAGGGCGCGCTCCTTTGTGGGGGACGAGCCTTTCGTGGTGCTTTACGGTGACGATATTATATTCTCAAAAACACCTGTTTGTAAGCAGCTTATCGACGTTTACGAGGAACACGGCAAGGCAGTTGTCGGCGTTAAGCCGGTGCCTATGGCAGATATACGCAAGTACTGCTCGCTTAAGGTTGATAATACCGACAAGGACAAGGTATACTACTGCACCGATATGATAGAAAAGCCTAAGGAGGGCGAGGAGTTTTCCAACCTTTCTATCCTTGGCAGAGTTTTGCTTACCCCAGAGATATTTGATATTATAGATAACCTTGCCCCGGGTGCGGGCGGTGAGTATCAGCTTACCGATGCTATGGCAATTCTGGCAAGAGATAAGGGTGTTTATGCGCTTGACTTTGAGGGCGAGAGATACGACCTTGGCTCCAAGGTAGGCTTCCTTAAGGCAAACGTGGTAAAGGGACTTGAACACCCCGAGACAAAGGACGCCTTTAAGGAATTTTTAAAGGAAATTTCAAAGGATCTTTAATATGGTATACTCTAAGTGTCATGGCACCGATATACCCGAGATTGCGGCCCTTGAAAAAGAATGCTTCAGCGATGCGTGGAGTGAAAAAAGCATTGCCGACCTTGTGGCAAGCGAGAGTGTCGTATGTCTTGTTGCCAAAGACAATAATGAACTTTGCGGCTACATAATAGTACGTATAATTGCCCCTGAGGGTGAACTTTATCGCATAGCGGTAAAGGAGGATAAAAGAGGGCGCGGAGTAGGTTATAGACTTATAAAAAATGCGCTTGATTATCTTGAGCCCGAGGGTCTTGAGACCCTCTTTCTTGAGGTAAGAGGTCAAAACACAGCGGCTCTTGCGCTTTACTCCTCCCTTGGTTTTTGTGAGATAGGAAAAAGGCGTAATTATTACAAGGACCCTACCGATGACGCTGTAATAATGCTTTATCAAAAAAGAAGAGATTTAGTATGAATATTTTAGCATTTGAATCATCCTGTGATGAAACGAGTTGTGCCGTTGTTGAAAACGATGGCGGCCACTTTAAGATAAAATCGAATATTATAGCCTCGCAGATAGAGGTGCACCGTCTTTACGGCGGCGTTGTGCCCGAGATAGCATCAAGAGCGCACATAGAGGCAATTTCATCCATTACCTACGAGGCGCTTGAAAAGGCGGGCGTTACTCTTGGGGACATAGACCTTGTTGCGGTTACTGCGCACCCAGGTCTTATCGGCGCGCTTTTGGTTGCGGTAAACTTTGCAAAGGCGCTTGCGGCAAAAAACAATCTGCCCTTAGTTGCTGTTGACCATATCAAGGGTCACGTGGCATCCTCTTACCTTATTGAGGACGGTGTGCCAAAGCCACCCTTCATCGCGTTTTGCGCCTCGGGCGGTCATACTGCCATATACAAGGTAAGCAGTTATACCGATTTTAAACTTATCGGTACTACAAGGGATGATGCCATAGGCGAGTCTTTTGACAAGATAGGCAGGATGATAGGCATACCTTACCCTGCAGGCAAGGGCTTTGATGCTCTTTCAAAAGAGGGCTTTATTTTGGCTACGGGTGATGAAAATGACTTTTATAAAAAGTACAAGAAGACTGAGGCGTATAAGGATAAGGAACTTGATCTGCCCACCCCTGCTCTTATAGGAGACAATCTTGACTTCTCCTTCTCCGGCTTAAAGACTGCGGCTATAAATCTTTTGCACAAATATGAGCAAAGAGGTATAGAGTTAAGCCGTCCTTTGTTTGCCGCGAGATACACCTATATGGCAGTTGAGGCGGTTGCAAAAAAACTCGATATTGCGCTTATGACAAACGAGGGATGTGACCTTGTTGTAGCAGGCGGCGTTGCTGCCAACTCGCACCTAAGAAAAAGACTTAAGGAAATTGCAGATAAAAACAAAAGAAGAATATTTATCCCGCCCATCTCTCTTTGCGGCGATAATGCGGCAATGATAGCGGCGCAGGGATATTACGATTATATAAACGGACACGTAGCAGATTCAACACTGAATGCATCGGCTCTTGACGAAATATGCTAACTAAAGGATACATTTATGAGAAGAATTAAGGAAAAAAAGACAGAGGTATCGAATGCTGTTGTTAAAAGACTTCCCAGATATTACAGATATCTTACCGAGCTTATAAAGCAGAATAAGTTGCGTATATCCTCAACGGAACTTTCCAAACTTATGGGCGTTACGGCCTCACAGATAAGGCAAGACCTTAACTGCTTTGGCGGTTTTGGTCAGCAGGGATATGGATACAACGTCACCTATCTGCACGGCAAGATAAGCGAACTTCTCGGCACCGATGAGGGATACCGCGCGGTTATCGTCGGCGCAGGTAATCTCGGCCGCGCTCTTGCGTCAAGCCGTATGTTTGATAAAAGAGGCATAAGCTGTGTCGCGCTTTTTGATACCGATGAAAAACTTATAGGCACCTCATTTTACGGCAAGCCCATATATTCAATAAAGGCGCTTAAGGAGTATTGTCTTGAGAATAATGTGGATATTGCTGTGCTTACCGTGCCCAAGGATGCCGCTTTTGAGATGGCCTCTTTGCTCTCACAGTGCGTAAAGGGGATCTGGAATTTTGCAAACACAGAGCTTAATCCCGAGGAGTTCCCCGTAATTGTTGAAAATATACATATCGCAGACTCTCTTATGACGCTTTGCTACGAGATAAGAAACGAGCATAGCGAGGAGGAGATATGAGCAAATATTCCTTTTTTATAGATACGAAAAAAATACCCGATTGCGAGTGCTTTTCTGAGGCAAGCCGTGAGGAGCTGCGTGTACTTCTTGCGCTTATATCAAAGGGTGGCGTAGCAGATAAGGCTGAGATAGCATCTATAGCTAAGGTATCCGAGACACGTACGGCATCAAGCATTACACTTTGGCAAGAGGCAGGTGTGCTGTCCGAAAAGAGTGGCGGTGAGCCTACTATTACCGAGGAGTTTGAGGAGCAACTTCTGGCAGGGCAGATAGATTACACTCCCTCAAAGGAGGTTGCAAGGAATATAAGGGATGAGGATCTTAGCGATATGATAGCCGCGTGCGCCGCTATTATGGGCAAGGCCGCTCTTTCACCAAGTGAGAGCGCAAGCATTACCGCCCTTTATATGCAGTATAAGCTCCAGAGCGATTTTATAATTACACTTGCAAGCGATATGTCACAAAGAGGTAAACTTACGGTGCGCCGTCTTGTGGATGATGCTATAAGACTGGTCGGCATCGGCATTGACGATATCACCCTGCTTAACGATTATATAAAAAACCGCGATACGCAGAGTGCGCTTGAAAGAGAACTTAAGCGTGACTTTGGCATCTTTAACCGCAACTTAACTAAGAGCGAGCGCTCTTATATCAAAAAGTGGAGCGAGGAGCTGGGATATTCAAAGGAAATTATCGGTGAGGCGTATGATATATGCGCTCTTAGTACAGGTAAACTTTCTTTCCAGTATATGAACAAACTCCTCTTAAAGTGGAGCGAGGCGGGATGCAAGACTGTGGATGAATGCCGCACTTTCCACGAAAAGGACAGAATAGCATATCAGAACAAAAATGCAAAGAATGTTAAAAAAGAAGAAAAGACCCATAAGATGAAATACGGTGACTTTGATCCTGATGAGGCGTTCAAGCGCGCGCTTGAGCGTAGTTACGGCAAGGATAGTGACCAAGAGGAGCAGTAAATGTACAGTTATGAGAGTTATAGTAGGGTAAAGGAAACCCTTGCAAAGCGCAGACAGGATGCAATAGACCTGGCTGAGAGCCGTAATGTTGCCTTAAGAGGACAGTCAAAAGAGATAAGCGAGATTGACAGTGAACTTACTAAGACCGGCTTTTTGCTCTTTAAGACGGCGGTATCGGGCGGTGACGTTAATAAGATAAAAGAGCGTAATCTCGCTCTCGGTAAGCGCCGCAAAGAGATAATAGTATCTCTTGGCTATCCCGAGGATTATACCGAGGTTAAATTTACCTGCGCAAAATGTAACGATACAGGCTATATCGATACCCGTATGTGCGAGTGCCTTAAAAAGGAACTTGTGCTTGAGGGCGTGCGTAACTCGGGTATGGGTAATCTTATTGAAAAGCAGTGCTTTGAGAGCTTTGATATAGACTGGTATAAAGATAATGAAAAGAATTTAAAGAGGATGCAGAGCAACCTTTTGGTAGCAAAGGAGTTTTCAAAGGACTTTGGCAAGCACAGTAAAAATCTTTTACTCATAGGCCCTACTGGTACGGGTAAGACCCATATATCGACCGCTATTGCAAAGTGCGTAATAGAAAAGGGTTATGAGGTGCTTTACGACTCCTGCCAGAACATAGTTTCTGCATTTGAATATGACAGATTCAAGAGCGGCTATGATAGGGAAGAGCCGAGAGGACAAAAGTACCTTGAGTGCGATTTGTTGATACTTGACGATCTTGGTACAGAGTTTGTAAATGAGTTTACCCGCTCTTGCCTTTATAACCTCTTTAACACAAGACAAAACAGAGGGCTTTCTACCATAATTTCAACAAATCTTTTACCTGATGAACTCTCGCAAAAGTATGACGGACGCATCACCTCGCGTATTACGGGCAGTGATTATACCATACTTGCCTTTGGCGGCAGAGATCACAGAGTGTACTAAAATTAGGCGCGAATGTAAACTGTGGGTTTACAAAAACAGCAAAAAACAGACCTTGAAAAGCAGATGTGCTAACCAAGGTCTGTTTTTATTATCCTTATATTTTTATCTTAAAAACGCACTTTACGATTCGCTCACACTTGCTTATACCGGGCATATGTGCATCCTCGGGGAAGAAGATGGCGAACTCCTTTTCACCAAGTGTAAACAGATCACCCTCGCCCACCAAAAACTCAAGGTCGGTTTCGGAATCATAGGCGTCCTTTACGGTAAGATCGCCTCTGTCTTTGTAACGGCAGTATTCGTTACCCTTAAGTACTATCTGTAAATCGATATATTTGTTGTGAGCCTCATAAATGCCGCCCTCGGGCTTTGGGTCATACTCGCTTATAGAGTAAAAAAGATTTTCATTGACAACGTGCTTGCCAAGGGTCATATCAAGTTTACCACCGCTTATTATTTCCTCTGCCTTTTTAAAGCCATCACCAAGGCCGATATATCTTTTTAAATCCTTTAACTTTGCGTGTATCATAGCGCACTCCTTGTTATGTAAAATTCATTCTAAAATACATTATAATTCTTTTTTGTAAAAATGCAAGATGATATTTAATGTTTGCGACGACAGTTGTGAGTAGCAGCTCCACACAACCCCATCCTGTCTCGGCTCTCGATTCGGACCGTGAAGGCTCCGGGGGAGCCTTCTTGACAAAGGATTTGCCGTGTCAATCGCCGTTCGCGGCGCCGGGTAACTGCTTCATACAACCCTGATA
>JAZOLZ010000016.1:0-38083 GCA_045653505.1 Eubacteriales bacterium | reverse complement strand
AAAGGCTATCTGCCTTATGCGATGAGAGGGAAAGATTTATGTACTTGCCCTCGTTTATATGCTCTGAAAGCAGAGAAAGGGCAACCTCTCTTACCGTCATCTTCTTCTCCTTAATGACATCAAAAGTCGTAAAAGGGTTATAGCGCTTGCAAGAAGCGAGGCAACGTAGGTAAGCGCTGCCGCAGACAGCACACTTTTTGCACCCCAAAGTTCGGTCTCACCGTACACTCCCATACCCTCAAGCTGTACCATGGCTCTGTGCGAGGCATTGTACTCGCCGGGCAAAGTAACTAGGTGGAAAAGGGTAACAAAGGAATAAAGTCCGATGCCAACGAGCATTACGTAGTAACCGATACCCTCGGGATTAACGCTCATAAGCAATACACCAAGAAAAATTATCGGCCAGAAAAGGCGGGAGGCGAAATTGGTTACGGGCACGATAGCCGAACGGATCCTTATAGGAAGATAGCCCTCCTTGTGCTGAAGGGCGTGACCAACCTCGTGCGCCGCAACACCTATAGCCGCCGCTGACGTGCTGTCAAAAACAGTGTCCGAAAGACGCAAGGTGTTTGTGCGCGGATCAAAATGGTCGGTAAGGGAGCCTTTTACGTGCTCAATTTTTACATTACCAAGGCCGTTTGTATCAAGAATATATCTTGCTACCTCGCTTGCACTTTTGCCATAGGTCTTAACAGAGGAAAATCTGTTAAACGTACTATTTACCTTTATCTGTGCGTAAATACCGAAAATTATCGATAAGATAAAAAGGAAATAGAGGAAAATATCTATCATTCAAACTTATCTCCAAGACTGATTTTTCTACCCCTGATAAAGTCGCCGGCACTCATTTTGCCCTTACCCTCAGGTATAACGGCAGTAATTTTTAAAGCACCCTTGCCGCAGGCTACGGTAAAACTACCGTTACCCTTTGCATCAAGTTCAATTACCTTGCCTGCCTCACCGTCTTTATCAACAGGTGTCGCCTTAAGTATCTTTAGCATTTTGCCGCCTAAGTATGCAAAAGCCATAGGAATTGGTGTAACACCTCTTATAATACAGTCAAGTTTTTTGGCATCTTTTGTAAAGTCAACTTTACAATCCTCGGGCTCTATCTTAGCCGCATAGGTTGCAAGGCTGTCATCCTGCTTTGTGCGTGTAGCAGTACCGTTTTCAATCTCGCTAAGTGTTTTTACAAGCAATTCCTTACCGATTTCAGCACTCTTGTCATGCACTGTCTCAAAATCATCAAGGGGGCCTATGGGGAAAGATATCTGTGAAATAATATCGCCCGTATCAAGGCCGTAGTCCATATGCATAACGGTAACACCCGTCTCGGTCTTACCATCCATAATTACCCTTTGCATAGGAGCGGCGCCCCTGTACTCGGGCAAAAGTGATACGTGCAGATTGATACAGCCGTATTTTGGATAATCTATAACAGACGCGGGAAGTATCTTACCGTACGCTACAACGACAATTATATCGGGGTTTATCTCTTTGAGCGTATTTATAAACTCCTCGCCCCTTAAGGTTTTTGGTGTATATACGGGGATGCCAAACTCACTTGCGAGAGCCTTTACCGCAGTCGGGGTAAGTGTTTTGCCTCTGCCCCTTATCTTGTCCTCGCCTGTTACAGCACCGATTACGTTAACACCGCCGTCAATCAATCCTTTAAGGCAGGTTGCCGATATCTCGGGCGTGCCCATAAAAAGAACTCTCATCATTACTAGTCTTCCTTTATCTCTCTTATCTGGCTGTCAATATAAAGTTTGCCGTCAAGATGCTCGCACTCATGACAGATTGCTCTTGCTAAAAGACCCTTACCGTTAAGTTCGTATTCATTACCGTGGCGATCCATAGCGCGTACGGTTACAGATGCCGGGCGCTTTACAAGACCAAATTTGCCGGGGTTGGAAAGACAGCCCTCCGTCTCCTCTTGCTCACCTGCGTATGCAATAATCTTGGGATTGATAAGTTCATACACCTTACCCTCTTCAACCTCAATTACGCATATTCTGCGAAGAACGCCTACCTGTACTGCCGCAAGACCGCAGCCGTTATGCGCGCGCATTGTTTCTATCATATCGTCAATGAGAGTTGTAATACGCGGAGTTATCTCACTAACAGGACGGGATACCTTGCGTAAAAGTTCATCTCCAAATTTAACTATTCTAAGTCTTGCCATTATTCTTTCCTCTCTATATCAAACGTTTTGCGGATTTAGGTCGCAACTGAGTGTAACACCGCGCTCATTAGCAAACTCTACCAAAAGACTGTGGAAGAACTTTCTTGTAACCTTATTAAGTCTGCACTTAACAACCGCTTTCATTCTATACTTTTCATTAAGTTTATATACCTGCGCCTCAAAGGGGCCAAACAGCACAAAAGGTAAACCTTTGTAGTCGTTTTCCAGTTTTTTGATTGCGCTGTCCTTAAGTTTTGCACTTGCCTGTAAAAGTTTACTTTCATCATCCGATGTAAGCGTAAGAGTAACCATATCGCAAAACGGCGGATAGTCAAGTTCCTTACGCAGGGCTATCTCGCCCTCATAAAATTTATCATAATCCTGCATACACGCAAGGCGTATTATCTCATGCTTGGGGCTGAAGGTCTGTATTACTGCAGTACCTTTTTTTCTCGACCTGCCGGCTCTGCCTATTACCTGAGTAAGGAGCGAAAACGTCCTCTCGGATGCGCGGAAATCACTCACGTAAAGCGAGGTATCGGCAAGGACCACGCCAACTAAGGTAACGTCGGGAAAATCGTGTCCCTTTGCCACCATCTGCGTGCCGAGAAGTATGTCTGCTTCTTTTTTTCTGAAACTCTCAAGAAGTCTGTCATAGGCAAGCTTACCGCTTGTGGTATCGGCATCCATACGCATAACACTCATTGAGGGTATATATTTTTCAAGATCGTTTTCTACCATCTGCGTGCCGCTGCCAAGGAATGAAAGATTGTCACTAAGACAGCTTTTGCAAACACCGGGCTTTGGCTCCGAGTAGCCGCAGAGATGACACAGCATCCTGCCGCCATCCTTATTTCTGTGATAGGTAAGCGATACAGAGCATCTTGGACAGGATACTACCTCGCCACAACTCTTACAGCTTACCTGGCTGTTATATCCACGCCTGTTAAGGAAGAGTATTGCCTGCTCCCCCTCTTCATCCACCCTCTCAAGAGAGCGTAAAAGTCTGTCGCTTATCGGCGAGGGATTGCCAAGGCGCAACTCCTGCCGCATATCAACGATAACAGCATCCGGCAGTGTGGCATTACCGTATCTTTCCCTTAAAGGAACAAGGGTATACGAGCCGCACTTTGCCTTATAAAAACTCTCAATAGACGGTGTTGCAGAGGCCAAAAGCATAAGAGAATTATTTTTACCGCATCTGTAGGCGGCAATATCCCTTGCATGATATTTAGGATCACTCTCCGACTTATAGGTATGCTCATGCTCCTCGTCAATAACGATAAGACCTAAATTGCTAAGGGGAGCAAAGATGGCACTGCGCGTGCCTATTACAAGATCTACAAGACCCTCACGTATGCGTCTGTACGCATCAAGGCGCTCACCCTGAGAGAGACTTGAATGAATTACCGCTACCCTCTCACCGTACCTTTTACAAAATATAGAAACAGTCTGGGGGGTAAGCGATATCTCGGGCACAAGCATTATAACGCTCTTTTTATCCAAGATAACCCTGTCAATCAGTTTCATTATTACCTTAGTCTTACCGCTGCCAGTTACGCCGTAAAGCAAAGCGGCGTTCGGCTTTGCCTCGCTGTAGAGCCCACTTATGGTATCAAAGGCTGTATTCTGCGCGCGGCTGAGCACTATCTCGCTTGTATCACGCTCTTTTGCATACTCGGTATAAGGATTGCGGTATTCAATATCACTCTTTTCCTCAATTATACCTTTACCGACAAGGGCACTTATATTAGCACCCGAGACGCCCGGCAGTTGCTTTACCAACTCTCTGTCGGCGGCCTCTATATCTAAAAGATATCTTATTATGTTTCTTTGTCCCTCGCTACGCACCGACTTTGATAAAAGCAAAGTTGCCGCCGCCTCGTGTGAAAGCGCCAAGGAATAGGTTTTTCTCACCTTTACGTTAGTTGTTTCAAAAAGAGCGCCCGGAGGCAAAACCGTACGTACGGCATCGCCAAAGGTACAAAGAGTATACTCCTTTAAAAACAGACAAAGACCCAGCATCTCCTCATTAAGAGAAAATCTGTCGGTATTTACCAAGTGCACCGGTTTTATATTCCCGTCGGCATCAGGTTTGTCCTTAATGGATACAATAACGGCTGTGCGCAAGGAGTTGTTTTTACCAAATGGCACTTTGCATATAGCACCAACAAAAACCTGATCCTTAAGTTTATCGGGCACAGAATAATCAAAAGGACGGTCTATATGATACGGAGCGTCTACAAGATACACTGCACAATACATAATATACCGCCTTTCTTAAATTATTTTCTTTGATTTATTTTGTTACGTCAGCATCGTTTGGACGGTACATCTCAAATCTGCCGTCCTGCAGTTTTGCAATAGCGATTTTAACTGCCTTCTTATCCTTATACTCAGGATCGATAAGGGCTGAAAGAGACTTGTCGGTCTCTCTGTTATCGATCATAGCCTGCGCCTTTCTGCGCATCTCAACATATTCATCGGTTACAATGTTAGCACACTTTGCAACACCGATAACAAGTTCATAGCGGTTGAAATCACCTTTTGTAAGTTGTTCAATGGTAGGGTAAAGCATTTTATATATCTCCTAAAAAATTATTCTTCTGTCTCGTCCTCATCAGTGTTATCATCGTATTCACTGGTAAGACGGTTGGTGATGGTCTCTGTCTGTATTGCAGAGAGGATAACATGCTCTGAGTCGGTAATGATAACAGAGCGGGTGCGTCTGCCGCAGGAAACGTCGATTACTCTGCCGTCCTCCTTAGCGTCCTGCACAAGTCTTTTGATGGGCGCTGAATCGGGCGCGGCAATTGCCACGATACGTCCTGCTGACACCATATTGCCAAATCCTATGTTAATAAACTTCATAGTCATTCCTTCTCTCTTGCCTACTCTATATTCTGCACCTGCTCGCGTATCTTTTCAAGGATGCCCTTTACCTCAACGACTAAGCGTGCAATAGATGCGTTATTTGCCTTTGAACCGATAGTGTTGGTCTCACGGTTAAGCTCTTGCATAAGGAAATCAAGTTTTCTACCCGATGGCTCGGATGATGAAATTATATCGTAAAATGCGCCAAAATGTGAACGAAGCCTTACAAGTTCCTCATCAATTGCGATCTTATCGGTAAATATCGCGCATTCGGTAAGAATACGGTTTTCATCAACACTTACCTTTGCGTCCGAAAGAAGCTGGCGTATACGTGTCTCAAATTTTTCCTTAAAGGATGCGGCGTCGGATATCGAAAGCTCTTCTATCTTATCGGTAAGCTCTCTTACCGCCTCGATCTTCTGTGAAATGTCGAGCCTTGCCTTTTCTCCCTCAGCCTCACGCATTTTCGTGTAGTCGGCTGCGGCAAGCTCAAGCGCTGATTTTACAATCTGCCACTCGCCCTCAAGATCCTCCTCGGGTTTCTCATAAGAAAACAGTTCCTGATTTCTCGCAACCGTCATAGTGCTGATATCGTCCTTAAGATCAAAGCCGTCACGCAGTTCTTTAAGAGCCTCAATATACTTTCTCGCAAGCTCCTTATCAAGCGTAATAACACCTACGTCAGCCGTATGCGCCTGCACTGTTACGAAAACGTCAACCTTTGCTCTTGAAACAACGCCCTGACGGATATGCTCTTTGATTTTTTCCTCCATAAAGAGGTACTGTCTCGGGCACTTTACGTTGCAGTCAAAAAATCTTGAGTTGACACTCTTTATTTCAACCGTAACCGTCTTTGCCTCATTCTCTATTCTGCCTCTGCCAAAGGCAGTCATACTCTTAACCATTTATGCCTCCGTCCTTTTCAGCAGTACTTTTGCGCTTTTTCTTACTAAGGCGCTTTATCTCATCCATAAAGGAGTCTATATCCGCAAACTCACGGTAAACCGATGCAAAGCGGATATAAGAAACTATATCTACGTCTCTTAAACGCGAAAGCACCATCTCGCCTATGGACTGACTTGATATCTCGGTAAGAATTGAATTTTGTAATTCACTCTCAATTGATGCGGCTATCTCGACGGCATCCACCGGCCTTTTCTGACAGGCGCGCTCAATACCCAGAGCAAGTTTATGTCTATCGAAAAACTCCCTTTTGCCGCTGCGCTTGATAACCGTTACGGGTACGGTATCAACCACCTCATAGGTAGTAAAACGCTTGCCGCACTTAGGACATTCTCTACGTCTTTTTATACTGCTTGCCTCATCCACAGGGCGTGAGTCAAGCACGCGTGAATCAGGGGCGTTACATACAGGACACTTCATTTTTATCTCCAAAGCCAAATAAAATATTTATATTTATAGCATGCATAGCAAATTATACCACAAAATATTTAAAAAGTAAATAGTTTTTAAAAATTTTTATTTAGGGTCAAAGCACAATTCACGTGTTGATGCAGTGATAAAAAATGACAATTTTTGTTTGCAAAAGCAGGCTTAAACAATAAAAAAACAGCAAAGCCGTCTGCTTTTGCTGTTTTTTTGTTGTTTGTTTTTTTACGCAAGATTTTTTAAAACTCACGTGCTATTTTTAAAATCAAGCCTCTTTTGAGCCTTTTTTGTTAAATAGGTTATCAAGAGCCTTTATTCTTAAGTTCTTGAAGAATTTAAAGGTAAGGGGCCATAACGTACCTGCAACCACAACGATAAGGAAGTATCTTATTGCACGCGCAACGTATATCTGACCGAAGCAGATGAACTCAAGAGGTGCTCGCATAAGTTCTTTTACGAGAAGAACACAGACAAAGCCACCAAGGAGCTTGAGTATCTGCGCATACCACTTGCCGTCTGTTTCAAACTTTATATACTTCTGATCAATAAACCAAACGGGGACAAGGGCTAATGTGCAGCCGAAGAGCGTAGACGCATTCTTCATAGCGCTCGCTAAATTCTCACCGTCGTAATTTGCGGGATCCTGCAGAAATACGTAGATGAGAAACGCAAGAGTAATAACGTTTGCTATAACCGTTATGTAGGGCATAAATTTATAAAATCTTGCCTCGTTCATAAAGATGGGGCGAAGAGCAATAAGCAAAACGGTTGCAAACACAAGTGAGAACAGAACGTCTTTTGGATAGTGTACACCAAGGTACATACGTGAGAAGGCTACAAGCAATATGATAACGACACAGGGTATCCACACGCGCTTTTTCTTATACCAGGCAGATGCTACACATCCGAGTGTACCTGTAACGTTCTGAGTATGTCCTGAGGGGAAGGAATAGCCTGTTGCTTCCTCTATAGCATCGCCTACAGGCTTGAAGCCGGCGTCTGCTACCCAAGGGCGCGGAACCTTACAAAGTATCTTTAAAAACTGATTTGCCACAGTGCCGACAAGACCGGTTATAAGAACGTAAAGACCCTCTCTTTTACCGATGCACCAAAATATTGCAAGAGCAACGAGCATAAAGACCGTTTCTTCACCGATGTGAGTGATAAGAGAGAAGAAGAAGTCGCATACAGGATTTCTTATACTCTCAAGAAATTTGAGGAATTCCATAAACACCTCCAAAAATTATTTTTATAAACAGTAGATGTAGAAGTAAATTCCCAGCCACTGCACTATCGCTCCAAGGAGCACGAAGAAGTGCCAGATGAAGTGTGACGGGCCACGTTTAAGCGCAAAGGGTATCATACCAAAGGAGTACACCACGCCGCCAAGAAGAATAAAGCCCGGCAGCCCCCAGCCGTTTGCAAAGAGCCACGGCAAAAGCATAAGACCGCTCCATCCGATAACGAAGTAGAGAGTCATATGAAGGGGTCTGAACTTAATAGGGCCAAAAACGCCGACAAGCGTAATTCCTGTGATAATTACCGCCCATTGTACACTAAAGTATACATATCCGAATATTCCACCAATAAATGAGAGGAGTATCGGAGCAAAGGTTGCGCCAATTAAAAGGTAGATTGATGAGTAGTCAAAGCGACGAAAAATGCGTTTTACCGTACTGCCGTACCTAAAGGAGTGATAAAGACAACTCATAAGGAACATCAGGAAAAGGCCGAAGAAATATACCGATGCGCCAAGGTAATCCTCAAAGCTGTCTGATTTAAGCAGCATAAGGACAAATGCAACCGGTGCAAAAAGCGCACCCACACCGTGTGTTACGGCGTTGCCTATCTCCTCAAGCACAGGCCTCTTTGGCGGGTCATCGGGTCGGGGGTGATAATTTTTTCTCTCCTCTTCCCTTGCCGCACCAAGAAGCGTGCCTCGCTCCTTTAAAATCGCCTTTTTCTCTTTGCTGTACTCTTTTTTAAGAACACCGAGTTTTTCTCCGTATTCTTTTTTAATTTCTTTAGAATTCATTTTATTGTTTTGGCAAAACGGCCGCGCCTTGCCATATACCTCTTTTGATAAAATTTCCCCTTTTTATCAAATGGCCGACCGTATAATTTTGTTGGCTTATTCGCCGATAAGTCCCTTTACGCAAGCAAGAATTCTCTCATCCTTGCAGTTTTTATAGAACAATTCCTTGAACTGCTTGCCGCCAAGAGCGCCGAGAACAAGTTCTCTGTCAAGATTTTCAAGGATATAAACGATATCTGTGTGAGTTACCTTTTTTACCTCGTCAAGTATTTTCTTGTTTCTCTGCTCGGGTACTGCTCTCTCACGAGGATAGCCAAGACCCCACTCGGAAACAAAGAGTTTTTCAAATACGTACTGAAGATTGAGTTCAGCACCCCAGCCCCAGCCCTTTGCAAAAGGCATGGAGATTGCGTTACCGTTGTTTACCTGAGTGAACTGATATGCGTCAGTTGGATCAACAACGTGACCGCAAAGCACACCGGGGAATGAGTTGCATGCAAGCATAGCGCCCTCACCGGTACCGCAGCCTGTAATTACAAGATCACACGCGCCTGAATTAAGAAGTGTTGCCGAAAGGATACCGATCTGTACGTAGGTAAGCTGCTCCTTATCCTCTGCTGAATACATACCGTAGTTATCAACGGTGTGACCGAGAGGCTCTACAACCTTTTTAAGAGTATCAACAATTATTGCGTTTTTAGCCGCCTGAGAGTTTTCGTTAATAAGTGCTATTCTCATTTTATTTCTCCTTAAGATTATTCAAATTACGGGGTAAGTCTGTTAGGACCTCTGAAGAGGAACTGTACTTCCTTGATAGACATACCGAGGAAGAGCATTGTAAGACGGTCGATACCGAGACCGAAGCCGCCGTGACAGGGACAGCCGTGCTTGAAGAACTCAAGATAGAACTTAACGTCCTCTGCAAGACCCTTTTCCTCAGCCTGCTTTTTAAGAACCTCATATCTATGCTCACGCTGTGCGCCGGTAGTGATCTCAACGCCTCTCCAGATAAGGTCGTAGCCCTGAGGCACACCGTTTTCATCCCTCATATGATAGAAGGCTCTTTCCTTTGCATCGTAGTCGGTGATAAAGAGGAACTCGTGACCGAACATATCCAGACAGAGTTGCTTTGTCATTCTCTCAGCCTCTGTGGTAAGGTCACCCTTAAGTTCATCAGGCACGGTATAACCGTATCTCTTTTCAAGTTCATCATAAACGTCCTTAAGTTTCATACGGGGGAAAGGAAGTGTGGGGACTGTAAGTTCTGTGCCGAAGAGCTCCTTAAGTTCCTCACCGTGCTTAGCGACGATTTTTTCAAGAGTGTAAGCCAAAAGCTCCTCCTCCATCTTCATAACGTCCTCAACGCCGTCTATATATGAGAATTCAAGGTCAAAGCCCGTGAACTCGGTTGCGTGCTTATTGGTATAGGATTTTTCAGCTCTGAAAACAGGGCCTGTCTCGAAAATTCTCTCAAGACCCGATGCCATAGCCATCTGCTTGTAGAACTGAGGTGACTGTGCAAGATAAGCCTTGGTATCGAAATACTTAACCTCAAATACGTCAGAGCCGCTCTCACTTGCCGCCGCGATAAGTTTAGGTGTGTGGATCTCAACAAAATTGCGTGCAATAAGGAATTCACGCATAGCAGCAGTCATAGTGGTCTGTAAACGAAGCATAAGATGATTTTTGTCACGTCTTAAGTCAACCCAGCGGTAATCCATCTTGCTGTCTATCTCGGAGTCCTCCTTAATAGGCAGTGCCTCTGCATAAGAAATTACCTCCATCTTGTCGGGTAAAATCTCAATGCCACCCATTTTTACATATTCGTTTTTAACAACTTCTCCCTCAAACGTTACAACAGAATGTATTGTAAGTTTGTCAAGCATTTCTATAAATTCAGGATGCTTTTCCTTCTCAATTGTAACCTGAAGTTTACCTGTAATGTCTTTTACAACGATAAACGCCATAGTTCTCTTATTTCTGAAATTCTCAACAAAGCCTTGTACCTTGTGTACGCCGGGAGCAATATCCTTGATATAAGTTCTCACCATTTTTATAAGTCCTTTCTTTTTTAGAAAACAAATTTATCCATTTAGCATTATATATTAAATATTTATTCTTGTCAAGGTTTAGAGTTAAATATATAAAATAAAAAACACCGTGTCCTTGGCGCTTAGCAAATAAGAAAACGGTGTTTTGATTTTATTATACTACCGAAAAGCCGAATGCGTAGTAACTGATAAGGAAGTAGATTATCAGTGAAAGCGCGTCGACGATGGTAGTGATAAAGGGCGAGGCCATAACGGCAGGGTCAAGACCTATCTTTTTTGCAAGAATAGGCAAAGCCGCACCGATAAGTTTTGAAGCAAGAACTGTTGCTGCAAGCGAAAGCGCAACCGCAAGGGATACCCAGATGTCCACCGCCGTGTTTTGCATAATAAGATTATCAAGCAGCATAAGTTTTAAAAATGCCGCAAGACCAAGAGTAAGACCTGTAAATACGCCTACTCTCACTTCTTTCCAAAGCACCTTTAAAAGGTCGGCAAATTCTACCTCGCCGTTTGATATCTCGCGTATTATAGTTACAGAGGACTGGCCTCCGCTATTACCTCCCGTACCCATCAGCATAGGTACAAAGAGGATAAGAACGCCGGGCAACGCCGCCTCAAAGCTGCCTAAAAGCATACTTGAGAAGGTGGCTGAGATCATGAGGAATAAAAGCCACGGTATCCTTGCCTTCCACAAATCAAAGACGCTTGTCTTTAAATAGGTAGTCTCAGTCGGAGTGATAGCCGCCATCTTTGCAAAGTCCTCAGTCGTCTCCTCCTTCATAACGTCAAAGGCGTCGTCAATGGTGATGATACCCACAAGACGGTTTTCCTTATCCACAACGGGCATCGCAATAAAGCCGTACTTCTCAAAGGAGAGAGCAACCTCCTCCTTGTCACAGTAGGTGCCTACAGATATAACATTTTCCTCCATTATATCGCCGATAATGGCATCAAGGGGGGCTAAAAGCAGTTGCTTTGCAGTAACAAGACCTAAAAGACACTTGTCCTTATCGGTAACGTAGCAGGTGTAGATCGTCTCCTTATCAATAGCAACCTTACGGACGTGAGAAAGCGCGTCCGATACACTCATATCCTTATTAAGTCTCACATACTCCGTGGTCATAATAGTACCTGCGGAGTCCTTGGGATACTTAAGAAGCTGATTTATCGCTTCCCTGTTCTCTTTTGTCGAGGTCTTTAAAATTCTCTTTACAACGTTTGCCGGCATCTCCTCAATAATATCAACGGTATCATCAAGGTATAATTCAAGCAGCATCTCCGAAAGATCTGTGTCAGAGGTTGAATTAATGATGCTCTCCTGGATATCCGCGTCAAGTTCTACAAATACGACAGCAGCCTGCTCCTTAGATAAAAGACGGAAGATACGATTACGGTAAACATCAGTTATCTCTTCAAAAAGTTCTGCGATATCGGCAGAGTGCATAAGAGAGAGCCGTTCCTTTAACTCTTGATATCTCTTATCGGTAAGAAGTAAAACAAGTTCATCAGCAGTATAATATGCCGCAGTGTCATTGATGTTTTCATCAAGCTCTAAGGTCTCGTTAACGTTTTCGGACATTTTTCTCTCTCCTTTCTTCTGTCAGTAGCCAACAGCAACCCAAATCGAACACGCTGAAAGTTAAATAAATCCGCGTATTTCAAAATCTTGTCAGTTGGATTTATAAGTATATTTTAATTTTAAAAATTAAAAAAGTCAACGGTTAAATTGTGAACTTTTTCCCCTCATCCTCAGTATAAACCGTAATACCGTTTTGCATAAGCATCTCTGCGGCAGTGCCAACACCGTCAACAAGCGTGCCGGTATAGGTGCCGTCATAAATTTTGTCCTTGCCGCAGGACGGGCTGTTCTTTTTTAGTATGGCTATCTTTATGCCTTCCTTTTTACAAAGTTCAAGAGCGCCCTTAGCACCAAGCATATATTCATTGGTTACATCCCTGCCGTCCTTGGTTATAACCCTTTCCCCAACACGCTCGGCAGGTACACGCGGAGTGGGGAGCCCACCCTCGCACTCAGGGCAGTAAGGATAAAGAGTAATGTCTGCGCCAAACGAGGTAACGTCAAATACCCTTTTACTGCCGCCGTCATATCTGCAAGGAGTGCCGAGAAGGCAGGCACTTATCAATATTTTTTTCATTTTGTTTTTCCGTCCTATGTTATTTTGCCTATTTTTTAAAACTTTTCTTTACATTTTCTATATTTCCTGCACCAATTATCAATATATCTCCTTCAAAGTCTTTTAACAACTCTGCGCAACTTTCATCCGGAGAATATATAGCATCTTTGCCGATTTTATCCGCTAATAACTGTGATGATATGCCAAGATCATCACTCTCTCTTGCCGGGTAAATGTCGCATATTATTACCTTATCAGCCAGTGCAAGAGCATCGGCGAATTCAGACAAGAAATATTTTGTACGTGAAAAGGTGTGCGGCTTGAATATAACGGCAAGAGGTCTTGAGTATTGAGATTTAAAAGCACTGATAATTGCCCTTATCTCACTTGGATGATGGGCGTAATCGGTATATATTTTTGCCGTTTGCCACTGCCCTATATACTCCTGCCGGCGATTTATCGGTCTGAAGGTGCTTATAGCCTTGACGCATTCTTCAATTGATATACCGAGAGAGTGACATACTGCTATTGCCGCAGTGGCGTTAAGCGCACTGAATTCACCGATAAGGGATAGTTTTACCCCGTACACACCGCCGCTGTGATGAAGTTTAAAACAGGCGCTTTTCTTATCATTTAATTCATATCTGTAATCGGCAAGAGTATCCTTGCCAAAGGTTATTTTTTTCGCCCCACTGTCATTTATAAGTCTTTTACAAAGCGCATCATCAATATTGATAAAGGCTGTTTTTGATGAATTTACAAAGGATAGAAACGAAAGATACAACTCCTCATCCGATGAGAAGTAATCAACGTGGTCAAGTTCGATATTCAGTACAACGGCATGGCTTGGAAACAGAGATAGGAAGGAGTCCTTATACTCGCAAGCCTCAACTACGGCTGTTTGGGTTCCCATCATCCTTAACGGCTCTCCCACAGAAAGATCGGCGCCGCAAAGAGTGGTAAAATTTGCCTTAGAATAAGCAAGTATGCAGTCTATCATAGCAGTTACCGTGCTTTTGCCGTGCGCTCCGCTTACAGCGATGAGATTTTTATATTCAAGGGTCAGATATCCCAAAAGTTCTGCACGGCTTATAAGAGGTATGGAGAGCTCCTTTGCCGCAAGGTACTCAGGGTTATCCTCGGAGATAGATAAAGAGTATATAACCAGTCCTTTGTCAATTACGTTTTCTTTACCGTGCCCCTTAAAAACATTTATGCCGCAAGAGATAAGCCTTTGTGCCGCATCCCCCCACTCCGTATCACTGCCGCTGACCGTATAGCCCATAGAACGAAGCAGCCTTGCCAGTGAGTAGGTGGAAACACCGAGAACGCCAATAAAATGCACCTTAATATCCCTATCTTTTAAAAGATCCTTTAACTCTCTGTATCCTAAAGCTGAGTTGTATAGCGACAATATCCTACCCTCTTTGGCAAAGTTTTATAAAATTCTAAAGTCCGTTTACAATTTCACAATAAATAATTTAAAAAATAACGCATTTTAGATATATTTGTATTAACATTCATACAGTACAATATATGCAGATAAAATAAAAATTGTAACACCAAGGAAAGGATTTTGAAAAATGCAGATTACGGACATTAAGATCAGAAAATTTTTTGATGAGGGACCTATGAAGGCGGTTGTATCCGTTACATTTGACGATAGCCTGGCAGTACACGACATTAAGGTTATTTACGCAAGAGACAGATACTTTATCGTAATGCCCTCAAGAAAAAATCCTGACGGCACATACAGAGATATCGTGCATCCCATCAGCGCCTCCTTCAGAGAGCAGCTTGAAAACGCAGTAATAGATGCTTACAACGTGCAACTCGTTGCCGCTGAGCATGATAATGCAGATAACACAGTTATCATCTAAGATCAATTTTAACATAAGCCTATGCGATATGTCAACCAAGACCGCATAGGCTTTTTTATTTTTTGTGCTTGCATATTTTGACCCAAAAATTTTAAAAATAAAAAATAAAAAGGGTAAGATATGAAAATTCTTGAAGTTATTACCTCTATGGATATAGGAGGTGCCGAGACACACGTGCTCGAGTTATGCCTTGAATTAAAAAGGCAGGGTCACGAAGTGACACTGGTCTCGGACAAAGGGGTGTATATAGAGAAAATTAAAGAAAACAATATCAAATATGTTTTTGCTCCATTTCTCAAAAGAGACCCAAATTCGCTCAAAAATGCAATCAATACTTTACAAAAAGAACTTTTAAACGCCCATGAAATGATACATGCCCATACAAGATATACACTGTTTGTTTTAAATCTTGCAAAGCGCGCAGTTAAGACTGCGCCCACAATCGCAACCTGTCATTTGTGCTTTAGTCTTGGCTTGAAACGGCCTTTTAGTTTTTGGGGAGATGCTACACTTGCGGTAAGCGAGGACATAAAGAGCTATCTTGTAAGAGAGTACGGAGTGGACAGAGAAAAAATTGTGCTGACCTCAAACGGAGTTGATACAGAAAGATTTATAGGCGCAAAAAAGGAAAATACAATACTGCACGTATCGCGTTTTGATAAAGGCCGCAGTCTCTGTGCACTTTTGCTTTGTAAAATTGCGCCAAGGCTCCTTAATCAATTTAAGAACTGGAAAATACTGCTGATTGGCGACGGAGATGATAGCGAAAGAGTAAAGGCCGCAGTAAATATGGCAAACGAGGAGTTGGGGTATGAGGCAATTATTTACAAAGGAAAAAGCACTGAGGTAGCAAGTGAGTGCGGCAGAGCCGCTGTATTTGTCGGAGTAAGCCGCGCGGCAATAGAGGCTATGAGTTGCGAATGCCAGGTGGTACTCTGCGGCAACGAGGGATATGGCGGTGTGCTTAGCGAGGACAACTTTTTTGATGCGTTATCTACAAATCTTTGCGCAAGAAAAAATAAAGCGGCAACACCCGATATCTTACTAAGAGATCTTTTATACCTTGTAAGTGAGTATGATCAGAATAATACACTCGGTAAGAGTTTACGCAGGCTTGTCTGTGCTCATTTATCACGCAGGAATATGGCAAAAGACCTTATGGTCGCATACGAAATAGCCAAGCAACATGAAGGAATGACAAAGTCACTTATCGTAGGGTATTTTGGCCACGGGAATATGGGTGATGAGGCAACTCTTGAGATACTGAAAAAACAACTCACAAGCCTTGGATTTGAGCCACCGCATCCCGTGTTATATGCGCCAAACGGAGTAATGGATCTTGGCGAGTTCAACCGTGTATTCGCAAAAAAACTCACTAGGTGCGATACGGTAATATTCGGAGGAGGAAATCTGTTACAGAACGAGACGAGCAACCGCTCTCTCTTTTATTATCTTGAAATTATCAGGCGTGCAAAGAAAAACAAGAAGAGAGTGATACTCTTAGGGTCGGGCATCGGAAGGATCAGCGGCAAAATAGCCGAGGCAAGGTGCGCTATGGCTTTAAGAGGCTGTGATTTTGTCGGACTCAGAACCTATGATGATTTAAAGTTATACGAAAGCCTTGCAGAAAAGAAGGCCGACTGCTTTATGCCCGACATCTGCTTTTGTCTTGATGAGGTTAATTGCTCAGGTGATGGGGATTATATTCTTTACATCCCTAAGGAGTATAATAGGACAGTGATAGAACAAATCAAAGAAAAATCAATGCTTTTGGGTAAAAAAATAGTAGTTATGGCACTTTTTGAAGAGCAAGACAAGAGAGCATGCGATAGAGTAAAGAACGAACTTAATTGTGAACTAGCACTGCCAAAAAATACCGAGGAGGCACTTGCCAAGATAAAGGGAGCCTGCTTTATAGTCACAGAGCGCCTGCACGGGGCCGTATTTGCCCTGACGCAAAAGAGGGAGGCATTTATCCGTACCGGTAGCGAAAAGGCGCTATTTCTCTATAAAACGGTGCGCACAGCCGCGCAAAGTCTTTGTATCCCCTGCCCCTTGCACACAAGTGAAGAGTTAAGTGTAAAAAAAATCGGAGCCGTCACCGACTCCGATTTTGAAAAATTGTTATTGTTTTTTAAAAGCAAAATCAATTTTGCTCTTGAAGTTATCAAGGAAAGGTTTAATTAAGCGTTTTCCTCTGCTGCGGGAGCTTCAACTGCCTCTGCCGCGGGAGCCTCTACAACCTCTTCTACAACCTCTTCAGCCTTGGACTCAGCCTTTGCCTTGGGAGCAAGCTTTGCCTGATCCTTAGCGATCTGCTTCTGAACTGCGAGCTGTACCTTCTGAGCTGCGTTTACTTCGGACTGAAGCTCTGCAACTGCGATCTGGTTGTTAAGGTTCTTGTTAGAGTTGTTAACAATAGACTGCTGCTTGTTGATAACCTTCTTCTGAGTAGCGATAACGTCCTTCATAGCCTCTGAAAGCTCAAGCTGTGCTGCGATGATAGCATCCTGCTGTTCTGCAGTAGCGATCTGAGCCTCGTTAAGAATGCCCTGCTTTTCTGCAAGAAGACCCTGCTGTTCAACAAGAACTGCCTGCTCCTCTGCAATAGCAACCTGATCCTGATTAAGAACCTTCTGGATAACCTGGATACCCTGCTGTTCACGAGTTGTCTTACGCTGAAGATCGTTAGTAACCTTCTGAAGATCAACTGTATCCTTCTGCTTATCGGAAATCTCATGGCACTTGCCGGTGAGCTTAACAACCTCTTCGGAAAGAGCCTGGATCTGCTCAAGAACTGCCTGAAGTTTTTCAGCCATGTGAGCCTCATCCTCAACTACCTGGTTAGCAGCTGCGAGAGTAGCCTCTGAAAGACCTACGTTAACTGTCTGTACCTGTACCTGATCAGCAGGCATATTCTCGATGAAAGCGTTTGCCTTCTTATCAAATGCCTTAGTGAACTTCTCCATTGCTGCGTTAACTGCTTTTTCAACAGTTGCGGAAATGTCAACTGTAACAGGAGCAATCTTTACGTTAGGCTGCGCGGGCTCTGCAGGAGCGGGTGCAGGAGCAGGAGCGGGTGCAGGCTGGGGCTGGGGATACATGGGATAAGGGGGGAACATAGGAATGTACTGAGGAATGATCTGGGGTGCGGGAGCAGGAGCGGGAGCGGGCTGTGTGAAGTTGTTGTTGATAGTGTACTGAGGAGCAGCTGCTGCTACAGGTGCAGGCTCGTTAATAACAACGGGCTCTTCCTCTTCAACCTCTTCTTCAATCTCCTCAACGTCGAGTTCTTCCTCGATCTCGGGGATCTCTTCTTCAATAACAGGCTCTTCAACTACAGGCTCTTCAGCAGGTGTGCACTTGGATGCGCCGTACTCTGCCGCGATAACTACCTTCTTGCTCTCCTCGATAGCTGCAATCTCTTTTTTGAGCTCTAAAAGGGCCTTGCTCTTCTCAGTAGCAAGTGTGTGCTCAGCCTTTGCTCTTTTAACTGCGCTAACCTGAGCGTTGCACATGAAAGCTATGTAAGAATCATAGTCAGCAGCAAACTGATTTACAAGTGCGTCGATCTCAGCCTTAACCTCAAGATAATGGCTGTACTGTGTCATAAAGTCATCAAGCTTTATGATGTACTTCTGCTCATTCTTGTAGCTGGGTCTGTTAACGAACTTCTTGTCAGCCTTCTTTGCGGGACCGTAGTCAACTACCATGTCCTTAGCAGCTCTCTTGTAGTTTTTCTTTACCAACTGGATAATGGCAGCTTTGTCAGCCTTTAACGCCTTTTTCCAATCTCTTGCATTCTCTGGAACTGTGTTCATATCAAGTCTCCTTAATGGAAATATTTTTTCTTTTAGCCTATTATAACAGAAAAATATATATATAGTCAATAGAAAATCGCAAAAAAATTAATTTTTTTCAACTTTTTTTGCTTAATGTAAACTATTGTTTGTGTTATGTCCCTTAAGGGTGTTTTTAAAGGTTTTTTGAGTGCATTTTTGGGGCGATTTTGAAGAAAAAAACGCCTTTTTGGGGTCGTTTTTTGCCTTTATATGCGTGGGCGCGAGAGTATTTTTACATTTTGGTGTTGCAAAATTGCTCAAGTAATGCTACAATTAATGTACAAGCAATAAAACTGATTTTCGAGGTACGTGATGAAAAAGAGATTTACAGCGCTTATACTGCTACTTTGCATTACATTTGCATCCTGCACTATTATTCCGCCACCCGATACGAAAAAATGCACCCATTCTGATCTTTCCGGCGACGGAATTTGCGATTTTTGCACAGAGAGAATGGAGGCCACGCCAAATGATGCTTGCGCACATACAGACGATGAAAACGACGGGGTGTGTGACAAATGCAAAAAAGATGTTGCGATAGAAATCGACATATACAACATTAACGACCTGCACGGTAAACTTGATGACGGAGATAACCACATCGGTGTTGACGAACTGACCACTTATCTGAAAAACAAAAAACAGTCCGACACTTACAGTATATTCTTATCCTCGGGAGATATGTGGCAAGGCAGCGCAGAATCCAATCTCACGCAAGGAAAAATTATTACAGACTGGATGAACGAACTTGATTTTGTCGGTATGACACTCGGTAACCACGAGTTTGACTGGGGCGAGGATTTTATCGAAAGCAATCTTGAGACAGCAGAATTCCCGTTTTTGGCAATTAATGTATACGAAAGAGCCACAAATACCCTCGTTGACTATGCTACCCCATCATTGCTCATTGACCAAGGATTAGTGCAGATAGGCATTATCGGCGCTATCGGTGACTGTTACTCATCTATCGCGGCCTCAAACGTTGAGGACATCTACTTCAAGGTTGGCAGCGAGCTTACAAGCCTTGTAAAAAATGAATCCGACAGGTTAAGAGACCTTGGTGCTGACATAATTGTCTACGCATTACACGACGGATACGGCAGATCAATAAGCGGCTCAAGCGGATACCTGCCAAGTTCAGGCATTTCATCATACTACGATGCATCTCTTTCAAACGGATACGTTGACATAGTCTTTGAGGCGCACACGCACCAAAGTTATATTGCAACCGATACATACGGAGTTTACCATTTGCAGGGCGGCGGAGAAAATAAAGGCATCACCCATGCGGAAATTTCTTACAACATCGCAAACGGTAACCTGCTTACAACCGAGGCAGAATATATCGAAACATACGAGTATCAAAATCTGGCATCCGACCCGATAGTTGACAGCCTTATGGCAAAATACAGCGAGCTTTTAGAAAAAGCAGATGAGGTACTGGGCAAAATAAAATACTACGTAGACGATACGGCTATTGAGCAAAAGGTAGCAGACCTTTACTATGAGGCCGGTATGAATGAGTGGGGCGATGAATACGATATCGTACTGGGAGGCGGTTTTATCAGAACGCGCAGCCCATATAACCTCTATGCAGGAGACGTAACCTATTCTGATTTGTTATCCGTACTCCCGTTTGATAACCAGATAGTCTTGTGTAAAATAAGCGGATACAAACTGAGGACACAGTTCTTTGAAACGAATAACTCAGACTACTACATTTGCTACGGTGACTATGGCGCAAGTATCAAGAATTCCATAAACGACAGCGCCACCTACTACATCGTAGTTGATAATTACACATCGGATTACAGATACAACGGCTTAACGGTTGTTGATTATTACACGCCAAACGTATTTGCCCGTGATCTTATTGCAGAATATATTAAAAACGGCGGTTTTTGTAACTGATAAAAACGGCAGGCTTTGATTAAAAAGCCTGCTTTTTTACGCATTTTTGATATATTTTGTAAACTTTTATTCTCGTTTTTGCGTATTTGGTGGTACTGCGATTTTTTTAGCAGGTGTAAAGCAATCCGACCTTATCGCCAACCCGACAAAAAACGAGGTTTTCAGTGATGACAACTATATTTTACATTACGAGACATTTTTGGCTCTTTTTTTACTTGCAGAAAAACTCATTTTTATTTTTTGTGCTAAAAAAACGGGGCTATATATCGGGCTTTTTATTACGGTAATTAGTTTTTCAGGGGCCTTTATTATATATAATATATAAATAGGGGCCTTTATTATATATAATATATAAATAAGGAAGAAAATTACATTTTTTGCGCATCACCGTATTTAAAAACGTTTTAAAGCATATATGATAAAAAAACAAGTACGAATAAGCACAAAAAAAGGAAAAGGCAAAATACGCCTTTTCCTTTTTTATTTAGTATACTTTATCAGTGACAAATGCACTTCTCGGTATCCTTATCAAAGATGTGGATACGTGAGGTATCAATTGCAACCTTGATCTTATCACCTGCGCGAGCCTGTGAGCGTGATGATACTCTTGCGATAATGGTCTTACCGTTTGTAGCATCCTCCATACCCTCAAAGCCAAGATAAAGATATATCTCAGCACCCATAAGCTCTGTTACGTCAACGTCAACGTCAAGATGTGTATCAAGAGACTCAAGATACATAGGCTCATCGTGAATTGCCTCAGGACGGATACCGAAGATAACGTCCTGACCGATGTACTCCTTAAGATTAGGATTGTTGGACTTATTTGCGGGAAGTTTAAGTTCTGTATTACCGATAGTGCAGTAAAGATCATTACCGTTCTTTACAAGTTTACCTGTAATAAAGTTCATCTGAGGTGTACCGATAAAGCCGGCAACGAAGAGGTTGCAGGGAGAGTCGTAAAGATTCTGAGGAGTGTCAACCTGCTGGATAAGACCGTCTCTCATAACAACGATACGGCTTGCCATTGTCATAGCCTCTACCTGGTCGTGTGTTACGTAAATAAATGTTGTCTCAACCTTTTTGTGAAGCTTGGTAAGCTCTGTTCTCATGCTCGCACGCAGTTTTGCGTCAAGGTTAGAGAGCGGCTCGTCGAGAAGGAATACCTTGGGGTTACGAACTATAGCACGGCCAAGAGCAACACGCTGCTTCTGACCACCTGAAAGAGCCTTGGGACGTCTCTCAAGAAGGTGGCTGATGTCAAGAATTCTCGCAGCCTCCTCAACACGTCTCTTGATCTCCTCCTTGGGAACCTTACGGAGTTTAAGACCGAAAGCCATATTGTCAAATACAGTCATATGAGGATAAAGAGCATAGTTCTGGAACACCATCGCAATATCTCTGTCCTTGGGAGCTACGTCGTTAACGTATCTGTCGCCTATGTAAAGTTCACCCTCTGAGATCTCCTCAAGACCTGCTATCATACGCAGAGTTGTGGACTTACCGCATCCTGAGGGACCTACGAAGATAAGGAACTCCTTGTCCTTGATCTCAAGGTTGAAATCCGAAACGGCTACAACGCCGCCGGGATATTTTTTGTAAATGTGTCTGAGTGAAAGACCTGCCATTTTTTATTTTCTCCTTTAAGGATTTTTTTACCGATGATATTTTACTATTTTTTGCGCCGTTTTGCAATAAACCAACTTAACATATTTTTTTAAATCATTTTATCAGGAGTGCACAATTTTGCACTAAAATTTTGAAAAACAGATTTTAAAATTAGACTTTTTTCTAATTTATTAGAATTTTTGGGGTGTTTTTGGTCGTTTTAAACCATTCTTGCAGCACAAAAATTGCTAAAAACGAAGTTAGCGGCATGCAAAAACTTCATTCCTTTACTTGTTTTGGCAAAAAAACATCGCCAATATGCAAGATTTTGTTTTAAAAAATTCATTTTACCGTATTGACAAATCCTTTTTCATATAATATAATAAGAGAAACCAATAATAAAGAGAGGCGTTTTGCAAGAATTATATGGCAAAAATTGCAAAACGGCATACTCTTAAAACAAATACTTTGAGCGAAAGGACTAGAAAACATGATAGCAAAAAACCCTTACAGTCATTTGCTTGAGCAGTCGCAGTACAAGTATTCCCTGCAGGATGTACCCGACCCCAATCTGTACCGGGATATATATCCATATGAGGAAATACCCAAAATTGCCTTTAACCATCGCCGCGTACCGCTTAATATGCCTGAGGAAATATGGATAACAGACACCACCTTCCGTGACGGACAGCAATCGCGCGAGCCCTATACAACCAAACAGATAGTTGATATATTTAAGATGCTCTCGCGCCTTGGCGGCAAAAAGGGCATTATACGTCAGAGCGAGTTTTTTGTTTATACAAAACGTGACAGAGACGCCGTTACAAAATGTATGGAGTTGGGATACGACTTTCCCGAAATTACAACCTGGATAAGAGCCAACGAAAAGGACTTTAAACTCGTACACGATATGGGTGTAAAGGAAACCGGCATTTTAGTAAGTTGCTCGGATTACCATATCTTTAAGAAACTGCATATGTCAAGAAAACAGGCGCTGGATCACTACCTTGGTGTGGTAAAGCAGGCATTTGATGCAGGCATACGCCCAAGATGTCATCTTGAGGATATAACGAGAGCCGATTTTTACGGCTTTGTAGTACCCTTTGTAAACGAACTCACCGAGTTATCCAAGGAGTCGGGTATTCCTGTAAAGATAAGAATGTGCGATACTATGGGTTACGGTGTACCCTACCCCGGTGTTGCCCTACCCCGCTCTGTGCCCGGAATAGTATACGGTCTGCACCACTACTCCGACGTTACGAGCGAGATGCTGGAATGGCACGGACACAATGATTTTTATTTGGGTGTTGTTAACGCCGCGTCAGCCTGGCTGTACGGTGCGTCTGCAGTCAACTGCTCATTGCTCGGCATAGGCGAGCGCACGGGTAACGTGCCTCTTGAGGCAATGGTTATAAAATACGCATCCCTGCGCGGCACATTTGACGGCATGGACCCCACGGTTATAACCGAAATTGCCGATTACTACAAAAACGAACTTAAGTACGATATACCTCCTATGACACCCTTTGTCGGAGAAAACTTTAACGTAACGCGCGCGGGAATACACGCAGACGGACTGATGAAGGATGCCGAGATATACAACATTTTTGATACCGAAAAGATACTTAACCGCCCACTTGAGGTCGCTATATCAAATACCAGCGGTCTTGCCGGAATTGCTTATTGGTTAAACACCCGCTTTGCCTTACCTCCAAATGAGATGGTATCTAAAAACGATCCTCTTGTAATTGGCATGAAAGAAGAGATCGATGAGCAGTATCTTGACGGAAGAACTACTATAATGAGTGAGGATGAGCTTGTGGCGATAGTTGAAGCTATTGCGCCCGGACGCTTCAGAAGATAATATGGGACTTACACTTGCGCAAAAGATTTTAAAGAGCCATCTTGTGTCGGGAGAAATGATACCGGGCAGTGAGATAGGTATAAGAATTGACCAGACCCTGACGCAGGATGCGACGGGTACTATGGCCTATTTACAGTTTGAGGCTATGGGAACCAAGAGAGTTAAAACAGAGCTCTCAGTGGCGTATATTGACCACAATACTTTACAATCAGGCTTTGAAAACGCCGATGATCACCGTTATATCCAAACGGTTGCAAAGAAGCACGGCATAAGATACAGCCGCCCCGGTAACGGCATTTGCCACCAGGTACACCTTGAAAGATTTGCAGTACCGGGCAAGACGCTTATCGGATCTGACAGCCATACTCCCACGGCGGGCGGTATAGGTATGCTTGGCATGGGAGCAGGCGGACTTGACGTAGCCGTGGCTATGGGCGGAGGCACATATTATATTTCTATGCCCAAAATAGTGTATATAAACCTTGTTGGTAAACTATCTCCTATGGTGAGCGCAAAGGACATTATACTTAAAGTCCTTGAGCTACTCTCGGTTAAGGGAGGCGTAGGCAGAATAATCGAGTACGGCGGAGAGGGTGTTAAGACCCTGTCAGTCCAGGAAAGAGCGACTATAACCAATATGGGCGCCGAACTTGGCGCAACCAGTTCACTCTTCCCCTCCGACGAGGTAACAAGAGAATTCCTTATAGCGGAGAACCGCGAGGGGGACTATGTGCCTCTTTATGCCGACGGGGATGCAGAATACGATGCCGAATACACAATCGATTTAAGCACTCTTGAGCCGCTTGCGGCTTGCCCTCACAGTCCGGATAATATAAAGGCTGTATCGATGCTTGAGGGTGGCAAAATTAATCAGGTATGCATAGGCTCCTGCACCAACTCATCCATAAGAGACCTTTTGACGGTAGCAGCGATACTGAAGGGTAAGACAGTACACCCCGACGTCAGTCTCTCTATCTCCCCCGGCTCAAAGCAGGTATATACCATGCTTGCAAAATGCGGTGCGCTCAGCGACCTTATCGATGCGGGAGCAAGAATACTTGAGTGTGCTTGCGGCCCTTGTATCGGTATGGGATTTTCTCCCAAATCGGCAGGAATATCACTGCGTACCTTTAACCGCAACTTTAAAGCAAGGAGCGGTACTCAGGACGCCGAGGTTTATCTTGTATCGCCCGAAACAGCGGCAGTCAGCGCAATAACGGGTGTATTTACAGACCCCAGAAGCTTCAAAAATGTAAATATAACCTTACCAAAGAGCTATATTATCAATGATAATCTTATTGATATGCCTGCAAGCGAATTTGAGGCAGACGATGTGGTAGTAGAGCGCGGCCCCAACATTAAGCCCATCCCCAAGGGCGAGGCGCCAGGAGATGACCTCGTATGTAAGGTGGCCTTAAAGGTAGGCGATAATATTACTACCGACCATATTATGCCCGCAGGCGCTAAGATACTGCCCTACCGCTCAAACGTACCTAAACTATCCGAATTTTGCTTTACCGTATGTGACCCCGACTTCCCCAAAAGGGCAAAGGAAATTGGCGGCGGCATAATTCTCGGTGGACAGAATTACGGCCAGGGCTCATCACGTGAGCACGCTGCGCTTGTACCACTGTATCTCGGAATAAAGGCGGTTATTGCAAAAAGTTTTGCCAGAATACATATGGCCAACCTCATTAACTTTGGTATTGCTCCTATGACACTTAAGGATGAGAGCGATTACGAAAAAATTTCAGAGGGCGACGATATTGAGATAATCGGATACAAAAATGCGCTTGAAAATGAGGGTGAAGCAGTACTGTACAACAAAACAAACGGTGAAAAAATTGCCCTTGTGCTTACCCTTACGAAAAGACAAAGAGAGATACTGCTTAAGGGTGGACTTTTAAACTACACGAAGGCTGGTGAAAACGATGAATAATGAATATAATAAATATCTTGATGACGCTGCTGAAAAATTCAAGAAAATACTCAGTGAGCAGCTTTTAAGGGTTGAGGATATGAAGGCGCAGGGTGACTTTGTCGATTACGGCGCGCTAGATACCATACGCATCGGTGTATGCGGCGGTGACGGAATAGGCCCCATTATAACAAACGAGGCAAGACGTGTGCTTGAATTTATCCTTAGCGACCTTAAGGATAGCGGCAAGGCAGAGTTTGTCGATATTGACGGACTTACTATAGAAAACAGAATTGCGCATAATAAGGCAATCCCCGATGATGTGATGGATGCGCTCAAGTCCTGCCATATAATCCTCAAGGGCCCGACCACTACCCCACAAAAGGGCAGCGGTATGCCAAATATCGAATCAGCAAACGTGGCTATGAGAAAAGCGCTTGACCTCTTTGCCAACATACGCCCTGTAAAAGTACCCGATGAGGGTATAAACTGGGTCATCTTCAGGGAAAATACAGAGGGCGGCTATGCAGTAGGCTCGCAGGGCTTTAACGTAACAGAGGATCTTGCCGTTGACTTTACCATAACGACAAAGCAAGGCTCTGACCGTATAGCACGTCTGGCGTACGATTATGCAGACAAAAACGGCCTTAACCGTGTATCTCTTGTCACTAAGGCAAACGTTATCAAAACCACAGACGGTAACTTCCTTGAGGACTGTAAAAAGGTTGCCGCACTTTACCCCGACATTACAACCGACGAGTGGTATGCCGACATCATGACGGCAAAACTTGTTGACACAAAACGCAGACGCGACTTCCAGGTACTTTTGCTGCCTAACCTTTACGGTGATATTATCTCCGACGAGGCGGCAGAGTTCCAGGGCGGCGTTGGCACCGCGGGTTGTGCAAACATAGGCAAAAGGTATGCTATGTTTGAGGCAATACACGGCTCTGCCCCCAGAATGATGAATGAGGGCAGAGGTATTTACGCCGACCCATCATCAATGCTGCGCGCTTGCGTTATGCTCCTCTCACATATAGGCATGCAAGACAGAGCCGACAAACTTGAAAAGGCACTTGACATCTGTACATTTAGTGAAAAGAAACTTGTTATTACAGGCAGAAATACCGGTGCAACTTGCGAAGAATTTGGCAACTACGTAATGGAAACACTCAAAAAATGCTAAACTCAGATTGATTGTTGAGTTTAGTTAAAAAACAAAAAAAGACTGTAAGGTATTTTAACCAAACAGTCTTTTTATTATATGTTTTGCATATCTTTATTTGCATTTTATGCTCTTTTCAGGGGTTTTCTATAGGACGGAAAAATTCCTTAAGAGTGCGTATGTATTTTTCTTCATCGGTAAGAAAACACAGACCGTGACCAGCGCCCTCAATATCAACAAACTGCTTGTACTTTGAAGCGCAGGCATCAAAATTAAGCATACTCATATCATATGGGACGTAATCGTCATTATCACCGTGATAGAAGATTATCGGCAATTTGCATCTTGCCATAGCATCAATTGGTTTTTTGCTATCAAGTTTAAAGCCGCCAAAAAGCCTTGCGCCAAGACGGGCAAAGGGATATAGAAGATCAGCAGGCAGATGCATATCTCTCATCACCTTTTTAATTATATCTTCGGGCGCAGTATAGCCGCAGTCTGCAAGGACGCCTATTACGTTTTTGGGCAAAGGCTCAGCCGCGCATATCATAACGGTTGCCGCGCCCATTGAAACGCCCGTAAGTATTATCCTTGCATCTTTGTTTATCTTTTTAATTACAAAGTCTATCCACGACATACAGTCACGGCCCTCGTTTACGCCAAAGGAGATAATATGGCCGTCACTTTTACCGCTTGCTCTGTGGTCAACGATAAGTGCGCTATGTCCTACAGCGTGCGCACGGATTACACCGCCGCTCATATCCCTGCGTGCTGAGCCTTTATATCCGTGGAACATTATCTCAATTGGTGCATCTTTTGTATACTCAAAGTATTTGCCCCTGAGTGTAAGACCGTCAAAGGATTTGATAGACACGTTCTTGTGCGGCATTTTATCCACTCGCTTTAAGAGGTCAATCATCCTTGTGTGATACTTCTCGTATGGTTCACCCTTTGGCAGAGGATACCGCTCAGGCTTGCCTCTTTTGGGAGAGAAAAATATTTCTTTATAACAAATATAAGCGATAATGAGTGTAATAAGCGTTATGAATATTACTCCCCAAAAAACTATCCAAAAAAGTGGCAATTTCAAAACCTTCTTTCAAAATATTCTAATACTATTTTAGCACCCATTTACACCCTTTGCAATACAAATATTTTTTACATTTTAAAAAATGGGATACGGAATTTCTCCGTATCCCATTTCCCCTTTATTAAAAAGCATATCTGTCAAATTGCTTTAATTATTCCCATACAGTAGGAGTAGTGCCTACGTAATGCCAGAAGTTGCCCTCACCGGTAGGCTCGGTCGCACTATAGTAATAGCGCACTACGTCATATTTATCAATCAGAGGATAATTCCAGCCGTAGATGCTGTTATCTATATTGATCTTGTTCCATTCTGTCTCGTTTTTACCGCCGTAGTAAATACTTACAAGCGATTGGCAATCCTTGAATGCGCCGTTGCCCACCTCTGTTACAGTTGCGGGAATAACAACACTTGTCATATTCCTGCACTCATAGAACATACCGTCGGCAATCTTTGTCACGTCGCTCAAAATAACGACGCTCTCAAGATTTGTGCAGCGTGAGAAATTACTGCCTCTGCCAAAATCGGTAATTTGCTCTGGCACTACAACGCTTGTGAGTGATATACAGCCCTCAAATGCGCAGGCGCCTATAGCCGTAAGAGTGTCGGGGAAACTGATGCTCTTTATACTTGTGCAGCCCATAAAGACATACTCGCCAAGACTTGTTACACCACTGGGTATCACCAGATCCTCAACGAGAAGTTCCTCTGTGCCGGAAAGCAGATAAAGAGACGCCTTTGGGTGATAATCATAGAAAACATCCTCGATGCCGTAAAGCGGGTTAGATAAACCGTTTGCAAACTCAACCCCACACCAATTTGCGATACTCTTAATAACAACATTTACAAGCGCGTCGCAATCATAAAAGGCATTTTCTCCTACAAACTCAAGGCTAAGAGGCATAGTAATTTTCTCAATAGCCTGACAGTTGTTGAAGGCGTCGCTGCCGATCGTTGTAACGTTATCTGAAATAACAATCGTTTCAAGAGCAAGGCAACCGCGGAAGGCGGCGTTACCGATTTTTGTAACGTTATCCGGAATAACGATGCTAGAAAGACTTGTGCAACCGCTGAATACACTATCGGAAATCTCGGTGATGCCGCTACCAATCACAACCTCGGTAATAGGACAGCCCGAAAATGCAGATTCACCTATATGAGTAACTGTGTTGGGTATTGTAATTTTCTCAAGAGATTTTGCACCGCAGAAGGCTTTGTCTCCTATATACTCAACACCATCCTCAAGTATTATATTGAGTACGTTTTTGCAGCACTCAAACGCCTCATCATGTATCACGCCACCCCTTACGATTACCGTTTTAAGATTTTCAGGCACTTTACCATAGCCTGAGGAATGATAGTAGTGGCCTTGGAATAGGTATTCAAACTTCTTATAATTAGGATTATTTGTTTCTGTCATATTCGGTGCTTGACCGACAAAGGGTACGCTTATACTTTCAAGCGCGTTGCAACCGGAGAAGGAGCAACTGCCTACGTACTCAAGACTATCAGGCAACACAAGCTCTGTAATTGCGCTACATTTACTGAAAGCATTATCGCCAATTCTTATAAGACCCTCGGGGAAGGATATTGACTCAAGAGATACGCACTCACTGAATGCATAGTTTGCGATAATTCTTGTGCCGTCTTTTATCTGATATGCGCCGCTTATATCCGTCTTTGCCTTAATGAGGCAATCACCTATGTAGAGCACGCCGTTTTCCCAGTTAGCCTCATCAAGATAGTAAGCGGTATTTGTAAAGGCATTTAAACCTATGCTCTGTACCTCATTCATAATAGTTATGCTTGCAAGGTTTTTAGCGCGAGTAAAGGTATTATCAGCAATATTTCCTTTAGTGATAACAGCGCTTTCAAGATACTTGCCCGCAAGGCCGGAATTGTACGTAAAAACGTGTGAGGGGCCTGTTACGTGTTTGATATTATATTCATCAAAAGAGTATGGGCCTATATACTTTACGCTGTTGGGGATCACAACTGTTTCAAGCTCGGAACAGGAGCAAAATGCGTCATCGTATATGGTCGCCAGTCCCTCATTTAGGCTTATTGAACTAAGCTTTGAGGTGTATGCGAATGAGTATGCACCTATTCTTAATAAACTATTTGGGAATGACACGCCTGTAATATTTTTATTGTAATAAAACGCCTCGTCAGCAACAGTAACTGTGCCTGGTCTTATAACTATATTACCGCTTACGGTATCCTTTGCCTTTATAAGATGGTTGCTGATATAGAGTATGCCGTTATCCCAGTTAGCCTCATCAAGATAGTATCCTGAAGTGGTAAAGGCGTCTTGGTATATCTGGACATTACCGTCTGCAAGGCTTATTGACTTAAGATTGGGACAGTTACTGAAGGCCTTAGTGTGGATAGTCGCACCGCTACCGGTAACCGTAAGGCTCTCAAGAGAAGTACAGTCGGCAAAAGCAGATTCGCAAATAGCGGTAGTATTATTAAGGGTTACGTCTTTTAAAGATGAGCATCCCTTAAAGGCGTACTCATAAACAACCAAAACACTGTTGCCGAAATCAACCGAGGTAATATCGGTCCTGTCTTGGAATGCGTATTTTCTGATATATATTTCTTTATCATTTATACCGTCAGGTATTACTATATCGGTATCATCGCCGACATATTTGATAAGCCAGCACATAGTATCATATTGCATGCCGAAAATCAAACCGTTGACCCTTATAGCATAGGGGGTTGCATCAAGAGAATCATGGATGCCGCCCTGGTAGACGTTGTCATACTCAAGGGTAGATGAATCAACCTTGGAGAAATTGTATATATCCATAAGGAACTCGGATGCAATAGAGCCGCTTGTCATATACTCTACGCTCTCGGGTATTATTACAGATATGATATCGGCGCCGGCAAGCGCTTGGTCGGCAATAAGAGTAGTACCCTCTTTTACCTCATAATCAATGCCGACCTCATCATTTATTCCCAAAAGATAGGTGCCGACGTAAAGCTCACCGTTTTCCCAATTGCTTTCATCCTCATAAAAGGCTGTACCACTAAAAGCACCGCCGCCGATCTCGGTAAGATTTTCAGAAAAAACAATATCACTTAGGGCCTTACAATCCCGGAATGCGCCGCTTCCAATGTACGTTACGCTGTTGGGCATAACTATACGCTCAATTTTCTCATCATACGAAAAAGCGCCGTATCCTATGTAAGTAAGGCTCTCGGGCAAAACAATATCTTTAAGAGTGGAGCAACCGGCAAATGCCTGATCCTCGATATGCGTTATGCTATCTGGCAGTATTACGCGCTCAAAACCACTCTTATAATAAAAAGCGTTGCCGCTTATCGTAGTAACGGGATAGCCGTTATAGGTAGGACGGATGCTAATGGTGGTAGGATTCTCAGAATTGTAATATCCGGTAACCATAGCATGAGTACGGTCCGGTGATACCTCGTAACGAACACCCATGGTATATTTCACGAATGTGCAAATGCTACAAGTATCGCTCTCGCCAAAGTCATGCTCTGCCGTATCCTTTGTCTCACCACAGTTAGGACACTTAAAGTAGTGATTATTTTCATCAAAATAATATTTGTCAAATCCGTGCTCAAGAACAGGAATTTCCTCAGACGCCATAGTAATGCCGCAAGCAGTACATACTGTATGTCTTGCGCCTGCTTCACCGCAGCTTGCCTCACTGTCTATTATCCACTCACCGCTCGTATGACCAAGGGCAAGAATGGTCTCATTTACAGTATCACCGCATCCAGAGCATACACCGTGCTTTGAACCTGCCTCGGTACAAGTTGCCTCACTGTCAATTATCCACTCGGCAATACTGTGTCCCGACGATGGAATAACTTCAGTTTCCCTTTCCTCGCACTCACATACGCGGTACTTTAAGCCGTCTTCGGTACAAGTTGCCTCAGTCTCAACAGTCCACTCACCAAACTCATGAGTATGGCCGATGTTACCGATAATATCCTTTACAAAATCGGGCAACATATCGCAGGAGGTAAGCGCCACGGTTGCCACAATAATAAGTGAAATTATAAGTATTATTCTTTTTTTCATAACAAAACCCCTTTCAGTGGTTATCTAAATTATAACAGTATTTTAAAATTAAGTAAAGTATATTTATATAAATTGATAATTTTTGGTAATATTGATAGATTTTGTAATACAATGATTGAGTAAAGTGATAAAAGGTTTGGGTGAAAATGAGTTTAATTTGAACTACTCTTAAAAAAAGAAAAATACGGAACACCCAAATGGGTATTCCGTATTACACCTTTTTTACTTGTAGCATTTTGCCCTTTGAACCTTACTCCTTACGAGCCCCAACCGCCTTCGGCGATTGGCACTTTGTGCAACACTTCGCTTTTTGCGAAGTGCTCGAGGAGCAAGCGGCGGCAGCCGTCCTGGTGAGCAAGCTCCCCGACACGTCTGCTCTTGCTTATCTGCGCCACCACTCGCATAGCGAGTGACGGTGCAGAGGTAGACAAATCCTTTCTTCTCCGCGCAAAAAAGAAAAATACGGAACACCCAAATGGGTATTCCGTATTTTTGGCGGAGAAGAAAGGATTTGAACCTTCGCGCCGGTTACCCGACCTACACCCTTAGCAGGGGCGCCTCTTCACCACTTGAGTACTTCTCCATTTTGTAGACTACGTGGCTAATTAGTCTGCCGAATTATTATATCCTATTTTAAGACGTTTGTCAATAGATTTTATAAAGTTTTTGTGTTTATTTTCATTATTATCGTTAACTGTATATTTTAGTACTTTACAAATTGTATGTTTTGTGTTACAATGTCTAGGATAGGGGAAATACTTTTTAAAAGGAGAAAATACAATGGCTAAAGGATTAAAGGTTGCGGAGCTTATGGACTCCTACTATCCTAACATTGACGGACCTACCAACGTTGTTACTTATTACGCAAAAAACATTGATAAAAAAGAGGGCTACAGCGCTAAGGTGCTTGTGCCCAAGGCTCAGAAAAAACTTAACTACGTAGACTGCCAGCCCTTTGAGGTTATAAGATGTAACTCAATGCAGGTTATGGACTACGGCTATAGCGCAGGCTTCCCTAACAGTGACAAGGAATTTAAGAAGAGAGTAAGTGAACTTGAATTTGATATTCTGCACGCACATTCTCCCTTTATTATGGGTAAGTATGCTCTTAAGCTCGGCAAAAAGAGAAATATACCCGTATGCGTTACAATGCATACCAAATTCAAAGAGGACTTTGACCGCCTCTTCCACGGCTTTAAGCCCCTTACGTGGTTTATGATGAAGTACATCATGAGCACCTTTGATAAGGCAGACAGTGTATGGACGGTTAACAACGCATCCTGCCAGCTCTTAAGAGATTACGGCTATAAGGGTGATATCGTTGTTGTTAAAAACGGTACTGACCTTAAGTATCCCGCTAATGCTGATGAACTTATCGCAAAGGTAAATGAGGCGCATAACCTTGAGGGTCAGAAGAACGTGCTTATCTTTGTAGGCAGAATTGCAATGTATAAGAATCTCGGTCTTTTAGTTGACGCACTCAAGATACTCAAAGAAACTACACCTGACTTTAAGATGCTCTTTGTAGGTGACGGCTTTGATATTGAAAAACTCAAGAAAAAGGTTACAGAATTAGGCCTTGACGATAACGTTATTTTTGTAGGCAGAGTGTCCGACAGAGAGCTTATCCAGGGCTACTACTTAAGAAGTGACCTCTTCCTCTTCCCCTCAACCTATGACACTGCATCTCTTGTTCCTATTGAGGCGGCTGCACACAAGTTGCCCGTTATCCTTATCAAGGACTCATGGACTGCCGAGGGTATCGTTGACGGTGAAAACGGTTACCTCTCTGAGGAAAATCCCGAGAGCTTTGCTAAGAGAATCGGTGAGATACTTGCTGATCCTGAGAAGATGAAGGCTGTTGGCGAGGAGGCTCACAAGAGCGTTTACAGAACCTGGGAGATGGTTAGCGAGGACGTACTTAAAGAGTACGATAGAATCATCGCTGAGTATAACGAAAAACACGGCAAAACCTAACAAAGTGTAAACTATTCCTTATAAAAAGCGCTTATTTAAATAAAAAAGACGTGCCGCATCACACTATCGCGCCACGTCTTTTTTGTTTCACTTATTTTATTTTTATAAAAGCTATTGACAAAAAAATTAAAGGTGCTATAATGATGTTAATTTTGAAAAGAGGTCAAGGCTCATGCTTGATTTAACCAAGGGCTCTCCCATAAAACAAATACTGTTTTTCTCTATCCCATATCTTATTCAAAGCATATTTCAACAGTTATATAATGTCATTGATATGATAATAGTAGGGCGCACGATTGACTCACTTGCATATACGGCAATCGGTGCAACCGGCTCTATTTCCTGGCTTATTACGGGCTGCATAAACGGCTTTGCACTCGGCTTTAGTGTTCTCATATCACAGGGCGTGGGAGCAAAAAATGAAAATCTTATCAAAAAAAGCTTTGCGCAAGGCTTGGTGTTAACAGCTATGATCGGTGCTGTAATAAGCTTGATTGGTATATGTTTTTCAAAAAACTTACTCTTACTGCTTAATACACCGAGTGATATAATAGAAAGAGCCAACAACTACATATTTGTTATATTTGCAGGTATCATTTTTACAGCAATACAAAGCTTTTTGCTTAGCAGTATAAGAGCAATCGGTGACTCAAAAACTCCGCTGTTTATACTTATAGCATCGTGCATTATTAACATAGCACTTGATCTTGTCTTTATAGCCGTATTCGGTATGGATACCGAGGGGGCGGGAATCGCTACTGTGATTGCGCAAATCTTTTCAATAGTAATGGCTACGCTATACATAATAAGAAAAGTCAATATACTTCATTTCAAAAAAGAGGATATTGAGTTACACAGAGCAACCGTTATCCCACTTTTAAAAATGGGCGCACCAATGGCACTTACCGAAAGCATTATAGCTATTGGCGGTATTATACTTCAGTTCGGATGTAACTCGCTTGGTACAGCATTTGTTACGGCAATCACAACCGCAAACAAAATCACAGACTTCATAAGCATGCCAATATTGGCCTTTACAACAGCCTTTGCTGTATTTGTGTCTCAAAACTACGGTGCAAGAAAAAGTAGCAGAATTGTAGAAGGAATTAAAAAATCCCTTATGTTTTGTTATGGCATAAGTATTTTTGCACTCATAATAATTCTTATAATCGGTGGTTTGCTCATATCGCTTTTAGCGGGCGATGTGGCAGAAGAGGTGCTGAAATATGCTAAGCAGGCACTTATAACAAAAACCGCATTCTACGTATTGTTATCCACGCTGATGGTCTTCAAAATGACATTGCAAGCACTTGGCAAAACGTTTTGGGTAACCCTATCAGGCTTTGCCGAGGTAATTGGAAGAGCAGGAATTTCCATAATAATGGTTTTGCTTTTAAATGCAGATGTAATAAGTGTCCTTGAAGGATTTACGATAATATGCTTTGCCCACCCTCTTGCATGGTCGTTTAGTATTTTTACATTAACTTATGATTTGTTAAAAGCCGTAAAAACACTCAAAAAAGACAATAAAAGTTTGCAATCTGATAAAATTATTGAAAATTTATAACAGAATAATAAAAAGCCCATCATAACGATGGGCTTTTTATTATTAAATAATCATAGAAATTTTCATGCTTATCAAGTCTTTGACCTGAAGCCATAGTACGACACAAACGTGAAAATTTTGATGCAGATTACGGCTTCTTTGACCCGAAGCCACAGTTTCCCACATAAACGCGGAAATTTTGAGGTAAAAGCGTCGTTCTTCACGGCGATATGCATAATTACCTACATAAACGTGGAAATTTTGATGCAGATTGCGGCTTCTTTGACCCGAAGCCACAGTTTCCAACATAAACGCGGAAATTTTGAGGTAAAATTGGTGATACCTTCACCGCCAGGCGTAGTTACCTACGTCAAGGTGAAAGAGCGCCGATTTTAACCAAAATTCACCGTTTATTACTCTGCGTCCTTGATTGAGAAATCAAGCCTTCCCATTTTGTCAGTACCGAGATACTTAACTCTTACCTGTGAACCGATGTCAATGCCTGCCTCGGTTACTTTGTTGATGCGCTTGTTGCAGATCTTGGAGATGTGAACCATCGCTTCTTTACCGGGTGCATATTCAACGAAGCAGCCTGTATCCTCACCCTGCTTGTTCTTGTTAGCAAGGATGTTAACTACAACAGCATCGTAGCTCTCACCTACAACGGGCTCGAATACAATTGCGTCGATAATTGCCTTAGCCTTATCTGCGCTGTCACGGTCAACTGCCGCTACAAATACTGTACCGTCATCGTTGATGTCGATCTTGGCGCCGGTGTCAGCAACAATCTTCTGTATAACCTTACCGCCCTGACCGATAACCTCACGGATCTTGTCGGGGTTGATGTGCATTGTAATCATCTTGGGAGCGTACTTAGAAACCTCTTTTCTGGGCTCGGGAATAGCGGCAAGAATGATCTTGTCGATAATCTCGTCTCTGCCCTGGTGAGTAGATTCAAGCGCCTTTTTGATAATTTCGGGTGTAAGACCGTCTACCTTAAGGTCCATCTGGATAGATGTGATACCCTTGTGTGTACCTGCTACCTTGAAGTCCATATCGCCGTAGAAGTCCTCAAGACCCTGAATGTCTATCATTGTATCCCATGAGCCGTCCTCTGCTGTGATAAGACCGCAGGAGATACCTGCAACGGGAGCCTTGATCGGAACACCTGCGTCCATAAGAGCAAGGGTTGAACCGCATACAGAGCCCTGTGAGGTAGAACCGTTAGAACTTACAACCTCGGATACAAGACGGATAGCATAGGGGAACTCCTCCTCTGAAGGAAGAACGGGGATAAGTGAACGCTCTGCCAATGCACCGTGACCGATCTCACGTCTGCCGGGGCTACGGAGCGCCTTTGCCTCACCTGTAGAGTAGCCGGGCATATTGTAGTGGTGCATATATCTCTTGCCTGTCTGCTCATCAAGTCCCTCAAGCTTTTGTCCCTCGGAAAGAGTACCGAGAGTTGCAATTGTGAGAACCTGTGTCTGACCTCTTGTGAAAAGACCTGAACCGTGAACACGAGGAATTAAACCAACCTCTGATGCAAGAGGTCTTATTTCATCCATTCTACGGCCGTCAACACGCTTTTTGTCAACCAAGAGCCAACGGCGTACAATCTTCTTCTGAATTTTGTAGATAAGTTCTGCAATAATAGTCTTGTTATCGGGATACTTTTCTTCAAAGTTAGCTACGATATCCTCAATGATGGGCTGCATCTTAGCATCTCTTACAGTCTTATCGTCTGTGTCAAGAGCCTCCATAACAGCGCTCTCGCAGTATGCGAAGATCTCGTCAAACATATCGTGATCAAGCTCGCATGAGGGATAAGCAAACTTGGGCTTGCCAATCTCTTCTACGATACCGTCAATAAACTTAACAAGCTCCTTGATTTCCTCGTGAGCCTGCATAATAGCCTCGTACATAACGTCATCGGCTACCTCGTTTGCGCCTGCCTCGATCATTACAACCTTGTTAGCGGATGCAGCAACGGTAAGTTCAAGATCACTTACTTCTCTTTCTGCTGCTGTGGGGTTAACAATAAGTTTGCCGTCAACAAGACCCATAAATACGCCGCCGATAGGACCGTTCCACGGAATGTCGGAAATAGAAAGGGCGATGGACGCACCGATCATAGCGGTAATCTCGGGTGAGCAGTCGGGATCAACTGACATAACTGTAAGAAGAAGAGAAATGTCATTGCGAAGATCCTTGGGGAAAAGGGGACGGATAGGACGGTCGATAACACGGCCTGCAAGCACTGCCTTTTCACTGGGTTTGCCCTCTCTCTTTAAGAAGCGGCCGGGGATCTTACCTACGGCATACATCTTTTCATCATAGTCAACAGAAAGAGGAAGGAAGTCGATACCGTCTCTGGGCGCTGCAGATGCAGTAGCACACGCAAGAACTGTTGTCTCGCCGTACTGGATTATTACAGAGCCGTTTGCAAGGCCTGCAACCTTACCTGTCTTAACAACTAAGGGTCTGCCTGCGAGGGTGTAGGTGTACTCCTTATAGGAGTCAAAGGTTTTGAAATTTTCTACCATTTTATTT
>JAZOLZ010000015.1:0-34868 GCA_045653505.1 Eubacteriales bacterium | reverse complement strand
CTCTCTGTCGGTAGGAAGCGGAATAGGACCGCTAACTCTGCTTCCGTTTCTCTTTGCTACGTCAACAACCTTCTGCGCTGCAGCATCAATGATTGTGGAGTCATAGCTCTTGAGTCTTACTCTGATTTTTCCCTGTGCCATTTGGGTATCCTCCTTTTAAATTCTCGCTTTTGCCGTTTTAAGGAGGGCGCAGAGTTTCATACTATGCCGGGCGTATCAAACACCCCCGGAAAAATCAGTTCAGACAGTAAACGTAAGTTACCGCAGAACCTAACCTTTGCATAGCTGCCGAAGAACGGCAAAAACTCTTGGTTCGCCCGGTTAAATATCGGACATACTCCATGGAAATTCCCTGTCTCAAAGGACAGCCACCTCCCACTTCATCGCATATCAAGCTCTTAAATTATACTATAAAATATATAGAAATGCAATAGTTTTTGAAAAGTTTTGAAACTTTTTAATTAGAAAAACGGAGAATTTTTAAGTGTTTATTTGTGCAAGGTGCATAAAAAACGGGCTGTTTTTACCAAAATCGGGCTTTTGAGGGCATTTTTGATGCTTTTTGGGGCGATGATATCGGTAACTTTTTTCATTTCTTTGCATACTATCAGTAAATCCAAGGCAGAAATAGCGGCATTTTTGCTAAAAAGCAGACGACAAAAAGAAAAAGAACCGCGCTGTTTTTGCTCAAAAGCGCCATCATACGCACGCACGATATATAATAAATAGGAAGAAAAGTAAGCTTCAAAACAGGATTCCGAAGGCGAAAAAACGCAATTTTAAGGCCTTGTGCAAGCATTTTTTACCAACTTTTAAGCCCCCAAATTACAAATAAATCTTGCATAAGTTAAGAAAATAGTGTATTATATAATATAATGAAAGAAAAACGGGAGTTTTTATGAGAAAACTTGAACTCAGGTACGGCATTTATATGCCTGTGCTTTTAATAGGTACACTGCTTATTTGCGGGCTAAGGACTGCGGGACTTTTGACCGCCTTTGACCCAATAAGCGGCTTTTATAACAATCTTATACTGCACTATATATCATCCTATCTGACACTCGGGCTTCTGGTATTTTTGTGCACTTATCCTATAGTCTACAGGTTTAAGACAAGGCTCACACCCGCCTTTACCTCCCCCATTACCTACGTGCCTACGATGCTGGTAGGCGCAGCGCTTGTCTTTCTCGGATGTACGGTGCTTAACACCTATTTTTTAAGGTATAGCCACACTATGACGCCGGGCAGTATAACGATGCTTTTGGTGGGTGTATTTGCACTGTTATCCGCTATACACTTTGCATTAAATGCGCTTATTGCAGAAAATAAGACCGACTTACGCGCCAATTTTGGTATGTGCACTGTGATATTTACCTGCCTTTATGCGGCATATCTGTACTTCAGCACTGCACTACCCCTTAACAATCCAAATAAAATAGTTGACCAGTGCGCTTATCTGTTTATGGCGATGTTCTTCCTTTATGAAACACGTATATCCCTTGGCAGAGAAAAATGGCGCGGATACACCGTATTCGGCTTTATGGCAGTGGCTATGGGCTTTTACTCAGCTATCCCCACACTCATTATGTACCTTGTGCGCGGCACTGTAATTTCCAACTCAATTGCCGAGATAGCGCTCACTCTCACGCTTACAATTTTTGTACTTATGAGACTTATTTTGCTTGCGCATTATAAAAACGATGAGAACTCCCATGTTATGGAGGGCTTTGTGGCGATTGCTACCGAGAGAGATATCGAGATGATGGAAAAGACAGACGCACTCACCGAGTACGAAAATATGCCAAAACCCGAAAAAGACCTTAATCAGATCACGCTCATACCCGATAATGTCGAGGATATAAGCGCCGCAGAACTTTTAGAAGGAGAGATCATACTCCCCTCAGGCTTCAGCATTGAAACACAAAACGGAGAAGATAAATGAACAAGATACTCGTAGTAGACGGCAACAGTATAATCAATCGCGCATTTTACGGTATAAGACCGCTGACAACAAAGAGCGGCAAGCATACCAATGCCATCTACGGTATGATAAACATAATATCAAAGCAGGTGGAGGCAATAAAGCCGACGCATATTGCGGTTGCATTTGATTTAAAGGCGCCCACCTTCCGACATAAGATGTACGAGCACTATAAGGAGGGCAGACACCCTACCCCGCCCGAACTTTTATCGCAGTTTGCCGACGCAAAGGAATGCTTAAGACTTTTGGGATACAAGGTGCTTGAGCTTGAGGGCTATGAGGCTGACGATATACAGGGTACCGTGGCACACTTTGCGCACACAAGCCCCGATACAGAGAGTTATATACTCTCAGGCGACAGAGACTTATTACAGCTTATAGACGATAAAATTACGGTTTTGCTTGCATCAAATACCGATACACACCCGATAAAGACGCCCGAATTTAAGGAAAAATACGGCGTTTTGCCCGAGCAGTTTGTTGATATGAAGGCGCTTATGGGCGACTCCTCCGACAATATCCCCGGAGTAATGGGAATTGGTGAAAAAACCGCCGCTACGCTTATACAGAACTTTGGCACTCTTGAGGGTATATACGAGAATATCGATGATAAAAGAATCGCCAAGGGACAAAGAGAAAAACTCATGCGTGATAAGGACAACGCATATCTGTCGCGCGCCCTCGCAAGGATAAAAACCGACGTACCCTTAGGCCTTACGCTTGAGGATCTTGAGTACGGCGGAATGGTTAAGGGCGAGCTTTACAAAAAACTGCTTGAGCTTGAACTTAACTCCTTTATTGTAAAGTTTAAACTTGATAAAGATGATGCTCCAAAAGCAGAAGTAAAGGAGCGCGAGCCTATTGAAGTCAAAAAGATAACAAAAAACAATTTGTCAACAATCGTTAGTAAAAAGATAGCAATTTGTAAACAAGAGTTATCGTTTTGCTTATTTGATGGTGCAAAATCCTACATTTACGAAGACGATGTGAATTTGTTATTTGAATTTTTAAAGGACAAAGAGCTTATCGTTTACGACGCAAAAGGATTGATACACGACCTTTATAAAACGGGTATTGACTATGCGGACGAGCTTTCATTTTTAGACCTTAATTTGTATGCATATACGTTAAATCCCGGAGGCGGTGAGAATAAACTTGATAGCCTTCTTGCTATGTTTTTAAACACCGTCGCAGATGATAAGGCGCCCCACCCCGAGCTGTTATTTGAACTTGAAGAGGTGCTTATTAAAAAAATTAAAGAGGACGGACTTGAGTATATTTTAAGGGAACTTGAGCTACCGCTTATCGGCGTGCTTGCAAAGATGGAAAAGCGAGGATTTAAGGTAAACAAAAGCGGTATACGCGAGTTTAGCGAGGCGCTTGCCGAGTTATCCGATGACCTTACTGCGCGCATCTGTATGCAAGCAGGCAAAGTCTTTAATATCAACTCACCAAAGCAACTTGGAGAGGTACTGTTTGTCGACCTTGGCTTGCCGTGTGAGAAAAAGACAAAGAGCGGTTACTCCACAAGCCACGAAACCCTAGAGGCGCTGCGTGGAGTGCATCCGATTATCGAGGATATACTTGAGTACAGGCAGGTTACAAAGCTCAATTCCACATATGCCCTCGTACTGCCTGAGGTTGCAGATGAAAACGGGCGTGTGCATACCGAGTTTAAGCAGGCGCTTACGGCTACGGGACGTCTCTCCAGCGCTGATCCAAACCTACAGAATATCCCAATAAGGACTAAAATGGGCAGAGAGATGCGTCGCTTCTTTATCGCCGAGGAGGGCTATACACTGATAGATGCAGACTACTCGCAGATAGAGTTAAGACTGCTCTCTCATATCTCGGGGGATGAGAATATGCAATATGCCTTTAAGAGCGGTGTGGATATCCACCGTGCAACGGCTGCAAACGTATTTAACGTGCCTGAGGGATTTGTTACCGATGAGATGAGAAAGCACGCAAAAGCGGTCAATTTTGGCATTGTTTACGGCATTGGAGCATATTCACTCTCTAAGGACATAAATACCAGCGTAAAAGAGGCTAAAAAGTATATAGAAAACTATTTAAACAGTTATCCGTTAGTTGAAAAATATCTTGATAATACGGTGAAGGATGCTGAAGAGACTGGATATACGGTAACTCCTCTCGGACGCCGCCGCTATATACCCGAGCTTAAGTCAAGTAATGGTATGATGCGTGCATTTGGAAAGCGTGTGGCGATGAACGCACCTATACAGGGTGCCGCTGCCGACGTTATCAAGCTTGCTATGGTAAGAGTTGATAAAAGGCTCAAAGCCGAGGGGCTTGATGCCTTCCTTGTTATGCAGGTGCATGACGAACTTATTATTGAGGCACGGGATGATATAAAGGACTACGTAAAAGCACTCCTTAAAGAAGAAATGGAGAATGCCTTTATCGCATCCGTACCGCTGACCGTTGACGTCAGCATAGGTAAAAATTGGCTGGAGCAAGAATAAAGTTTTATTCGCCCGAAGGCGAGTTGTATTGCTTCGCAGTTTTATTCGCCTGAAGGCGAGTTGTATTGCTACGCAGTTTTATTCGCCTAAAGGCGAGTTATATTGCTGTGCAGTTTTATTCACCTGAAAGCGAGTTGTATTGCTTCGCAGTTTTATTCGCCCGAAGGCGAGTTGTATTGCTTCGCAGTTTTATTCGCCTGAAGGCGAGTTGTATTGCTACGCAGTTTTATGGCGAATAAAATACCACTTAAGCAACAGCTTAAATATAACTGAGGCGCAGACTCAATATCACTTAAGCGACAGCTTAAATATAACTATTATTTGGGAGGTATACAGTGTCTGATAGCATTATGAGAGACAGATCTAAAGAGTTTGCAAAAAACATTGTTTTTCTATGCAGACAAATAAAATCTGAAGGCAAAGAAGCAACACTTGTAAATCAACTTATGCGTTCTGCTACCTCAATTGGTGCCAATATTCACGAAGCTCAATATGCGCAGAGTACTAAAGATTTTATATCAAAACTTGAAATAGCACAGAAAGAATGTTATGAAACCGAATATTGGCTCGAACTACTTTGCGAAACCGATTGCATTGAAAAAGAAACCTACAATTCATTTAAAAGTGATTGTGGCAGCATTCGTCGAATGTTGATTTCATCTCTTAACACAATCAAATCAAAAAACACACACCTTTAACTGTAAAACAAGAATATAAAAACTCCATTTGTACTGCAATATTTCGAAAGTGCAAATGGAGTTTTTTGTATTACAAATACTTATGAAGTTTTGCGGTGTCATATTATATCAACCTTTTTCATACTATTAAACAAAAAGTATTTTTTGGAGGATGGTATGGAAGGTACACAAAAGGATATCAGAGTACAAAATATGACCAAAGAGGTCAGTTGCGACTATATATTACCCGACTTTAAGGGCGATATAAAAAAGGTACTGATGTGCAAGGTTAACGCAACGCCTACGGGAAAGTACAACAGCGACGGAAGGCTCGAATTCACAGGAATTGTCAACTATAGTTTGCTTTATGTTGATATGGAGAACAAAATTACCGCCGCTAATTTTGACAATGATTTTAATCTTAACTGCCAGGGCGAAAGAGAAAACGCAGACGGTATGATGGATGTAAATGTGAGCGGTGTGACAGTCAGGCTCTTTGGACCCAGGAAGATAAATGTCAAGGCAATACTAAACTGCAATGTTAAAGCTATAGAAGAAAGGCCTATGCCCGAGGTAGAGTCGGGTGATGATATATCCCCTGAGATGTTATACGAGAGTATAAATATAGCATCTGCGAGTATCAGCGAAAGCGTGGAGCATGAGTATGCCGAAGAACTTATACAGGTACAGGGATATGCCGCAGAGGATATAGAGATACTGACAAGCGGCGGCAATGTGTTTGTAAGTGAAACTAAGGCAGTAGAAAACGGTGTTGAACTCAGCGGCTTTTATGAGTTGTATGCCATTATCTCCACTCCCGATGAGCCCGCGCTTGCGGTGAGCAAACGCTTCCGCTTTACTGAGACTGTGCCGATAAATGAAGAAACGAGCGAGGAAATTGACATACTGTCCAGCGCCGCTATCACTTCCCTGCGCTTTGATTTAAGTGACACAGACGGTGGCGCAAGCGTAGTTACCTCACTTATTACAGAGTGCTCTGCCGCAGTATTTAATAATATAGAAAAAAAGGTGGCTAAGGATGCCGTTGTACCCGATTATATTGAGGAGTGCGAGTTTGATGATTTTGGCTACGTGAGGCTTGACAAAATTGAAACCAGGACGCTTAATTTAAGCGGTAATATCCCAAAAGAGGGTGAGCAGATGCCGGGTGTATGCCGCATCCTTTGCCCACACGGTAGAATAAAGCAGATAAGCGCTGAGCTTTGTGACAGAGAGTATAAAATAGACGGCGAGATGTATATCGAATTTGTTACAAGGCAGGTTGACGAGGGCGGCTCTACCGTCTTTGGATGCGAAAAATTCACCCTGCCGATAGAGGGCAGTCTGCCTATTAATTATAACGTATCGGACGGCGCTAATATCGATACTTTGGCAAGATTGCGCTCGCTCGACGTTAAGTGTGACAGAGATGGCTATTATTATGAGGCTGAGATAGAGTTAAGGACGGTTATTTTAAACAAAAAGCACACGTCGGTGCTGAAATGTGTATCAGGCAAAAAGGCTGAAAATAGCGATGATTTTACCGTTACGGTAATATATCCCGAAAAGCACGAGAGCCTGTGGGATATAGCAAAGCTGACGCACACCTCCCCTATTAAAATTGCGCAGAAGAACGCCCTCAGCGCATCTTGTCTATCCGACGGTGGAAAACAATCACCACTTGGCGTCAAAAAATTGATTATTTAGTCGCTCATGCCCGTCATCATATAAAAAAGACGCACCCACGTGGAGTGCGTCTTTTTTATATTTCTTGTTTTAATTCAAAGAAAAAGTTGCAATCAATTCTTTGTTTTCTCAAGGTTTGTTTGTTGGTTTTATAAAAGTATTTTTGTTGTGAAGTTATTAATTAACCGATACCGATAAAATCAATTCCGTTAACCATAGCTCTTTGACTGCTTGATACAGTGGTAAGAGTAATTGTTTTGGTTGTTGTTGTATCGATTTCAATAGCGGTATATTCACCGTTATTTGATGCTGTAGTTACAGTATAATCAGTGCCATTTACAGTGATTTTTGTTGTGTTAGCCTTGTATTGAGCTATGTGTATTACAACCTTTGTAACATTAGCACCGACAGTGAATGAAAATCCTCCGGTCTTGCTACTTGTACTTGCACCTAACTTAATACAACTGTTACCCTTGGCATCGCGAGCACCGGTGTAGAAATTAGAAACGTTCTTTAAAGTTAATGTGTAACCATTAACAGTCTCAGTATAAGTAGTTTTTGATGAACCATCATAGTGAGATGCGGAGCCGTTTGCACCAAATGTGAAATTCGCCAATACTTTTTCTACACCACCCACAGGCTTAACTTCGCCGCAATCACCGCATGCGTTACCTGCTTCATAAGCTGCATCGTGACCTGTAGCCTTTATTTCCTCAATCTTTGTACCATTACATGTACCACATCTATAGGTTTTAACACCAACAGCTACGCAAGTAGGAGCGGGGTCAATAACACCATCATCGTATGAGTGACCAAGTGCGTCGATAACCTCAGAGCTGATGGTCATTTTACAATTGTCACATACTGTGGTTTTAGAACCAGCTTTTTCACAAGTAGCATCTACTGTGTCAGTAGTTACGTTCACGTGATCACATATAGTAACGTAATAGGTAGCGTTAGTACCCTCACTTTGTGTGAGCGCATAAAGCACTATGGCTTTTTGGCCGGTATAAGATCCACTCTTGTAATAACGGAAACGATTCTGATTAGATGCGAAATTGAAACGAAGATATGCTCCACCGCTTACGATATTTACCGTTCCATCAGTACTTATTTTGATGGTGTTTACGTATGTTTCTGAATCAGATGAAGCTAAACCGTTAGCATCAGAAGTTTGACCAATATAGTATCCACTTGCGGATTGAATGGTATATCCATCATCAACCGCTGTTATAACGAAAGCGTTAGCAAGCGTTGCTTTATTCTTATCTACGGTATTGCTTGCAGCATCAAGCTTTTCGAGTGCGCCATTAAATGCTACGTTGTCACCCTCATATACGATGAGATAAGTGCCTGACCAGTCATCACGAGCTGTTGTTACTTTGTTGAAGGTCTTTTCACCAGGAATAGTTTCATTGTAAGTGTAAACAGCATAGAGAGTTTCAGCCTCGCCGTCATACGTTGCGCCTGCTAAATAGAGTGCGGGAGCATCAGTTGTTGCTGTATAATTTGCTTCAGTAGACCAACCTGCGAAGGTGTACTTATCAAAGTTTTCAGCAGCGGGAAGAGTATTATTCTCACCCATTTCAACTGAAGCTACTGCGTTAGGAACAACGAAAGTAACGTTGATGTGCCCCTCGCACTTTTTAGCGCAAGCATTTTCGGTGCATTCAGCATCAAGGCACTTGCCGCACTCGCATGCACTCTCGCATTCGTGAGGACCTGCATAAGCAGGATTTTTGTAAGTCTTTGCAGTCTCTGCAAGGAAGTAAAGTGCGCCTGCTACCTTGTCATAGTCTGCAAGGTCTGCATTTGCAAGATATGTAGCGTAGTTGTATACGCCGTTTTCACCAAAGGTGAGAGTTGCATTGAAGTTGTAAAGCTTGCCGTTTTCATCAATGTAGCCATTTACGATATTAGCAGTAACTTCGCTATTGTCATATGTAACGTAGCTTACTGTCATACCGTCAGCGCCAACAAAGTGCCACTTAGGTGTTACGCCAAGCTCAACGCTTGCTGTAAGACCTGTAACAACGTTGCTTGTGAGAACGTCTGCGCCTGCATACTCAATAGCGTCTGCTACTGTGTAGTTGCCGCCGTTAACGCTTGCTACATTGTTATTATAAAGTGTAGTAAGAAGCTCGCTTGCTACTGTGCCTGCAGTGTTGATCTTAGAGTTCTGAAGAACTTCATATGCATAAACTGCAAGTACCTTAGCAAGAGGCTTTGCCTTATCGAACTCAGCATTCTCACCATCTATGGAGGATATAAGCTGGTTGAGATACTGAGTAACAGAGGTTGTAGCTGTGTAAGCATACTCTTGGCCATTTACAACCATCTTTAAGGGGATGTTTACATTAACGTCGATCTCGGTTGAAATGCGCTCAAATACTACTGCCTTGTACTGCGCGCCGTTAATTTCAACAGTGCCGTCACATACATCAGCATCAACGCTGAGACCGTCAACAACGGGAACGTATACGTTAAGGTTAAGGTCGTTGAAGAGTGAAAGGTTGTAAATAAGGCCGTCTATTGCTGTAATTTGATTCAAAATAGGATATACTTCAAGAACAGTCTGCTCTGTAACAGCTGTTTTAGGTGCTGCTTCTGATGTAGATACAGAACCGTTAGCGGTGAAGTACTGCCATACGGGTTTGGTGTTGCTGCTTGCACGGAACTTTATAGTACCACTAAATGAGCCAAAGTCATATTCATAATCAGCGCTATTACCGCTATTGAGTGTACCTGAATACAATGTCTGATAGTTACCGCCGGGTACTACAACTGTGTAAAGGTTATTGTTTACACCGTCATTGTAGTGCACCTTGTAGGTAGCACTTTCTTTAACAGTTGTAGACTGTCTAAGTCCGGATTTTACAAGTTCAGTGCCGTCAATGTCATTAAATGCGGGAAGAGCGGAGTTGTTATCAATCGCAAGCACAACGCCATCCGCGTAAACAAGTCTGGTTGTTGTTTCGTTAATGTTTGTACCGGTCACGCTAGGTGCTACACGGAAGTTGTTGCCCTCGCCAATAACTACCTTGCCGGTAGCATTGGCACTCTGAATAGCAGCACTCTTACCTTCAAAGTACATCTTACTAGCGTAGAAGGTGTTGCCGTTTACGTTAATGGTCATATCTGTGTCGTATACATCGCACAGATAAAGATTGCCCGAGAGCATTATTTCATTATTTTCAATGTTGACTGTCTTGGGATTGTTATTTGTAAAATCGGTGGTACGGTTGTTGTTGTAAATAAGAGCTTCACCGGCGCGTGCGCGGATTTTACAATTGCGCACGTTAAGTTCGAGGTTGAGAGCCTCGCGCACCTGAAGCATTGCAGAGCCTGAAATAGCACCACCAGCAGGAAGGTTGATCTGGTCAACATAGATGCCGTCGATGTTGACTTTGTTATTAGCAAGGGCTCTGATATCGGTAACAACTCTTGTAATAACGGTAACGTTGCTACCTGCATATTCACCGTATGCACCAATATTAAAGGTAGCGTTTTCTACACCTGACATGTAAAGTGTAGCATATCTATTTGAGTTTGCTGTACCTTCAACGTAATTATAACCCGAAACAACCTTAGCACCGGGAACGGATGAATATACGTTCAAGGTTACGCCTGCTGCTCCTGCATTAAATATAAAGCCGTTACTCATATTACCGGTAAGAGTTTTACCGTTAAGGTCAAAGTTTACGTTAGCCTTTACGGAAATTGCCGATGCCTGAGTTGCCTTAGCAATTGTAATATCCTTGTAAAGTACAACAGTAGAATCGGATGTCAAAGCATAAACATTTGCTGTGAAATCAGCACCGTCTGTGCCTGCATCACCGTAATAGGTTGTTACACCGTTTGTTGTGATTGAATATGCTGCGAGAGGCTCAATATCAGCAGCAGCCATATAAACTACTGAAGATTTTGTAGCGCTTGCAAGAACGGTATCGCCGTTTTTGATCTCGGGAAGAGCGAGATATGCACTTACTGCATCAAGAGCGTATGTGATCTCAATGCCGCCAAGGCTAGTAAGATCAAGATCAACCGTGGGTGCAACCTGGAACTTGTTACCTGCACCGATAACTATCGCACCGCCCTGTTCTGTAGAGTGTGCAGCACCGTTACCTCTGAATCTGAAGGCATTAGCACCGTAGAAGTTACAGTTGGTAAAGCTGATGGATGTATCTGAGTCAAAGTTTGTAGCAAGGTCGTGGTTTGCATTAGTGGTTACAATGTTACAATTATTAAAGTTAACAAACTTTGGCTTAGTACCAGTGTCACTTTTGGTAAAATTAGACCAGGTAAGGTCAACGCCAAGAACGATGGTAGAGCCCTCAACGTTTACGGTACCGCAGCCGTCATTAACAAAGACAATCACAGCATTTGCGTTGCCCGTATTATATGTGGTGAACTTGAAGTCTGCACTGAAGTTGATTGTAGTGTTACCACGGATCTGACCCAAAGTCGGGAACTCAATAAGAAGGTTGTCACCGGAATATTCACCGTAATCACCTATATTGAGAGTACAGCCGTTAACACCATTATTGATAAAGTAAAGGTAGCCATCACTCAGAGAAGTGTTCTTACCGATAATACGAGCGCCTGCAACAGACGAATAAAGGTTAAGCGCACTGTTTGCATTATCAAACCTGAACAAACCATTATTACCCACAGTGGAGGTAATGGTATGACCCGCAAGGTCAATATAAAGACCGTCCACTGCTTTTACGTTTACCTGTTCTGACTCGATGTCAGCATAGAGTTTAACGTTTGCAGTTGTTGTGATTGCCGATAAGTTTGCCGCGAATGTAGATGCATCATTATACTCTACACCGTCAATGGTGTAAACAGTACCTTCTGCAACAGTGCTTTCACCCTCGGCAGCAGAAGCAATTACTGTGCCAAGTGCAAATACAAGCACGAGCGACAAAGCAAAGATAAGAATTTTGCTAAGTTTTTTCATGTTTTCCTCCTGAAAAAATAATTATTTCTTTAATCACGTTCTGTGATGTACCACACGCGGTACATCACAGATAAAGAGGACGCCCTCTTTATCTGAAGTGACTTTTGTAAAAAGGCAAAAATATGCCCAAGTATTAAAGTCTATGTTAATTATAAAATATATTACCAAAATTTTCAATTGGCAAAAAAGACAAAAATAGAAACAATACACTTATATGTATTGATACTTTAGCACAAACAAGAAAAATAATCATATTATGCAATGTGCATATCAAAAGATGACAAAAGCTTGTGCATTATGTACAGAAAAAAGGCATTTTTTATCTTTTTTGTTTAAGGTTGATTTAAGGTAAATCTAATCATATCAACGTGTAAAAACTGCATAAAAACTTTTGAAAAACATAAATAAAAGAGCAAAAAAGATGACAAAAAACAGGTTTTGACACAGTAAATTATAGTTTACATTTTATCCACTTAAACATACACTTTTTTAAACTTTCATTGTCAAAACACCGTTTTTTAAAATGATGACGGTGCGGAACACCTAATGATGTCGCTGCGCTTATGATGGCACTTTGTTAATAATGATGTTAACAAATAAATTTGATAATTTCAATTGCAAAGTCCATAGATAACTCTGCAAGACGATCATTACTCTTAATAGCCGACATCTTCAGCACCTCGAATTTTATATATAAGCAGCATAAAACAATGCAACACATTTGTCAAGCGATTTGATAATTAGCCACAGCGTTATCATTAGCACCTTTTGGTGCGTCATCATTAGCATTAGCGTAATCATAAAAAAAGACGCACCCACGTGGAGTGCGCCTTTTTTATATTTCTTGTTTTAATTCAAAGAAAAAGTTGCAATCAATTCTTTGTTTTCTCAAGGTTTGGTTAGTTTAATTTATGTTCTTACTGAATTGCCGCGATATAGTTTTCGGGTGCGCTCTCAAGATTTACTCTGAAATCATCAAGCACTACGCAGCCGTAGTTGCCCTCAAAATTATCATTTACAAGTTTGCAGCAGCCTTATACTCTTTTGCAATCTCGGTAAGGAAGTAAAGCGCGCCTGCTACCTCATCATAATCTGCAAGATCTGCGGTATTAAGATATGTAGCAAGGTTGTATACGCCGTTTGAGAATGTAAGTACTGAGCCAAAGTCGCAAAGTTTGATATCAGCGTCAATATAACCGTTAACGATATTAGCGGTAACTTCATTGTTATCCACTGTGGTATAGGTTACTGTTACGCCGTTAAGAGGATTGCCCTCTGAATCTGTGAAATACCATGTGGGTGCTGAGCCAAGTTCAACACTTGCTATAACACCGCTGACAAGGTTTTCATCAGGAAGTGCTGCGCCTGCTATCTGCTCTGCTGCATCACTGAGATAGTATAAACCATCGTTAACCTGCCACTGAGAGTCCTCAAAGAGAGCCTCAAGCTTGTCGCTGGGAGCTGCCTCGCCAAATTTAGCAAGTGCCTCGTATGCATAAACTACAATTGCATGTGCAAGAGGCTTTGCTGCTTCATACTCAGCGTTGCCTTCAGAAGAAATAAGCTGATCAAGATACTCGGTTACGCTTGTTACAACATTCTGTGTATACTCTACACCATCAATTTCAAGAGTAAGAGTGAAGCTTACACTAGAGTCGATCTCAGTAGAGATACGCTCGCAAACAAGAGCGATATACTCTGCGCCGCCGATTACTGCATTGTTGCCTTCACCTACAACACCGTCTGCGCTTGTAACAACAAGACCCTCGATAGCGGGGATATAGATGTTAAGGTCAAGGTTAGTGTAAAGTGTAAGGTTGTACTGAAGATTAAGAACTTCAAGAGTAAGTGTACCTACATAAGTTGTATCTGCAGTGATGGGAGCAATTACCTTATCCCATGTGCAGGAAAGCTTGTAGTTTTCTGTAACAACGCCTGTTGTGCCGGAATATACGGGAGTTGATCCGGGAACGTACTTTTCAGTAGTCTCTTCACCGTTTACGTTCCATGTAACAGTTACGGGAGCGTCGGTTGTACCAAGAGTATATGTTGCATTATCTGTAATAACGTTAGCCTTTTCGAAGCCTACGCCATCTGCAAGAACAACTTCAGAACTGCTTGTGCCGTCATTGGTAAGATCGGTAAAGAGGTTACCGTTACCGATAGTAATCTTACCTTCTTCGGTGTAACCTGTGTTATCAAGTGTTGAAATCGGAAGAAGGTTAACAGGACCTATAAATTTAGAGTTTGTAATATCGATAAACGTGTCGTTATCAAAATTAGCCGCTATTCCCATAGCAGAAGTTGAAGTATTATTAAATGTACAGTTATCAAAGGTGAACTGCTTTACGTTCGCACCGTTTGTATCGCTTGTGGCAAGACGAGTACCAACAAGCCATACATATCCTGTAAAGTTGAAGGTTACGTTGTTGCAGTTAATCTCAGCGTCTTTTGCACCTTCACCCGGGCAGAAGAGACCGTAGGATTTAATATTGGGAGATTTTACTATACAGTCGTTGAAGTTGATAACACTATTATTAGCACGCACTGTTGCAAGAACATACTGGCCGTTATTGTATACGGTAAGGTTAGAGCCTGGGTATGTAACACCGTTTACGGTTGCAGTACCAAAGTTCATTTCACAATTTTCTGCATCGATAACATTACCGTTTGCAGTGTTTGAATTAAGTTGGCCACCGAGACGGCTGGAGTATACGTTAAGTGTACAGCCTGCTTTTGCCATATAAAGGCCCCATGACTGTAAAGATGTACCCATAATAGCCGTGTGACCGTTAAGGTCAAGGTTATATACAATGTTGTCGGCTTTGTTGAGGTTAGCATTGACAATCATGTTATCTGTGTAGAGTCTTAATACACCGCCTGCATAAGCCGCTTCGTACATCGTACGGAATACGTAAGGAATGTTTGTTGAGCCTGATTCAATTGCATTAAGAGTTACAAACTCACCGACAGTACCGTCGGGTTTAATCTTTGCAGCGGCAAGAATATCTGTGCCTGCTGATGCATAGTAAACAGCATCGTCTGAAGGGAATGCGTTAACCTCAACTGTTTCAGTAGCAGTCGAAGAGGTCTTCCAGCCCTTGAACTCATATGCAGCACCGTCTACGTAAATAACCTCGGTAGCAGGAGCCGCAATGGATGTACCGGGATAACCCACTACTGTTTTAATGGTATCGCCGTTCGGGTCAATGAAAGTAACACTTACCTCATCACCTGCTTTATAGGGTCTGTAACTGTATGCGTTAATGTTACCGGCGCCCGCTACGTTTATCAAATCATAAAAACGAGTTGTGGAATTTGCCGCGAAACTAACGCCCATAGGCTTAATTATAACGTCTTTATCAATGTTAGTGAATGAAGACGCAACGTAGAGATAAATCGTATCGCCTGCTGATGCAGCAGCAAGAGCAGCATCTGCTGTGTCATAGAATACACCGTTCACCTCAGCAACAGGTGCGCCTAAGCCTTCATAATTCGCTGTACTGTATACAAACGCTGCAGCAGAGCCCGACGCCGCAATATCCTGAGACGATGTAAGATCGAGACCGATTTTGCTTGCATTAGTGGATGAAAGATTAAACATCGCACCCGCACCAACGTTAACAGTAGTAACGTATCCATTATAATTGAAGTTTGCACCAACGTTGTATATACCTCTATTGAGAGTAACAACCATTTGGGTTTGTGTACCGCTATTTCCTACAAGGAAAGGCTGACCCGATGTATGTGTAACTACACAATCGGTAAGTGTAAGTGTGGGATAAACCTCTGCATTTGTAGAAGCAGATGTAAGCCTAAAAGCTCTGTATGTACCCATAGTAATCGTTGAGTTTTCGATATCAAGACTACTGCTATATACATTCTGAAGGTCAAAGGTGTGACCTGCACCTGTAGAGGTCAAAGTGCTATTTTTCACTTTAATCACTCTGGCCAGAGGGTTGATTGCAGAGCCATATATGGCACCTGTGTACATAATAGGACCCGTTGAGGTCACAGTAGAATTAGTAATAGTAAGTTCTTGTCCACCTGAAATTTCAAAAACGCCGGTAGAAGTACCAAGAGCATTGGCAGTTATTGTACAATCTGTTACATTTACAGTAGCCTGTGCTCCATCTACCAGACCATGGCTAGTACCGGTATACTCGATGTCTATGTTCGTAAGATTGATAATAGCGTTAGCCGAATATGCTGTTGCCAAAACATCATTACAAACAAGTTTACCACCGCCGTAAGAGTCGATAATTGTAAGACTCGTAGCGCCCTGAAGATCAAATGTAGCATATGATCCGGAGCGAGATGTACCCGAGGCAAAACCACCTGTAAGTGTAAGTGTCCAACCGTTTAGGTCAATAATCAGGTTCTTAGTGGTTGTGTCTATCAAAAGACCCTGAAGACCGTCAGCAGCACCGTAACTTTCGCTTGAACCAAGCGTAACTCTGATAGTGTCATGAGCACCTGCTGATGCAACTATCGCTTCTTTGACTCCGCCAAAAGAGGAACGGGAAGCGCCATCAATTTCAACGATGCTTTCAGTTTCGGCTCTTGCAAAGACACTAACAGCACTGACAGTAACTATGAGGGCTACAGCCATAAGAATTGCTAGAATTTTGCTAAGTTTTTTCATAAAACCTCCTATGAAAAATGTTTTTTGTTTTTTTAACAAGTTTTTACGGAGAAGATCTCCGTGCCGTTATTTTTGAATTTTTGAAATCGTAATTTGTGCAATCTTTACACTTTTTGGAAAAATTGTTTTTTCACCAAGTTACAAAGACAACAAAAAAACAAAAATACCCAGCCATTTTGTTACTATAATTAGTATATATATAAGAAAGACTTTTTTCAAGAGGTAATAATATAAGAAAATAAATTACATAAACTGTAAAATATGCACAAATTATACAAACTTTTTGCGCCAAAATATTGAACTTTTCTTCAGTTTGATGATTTTTTGATTTTAAAACAAGTTGAAGAATGTTTTAAAAAAGCGGCGTTTTTATTTAGTTGCAAGGCAAATGGAATAAGCCACAGAAAAATGAACAAAACAAACACGGCAGGCAAAATCAAGGTGCAAAAACCCAGCGAATACCTACCGCTAAATCTGTGTTTTTAAAACAAAATTATAACAAAAAACGCAAAAGATAAATTTTTTTAAAACCGATTATTTAACTGTTTTTTTTGAAAAACATATGCTCAAGAAAATCTATCAAAATGATTATATTTGTAAATTCGAGTTGACAATTATAGCATTTTACAAAGCAAAATTACAAGAGGTTCATCACTAAGTGCAAAAAGGCTACGCAGCTTTTGGCTGCACTGCGGCACTTGATGCCGCAGCAAGCATATTTTCAATGAAAGATCCCGCCGGCGTGACCGAAACTCCGGTAAAATGTTCAACTAAGTTGAGTCACGCCCCGAAACCTCTCGCACAAAAATGCGAGAGGTTAAATCACCGAGTGCTCACAAAGGGTTATGCTGCTTTAGGTTGTATGCCTTGCTCTGCGGCATTCAACATGTTCTCGATAAAGATACCGCCGGCGAGCCCGATGCTATGATATGGATTCGACCGTTGCTCGGCTCGCCCCGAAACCTCTCGCGTTTTTCTGAGTCCAAGCCGAAAAACGTTTTGCAAAGCAAAATTCCGAGAGGTTAATCACCGAGTGCTCACAAAGGGTTATGCTGCTTTTGGTTGTATGCCTTGCTCTGCGGCATTCAACATGTTCTCGATAAAGATACCATAACCCTTTGTGGGATCAGCAAGAAGGACGTGGGTGACGGCGCCGACAAGATGCCCGTCTTGAATGATGGGGCTACCCGACATTCCTCTTACTATACCGCCGGAGAGAACCAACAGTGCCGGGTCCGTAACCTTTATTTTAAAGCACTTGGAGCCGCACTCCTTTAAATCAATGTCGCTTATCTCAACAGTATATTCCCTCACATCCCCCGCCCTTACGGTGGAGAGTATGGTAGCACTGCCCTCTTTTATCTCATTTTTAAATGCTATAGGAATTGGATCTGTCGATACCGTCTTTGGAGCGACGTCAAGCCTGCCAAAGACACCGCAGTTGGTATTGCCGTAAAGTGTACCGCATCGCTCGCTTGTGAGAATGCCCTTAAGTTCGCCCGGGTCCTTACCGTCAGGCTTATCAACACCTATAAGTTTGGCCGTTACTACCTCGGCCTCATCAAAACCGATGCACTCCCCGCTCTCAGGGTCGCAGATGCCGTGGCCGAGTCCTGCAAAAATCCCCGTGCCCTCATCATAAAAGGTTACTGTACCTATGCCCTGTGCACCGTCTTTAACACTTATTCCATAACCGCCGTCAGAATTACGAGAGATACTTAATACAACCTCTCTGCCACTGCGCTTTACGGTAAGTGTGGCCTTTTGTCCCGATGAAACAAGGGCATCCTTAAGGTCGGTTGGAGTTTTTATCAAAGAGCCGTTAACCCTTATAATTTTATCGCCCACTTTAAGGCTCTGCGCACTGTCCTTTACTGCCGTTACCTCTACGCCCTCGCCGTCAATTTTTATGCCGAATATACTGCCCACAGGTGTAAGATAAGGCCTTTGTGCAAGGGCGCAATCACTCGCATCGTCGGTCGCTATATCACTTACATCATTATTAAGTATAAGTTCAAGAAATCTTGAAGAAATTTTATATTCACTCTTAGCCTCGACGTTAGCGGCGAATGTGGAAAACAACAAAATACACGCCAAAGTCAAAGCAGAAAATCTTTTAAAAACCTTTTTCATTTTTTGCCCCTTTATTTTTTATCCTACCTTAATTTGTGCATCAAAAAGTCACTTTATAACTGACAATTTATTCATAACATTAATATGTAAAAGCGATGTTATATCAACAAAAAACGCATGAGACGGATGTTCTAACACAATATTATTAATAAGGATAAACTACACAACAAAAGCGCAAAAAACAAAAATCAAAAAAACGCCTCAAAAAAACAAACAGAATCAAAAAAACAAACAGAACGCACATCGAAGAAAAGGGTCTGTAAATTGAATTTTTGTAAATATTATTTTGCATTTTGATGCATAAATCAAGTTGTTTTTGCGTTGCGCTACAATAAAGATAAGCAATGATATCTTACAAAAACACCGCAAAGATGCAAGTGAACAAAAAAGAACAGGGGATAAAAACAGAGTTGCAAGGAAGACGAAGTTCAGTAAAAAACGATGCTAATAGATGACGTCGTGAGGGTGGTAATTTTTTAAAATTCTGTAAACTTTTTTTCAAAAACATATTGATTTTTAAATAAACGTATGATATACTTTAAGCAACTGTTGAAAAATGGTAATTAAAATTTTTAAAGGAGATTTTACACATGGAAATCTTAGAGACACTCTTGGCTGACCTTGGCATCGTTGATATGCTCACAGCACTTGAGCCCGCTATGGTATTCCCCACAATGATCGTTATGGTAGTTGCAGGCGTGATTATTGCTACTTGCTCTTCCCGTCTTCTCTCATACGCTTTCAGAATTGCGGGCACCGTTGCTTTCGGTGTTATCGGTTGGGTTGCAGGTGACATGATCGTTGCTAACGCTGAACTCGAGGTAGAAGGTATTGCTGTTGCATCCGTTATCGGCTTTATCCTCGCTCTCATCGGCTTACGCATCGGTAGCAGACATCCTAAGTTCATGACATTCGTTATCGGCGCAGGTGCCGGTTACGTTGTTGGTTCCTCCGTTTGCTCTGCTCTTGCATCCGAGATTGAGTTCCTTTCTTCTGAGATCGCGCAGATCATCGTTCCTATCGTTTGCGCTATTATCGTTGCGCTCCTTTGCGTATGGCTCTTCAAGTTTATTTACATACTCAGCACATCCATGCTTGGTATGATCGTTGCAGGCTACGCATTTGGCTTTGCAGTTGCTCCCGAGTATGCGCTCTACTGCGCTATCATCGGTGTTGTTGCAGGCATCTTCGCAATGGTACACCAGTACAGAATGGCAGACTTCTGATTCTAATCACATACAAAAAAGACCTGCGGGATGCAGGTCTTTTTTGTTTTCTTTTTGCTTTTCTATTTCCCACGGTACAAAAATCATCTAACGACTCTTACGGCTTATCAGATGCGTATTTGCCGTTTTTTTGTTTTTTAGCAGAATCATGTGCGCTCGGGCAATAAGGCTATATCAAGTGTTTTTTAAGCCTTTCAAGAGCGCTTTTTTCAATCCTTGACACCTGTGCTTGCGATATGCCTATCTCATCGGCTATCTCCATTTGTGTTTTGCCTTTGTAAAATCTCAGCATAATAATATTCTTCTCCCGTGGTAAAAGGCGTTTCAACGCCTCTTTAAGGGCAATTTTTTCAACCACCGCATCACCGCTGTCGCTGTCATCCTTTAATTGGTCTATAACGTAAACTGCATCCTCGCCCTCACCCCAGACTGAGTCATAGAGCGAGGCAGGCTCAACTATAGCCTCCATAGCCCTGCCGACGTCCCTTTCACTCTCGCCAAGAGCCTTTGCTATCTCACTAAGCGTCGCTTCCCTGCCATCTTCTCTTGAGACCTTCTCGCGCACCTGCAGGGCCCTATACGCAAGATCACGCATACCGCGTGAGACACGTATGGCATTGTTATCTCTTAAATAGCGTCTTACCTCGCCTATTATCATCGGCACTGCGTAGGTGGAAAATTTAACGTCAAGCTCAAGATTGAAATTATCAATCGCCTTTATAAGACCGACACAGCCGACTTGGAAAAGATCGTCTACACTCTCCTTGCGCTTGTCCGCAAAGCGCTGTATAACGCTTAAAACAAGCCTCAGATTTGCCATAACCAACTCCTCTCTGGCTAAGGCGTCACCACCCCTTGCAAGAGATAACAGCTCTCTTTTTTTCTCCTCGGATACGGTCTTAAGAGTGCTTGTCTCAATACCGCATATTTCTACCTTATTCATTCGCATATCGTTCACCGTCCTTTATAGCGAGCTCGTATTATTCTCTCTTTCCTATGCAATTATTGACGGTAAATACGATTAAAATACTAACAATTATTTACATTTTCCTAACTTTTTGCTCGTTTTTTGGAATAGCTTCCCGAAAAATATAAATGCCCGAAAGCGCAATTGATTAGCGCAAACATAACGAAAAACGACCTGTTTATTAAAATTATCGACGTTATATTGAAATAAAAATCGCTCTGTGATATAATTAATTTAAAATTGGGAGGTGGCTTATGATTACCTATAATAAGGATGCCACATTAAAGGATCTTGGTGGCGGAGTAAAAAGAAAAATACTCTCAGAGGACAAGGAAATGATGGCGGTGGAGGTACACTTTGAAAAGGGCGCGGTGGGCGCTGTACACACACATCCTCACGCACAGATAAGTTATTGTCTTGAGGGGAGTTTTGAAGTCAATATTGACGGACAGATCTCTGTGTTTGGCAAGGGTGATACCTACTATATAAAGCCAAATATACCGCACGGCGTAGTTGCTCTTGAAAAGGGTATTTTGCTCGACGTGTTCACCCCCAGACGCGATGATTTTTTGGAGTAAATAAAGGTAATATATGAAAACTGTACGAGAACTTATAGAGGGCTTTATATACGAGCATTTAGAGTATTTTGTATCCCTTGTTGATGAGGGTGGACTTGATACCGTTTTTGAGGGTGTGCGTGTGCTTGATGAAAAGGAAAAATTTGTCCACGGCACACTTATAGATATGACAACCGTACTATACCAGCACTATCTTGAAGAGAATGACCCACGCGCACAGATAACAGAAAAAAGAATAATTAAATTTATCTCATTTGTTAAAAACGAGGACTGCAAAACCTGGGGCAAATTTGCTATTCTGCGCGCGCTCTATCGTCTGAGTGAGATAGGCAGACTTGATATTGTTGACAAAGAAACACTTGATATCCTTAAAGTAAAAACCGATTACACCGACTTTTTTGACAAAAAGAGACTTGTTACCATTGACAAGCCCACAAACTACGTGCAGGTGGCTATGGCGATTGCGGGCCTACGCGAGGCTATCGGCTTTGATAACGACGGCTACTTTGAAATAATAAAGAACCGCCTTATCGAACTTATGAAGACCGGAAGCCAGAACGGCTGGATGGATGAGGACGCACCCTACTGCCGCTTTGACAGATACTCTCTTATTGTATCAAGCGAGTTATCAGATAACTTTGAAAGAATTGGCAAGGACTTGCCCGAGTTTATCCTGGTGAACCTTAAGGATGCGGCAGAGATAGCCCTCTTTATGGCAAACAACAAGGGGGATGGCATTAATTACGGACGCAGTCTCTCCTGCCACGGTGACAGCGCTGCAGTTGAGATAATCTCAGCCGCCCTTGCAAGAGATCTTATTGAGGATAAAGACAAGGATATTGCAGTAGGCTATTCTATAAAAATCATCGAAAAGGTGCTTGATTTCTGGTACGATAAAAACAGACACTCATTCAATATATGGTGGGACGGCAGGAGCACTAACGAATACAGACAGGTGAGCCGTGTGCTTGAGGTTAATCTGGATATGGCAAATCATTTGCTGTGTGTTCTTAACAACTTTAAGATAGCAGGCCTATCCGATTACGCGCCTAAGCAAAAAATAAACAATGAGCCGTACTGGCAGGCGCTTGAGATCGCCTTTAAAGACGATACAAAAAAGGCAAAGACCTATATCCTTAAAAAGGGCGATATAATGTGTATGCTACCGCTGGTAGGTCTTGGTGACCTTTACAAATGCGCGGCATATATGCCATACCCCAATATTTGTAATATCATTGAGGCTGCCCCTGAGGCACCTGAGCCATTTCTGATACCCGAATACGTTTTGAAGGATGGCACGAGAGTACGCCCGATACAGTTCTACGATGCTATTGACATAAAAAGCAGCGAGAGCGGATTTACGGTAACGGCAAGCGGCGCGCTTACCCAGATGGATGAGGACAAATATCCCAAGGAGTACGATGGCAGATTTAGTGCCGAATATACCTTCAAAGAAAATACAATTGAGGCAAAATTTGACATTTCCGTCCCTTATGAAAAATGTATAATGGAGTGCGGCACGCATAACGGATATGCCAGCATTGAGGCAAACGGCTTTGATACTGAAGAAAGTATAAACACAAACGCTCTGTACGATTACATGACGCCTCATGGCTACATAACAAGTGCCACAAGATATGAAGCATCATTAAACGGACGTGTGGGATATACGGTGAATTTAAAGATTTAGGGCATAAAATGTAAATATTTATTATAAAAAAGCGGCATTTTGCCGCTTTTTTGTTTTGTCATTCATTGCCATTATTGCCTGATTTTATGCATTGCTTTTAACTGCCTTATATGGTACAATTTAGCCACAAGAAAAATGAAAGGAGAAAAGAATGAAAAAAAGAATAACAAAACTTCTGACACTCTTACTTGTATTTGTATCTATATTTTCAATGTTCTCGTTTACCACTGAGGCATCAAACGATTTTAGTACATATGAAAAAGACGGATATCTGGTAAGGGCAAGAAAAAACGAGCTTACCGCCAAAACTGTTTTAAACAAGGATGTAGGCCTTTACAGAAAGATAAATATCACTGTAAATGACAAAAACATAGGCACACACGGTTTGCTTATCAACGATACGACATACGTACCCCTGCGCGGATTTATCAGCGCTATCGTTTATGCCGACATCAGATATGACGCAAAAACAAAGACAGCCGACATCAAGGCAGACGGACTTGTTATGAGCGCAAATGATGGCGGCTACGTAATTTATGCCAACGGCAGAACGCTTTATACAATGACCCCTACTGTGGTTATGAGCGACGGCAAAATGTATGCGCCAATACGCCCTCTTGCCAAGTCACTTGGCGTAAACGTAGGCTGGGACCAGAACAGTTATACTGCAAAAATAAGCGGCGGATATTCACCTATTTTATCAGGTGATTATTATTACAACAAGGATGATCTTTACTGGCTTAGCAGAATAATCAATGCAGAAAGCCGCGGCGAGCCGCTTATCGGCCAGATAGCCGTAGGCAACGTTGTGCTTAACAGAATGCGCTCAAGCAGTTATCCAAACAGTATTTACGGCGTTATATTTGACAAAAAGCACGGCGTACAGTTTAGTCCTGTACTTGACGGTACCATTTATATGACACCGACCTCGGTTGCCACTGTGGCTGCAAAGATATGTCTTGAGGGCACAAGCGTTACACCGGACGCGCTGTTCTTCTTAGCCCCAAAATATGCGCAGTCAAGCTGGATAGTAAATAACAGAAAATACATCTTTACTATCGGTGGACACGATTTTTATGCGTAAAATGACAACTTAGGTTTAAAAAAATCCCTTGTTCATAAACGAACAAGGGATTTGATTTTTATTTGTGTTTTTAAATAGGATTGCCTTCCTTGTCAAAGAGCGGCAGTTTTTCAAGATATATAATATCATCTCTCTCAGTAGCATCACCCTCAGCAAGGATAGCCATCTTGCCTACGATAATACCACCTGAGCGCTCTACGAGGTTTTCTAATGAAAGGAGTGAGCCGCCGGTTGAAATAACGTCATCAACTATAAGCACTCTCTTGCCCTTTAAATACTCTGCATCGTCACCGTCTATGTAAAGGGTCTGGCGTGCGCTTGTGGTGATAGACTGTGTCTCGCACTTAACTACGTCTTTCATATAAAGTTTAACGGACTTGCGCGCAAGAACGTAACGGTTTTTGCCACTGAACTTGCACATTGCGTGGATAAGGGGAATACCCTTGGACTCAGCAGTTATCATTACGTCGTGCTCGGGGGCCTTTTTATAAAGTTCCTCCGCACATTTCTCGGTAAGTTCAACGTCACCGAAAAGTATGAACGCGCCAATATTAAGAGTGTCACTGATCGGGCAAAGAGGCAAATCTCTCTCAACTCCCGCTACCTTGATTCTGTAAGTCATAATATATCCTCCAAAAATTTTATTTAATACCCATTTGTTCCATAAGACGCTTGTTGAACTCCTCGGCTGTATTGTAGCCCATACGCTTTTGCCTTGAGTTCATTGCGGCAACCTCTATTACAACCGAAAGGTTACGGCCGGGAGATACAGGAATCGTAAGAGTAGGCACTCTTATACCGAGAATATCCGTCATCTCATTGTCAAGACCGAGCCTGTCGTACATTTTATCCTGCTGCCACTGTTCAAGATTGATAACAAGGTCAATCTTCTCGCTCTCCTTAATCGAGCCTATACCGAATATACGGCGTACGTCAACGATGCCTATACCGCGCAGTTCAACGTAGTGACGTATAATATCCGGCGCACGGCCTATAAGAGTGGTGGCTGATACACGCTTTATCTCAACGGCATCGTCTGCAATAAGACGGTGACCGCGCTTTACAAGTTCAATAGCCGTCTCACTCTTACCGATACCCGAGTCACCCATAAGCAATACACCCTCACCGTATACCTCAACAAGCACACCGTGGCGTGTAATACGCGGGCCGAGTTCTACGTTAAGATAGGCGATAAGAGCCGCCATAAAGTCAGAGGTGCGCCTCGAAGTACGCATAATGGGTACGGAATGTAACTCTGCAAGCTCCATAGCCTCAGGCCACATTTCCATATCGGTGGTTATAATAACACCCGCAGGCTTCGCCTCAAAAAATTCCTTAAGCCTTTCCTTGCGCTCGCTATCGGTAATACCGTCAAGAAAGTTCTTTTCAGCCTTACCTATTATCTGCATTCTTTCCTTTTCATAATAACCGTAATATCCGGCAAACTGAAGTCCCGGACGGTTTACTCTTGTACAACCTATCTGTATGTTCTCGGCAAGTTCGGGCAAATAAAGAGTTTCAAGATCAAATTCTTCAATAACCTTTGAAAGCGGTACGATATAATTCTCTTCCATTTTATTCCTCCAAGGCTTAGTAAGTATATTTTATCACACTTTTTATAATATTGCAATTATATTTTAAAACAAATAAAAATAAAAAAAAGAAAAAGTTTACATTTATTCCCTGTCCCATCGTTGACTTGTAAGAGTTTTTGTGATAAAATTTGTGTATAAATTTTTTGAGGTTAACGATGAGAAAAATAATTTGCATACTTTTAATTATATCCTCTGTTTTAACGCTTTTCGCCTGCGTGTACGAGTACCCTGCGGTACAAAGCACTGAGGAAGAAAAACGCACGGTTTTGTCAATAGACACCGATATCGAGGATTACGACGTGCCCTATGAGGTATATCGCGCTGTGTTTTTAACGCTTAAGCCGAGTATTGATAATGGCGACGATAATGTATGGACAAATCCCGATACAAAGGACAGTGTTAGAGAACTTGCGCATAGCGCAGTAAAAGAAAAGATAGCCGAGATATACGCGGCATTTTATCTTGCAAAGAAAAACGGCATTATAGACCCGTATTCCGATGACGTTGAAAGAAAGATCGACGAATATATAAAAATAGGTGTTGAGGGCGGTATTATTGACGGGGCGGATATAGTCGGCCACGGCGGTGATTATGACAAGTATCTGGCCGCACTTAAGGAGATAAACCTTAACTACAACGCCCACGTGCTTATGTACAGATATCGGATAGTTATGAGCGAAATATACAAATACTATCTTGGCGAAAGTGATGAGGTTTTGGGTGAAAACCATCTTGGAAGTAATCTTAACTTTACAAAAGATGATGTAAAAGCCTTTTACAACTCAGATGAGTGCGTACGTCTTATTCCTGCATACATTGAGGCAAAATACTCAAATTCGCTTGATAGGGCCACTACGGTACGCGACGGTATCCTCGCACGCAAGGACCAGGGAGAGACGGCTGTAAAAAATTATATTAACTCACAGTTGCTTACCGACCCTTACGGTATGGACTGCGGTCTTATTATAGGCAGATATTCGTTGGAAAGAGGGGTGTATCGTGCCCTTACCGACAGCGCTTTTGAGCTTAGCGAAAACGGCGTATCCGAGATTGTTGAGGTAAAGGCCGAACAGGTCGGCTATTACGTGCTTTACAAGGCGCAAAAGAGCGAGAGCAATTTTGAAAATTACTACAGTGATATCCTCACAGTATATTTAAACAACTCTGTCGGTGAGTTATACGATGCTGCATACAACACCGTATTATCATCTCTTAGTGACACCGATTATATCAAAGGACTTGATTTTTCTACAATAAGGATGCCATAAAATGTTAACACTATCGGATAAAAACAGATACTATCTGACCCTTACAGATTTTATTGATACCCTAAAGCGTTTTTTTACATCTCAGTTTCCCGATTGTGAGTGCGAGGTGCAGGGTTATATACCAAACTGTCATTTGCTTTTTGAGGAAGACTTTTTTGCCACCTCACTTGTTAAGACTTTACGCCTTTATATGCCGAGCATACCTACAAAAATCGCCTTTGAGTTTAAGGACGGAAAATTTATATTCAAAATTATTTATCCTTTATCGAGCAGTATTGGCGCAAAGAGCGAATTGTTTAAATTATATGCTTTAAGCAAATGCGCCCTTGAGTTATTTGACAGTGACTGTGGGCCGACACTTATAATAAGCATGCCACCTGCAAGCGAAGCCGAACTCAGAGTATACAACGCAAAGCCTGACAGACTGCACGCAGCGATTATCAAGGCATACAGCCTGCTGTGATAAAATTCAAAAATCATTTCTGCTTGGAAGTTTCTAAGCAACAAAAAGGAGAGCATTACGGAATAAACCCGTTTTGCTCTCCCTTTTTATTTGTTTTTATTTATTCCTCTACAGTACCCATGGTAAAGGTCTGCGAGAATCCGACCTCATCAACCGTAACAGTGGTTTCGGGTATCGTAGTTGACCATACGTAACCGTCTTCAAATGCTATAGTTGAGGGAACTGTAGTACCGATATAACCGACAAGGCAGTTAGCGCCAAGGGTTATTGCGCCGTCATCAGCGTTTGTAATACGCATATTTACATAAAGCACCGAGTCGCTTACGGTACACTTAGAGCCGCTTGCAAGTTTGTTGAAGAGCATTGCTCTTGAACTTATCCTGCCGGAGCCCATATAGAGAACGTTTGATGCCTCTATATTCACAGTAGTATTACCGTTTAAAACATTAAAGATATAGCCCTTTGTGGTTGCAAGACCGCCAGCAACGGCTACGGTTGCATCCGAAATACTTACTGCCGTATCCGCAAACTCTCTTATATCAAACATAAAGTCAGGGTTGGTGCTTGCGCCGACAGTCTTTAAGTAAATACCGCCGTTAAGACTAAGAGATGCGCCGCTTACAGGAGCCTCGGCCGTAGCAGTTTCACCCGAGATGAGAACGTACATACCCTCATAGGTGATATTGTCGCCACTGTGCTCACCAAACGCACCAACGTATGCCTTAGCATTACTTGCATCAAGTGAAATAAGCGCGCCTGTCGAAGTGCTTGTTATCTTTGCGCCTGCTTTGGATGAATAAATGTGAAGTTCACCACCTGAGGTAAGTTTGAAAATACTCTCCCCACTTGCGTTTGTTATACTGTGTCCTGCAAGGTCAAGATATATATCCGCGGTGGTGTTTTTGATAACAGAGCCCAGAAGCGCGATATCCTTATAAAGAACGACCGTTGCGCCGCTTGGAACAGTTGAAAGATCAAGAGGCGTTGTAAATGCGCTTACAGCACCGCCCTGCACCACTGTGTAGGTGGTATTGTCGTCTATAAGAATCTCTGTTATAGCATAACCAAGTTCACCCTTAACCGAATATTCGTTAAAAATGTACTGATTATCTGAAGTCTTATCATACTGATTGTATATAAAGGTGTACTCATAAGGCACTGCCTCGGTGGGAGATACCGTTTTGAGTTCATCAATAGTAACGCTGTCATCTATAAGAGATGAAAGTTTATTATCGGGTGCAAGATATACCTTGCCATTGCCCAAAGAGGTAGCGGACGTCTTTATATCAACCTTAAGAGCAAGGATAGAGGAACTTATAGAAATCTCCGAGCCCTTGTTTAAGGACGATACAAGATATGCGCTATCTTTATTGCTTCCTGCATAAATAACGCTACAATTATTTACATTTACACGGCTTATCTTACCGTCTGTCTCGTTGCCGGTAATATTAAATATCGATGCATTTGCCGCACTTACGTTATCGGTAACAGCAATCAGCGCATCGCTTATATTCATATTCGCAGCGCCGCTAAGTGCGATAAAGGAAGTGCTTGTATCAAGGTTTTTATAATAACTGCCGCCAAGGATATTAACGCTTGCGCTACCGCTTACGTTTACAAGAGTGCCTGAATAAATAGCCATATTATCAGCACTGTATTCACCGTATTTACCGATATTAAGTACAGCGCCGCTTCCGGCTACATTAACAACCGCCTTACTTGTAGCAAATGCTGATACCGAGCCGTTTACCACAGCATTGACAATCTTACCGCCTGCTACTGAGGAGTAAATATTAAGAGTAGATGCATCGTTTATCCTGAACATATCGAAAGTAGCGAGCGCCGTATCGCTTACGCGGAGCATATGGCCGTTAAGGTCAATGCTTACACTCTTTTCACCGCTAATGGCACTTGAGGTCTTAAGCGCGATATCTCTGTAAAGCTTTGCAGTAGCGCCATCGGAAAGGTCAGCAAGGTCAAACGAGCCGTTAAATACGTACACCTTTTTCTCATTACCCTCGCCGTCTATGACGCTGTAGATAACGTCCTCGTCAGTTGCTATTTTTGTCTTTGAAAGCAGAGTAACGTTATAAACAACGGGGTCAGGCTCACCTGTCTCGGCGTTAGTCCTGTATCCGAGATATTCGCACGTACCCTCTGTTTGGTTAGCCTTGTAGGTAGCGATAGGAACTATTATCTTAAATTCACTGCCGTCCTCGTTAGGACTTACCGCTTTTTCATAGTGCTCGAATATAAGTCCGTCAGAGAGTGTATAGTTCTGATAGTTCTCATCAACCTTTTGGATAAATCCAACGTTTTCACCAAGAAGTATCTTGTTAGTACCAAGGTTGCTCTTGTAATCAACGTCGGGAGCAAGAATTGAATTCTTAATACTTACTGTACAGTTAACCGATGTACCAAAGGATACGAGATTGTCAGAGCCGCTCTTGTTACCGACGGTCTCAAGGAATACAGAGTTATCTATATTTACCTCAGCGCCATTGTTAACCGCTCCGCCACCGTCACCAAAGACGAAGTAGATAGGAGCATCACTGCCCGTGTAAAGCACAGCACCGTTTATATTGATAACAGTGCCTGCGCCAACTAAGAACATACCGGAATGCCAGTTCTGTGAACGCACGTAGGTGCCGCCGTTTAAGTTAAGGGTGTAATCCTTATTGAAGTAGTTGAAGCTGGAGAACTGTACGGTGAGGTTATCGCCGCTGTACTCCTTGTAAGAGCCCATATTTACAGTGTCGCCGCTCTTTGCGGTTATAAGGCCTGCACCTATATAACCGTTCATAATAACGCCGCCCTCCCTAGAGGAGTAGAAGTGGATATCAGAGCCACCGCTAAGTTTAAAGATTGCCGACTTATCAGTGCTCCTTAAGGTGTATCCGTTTACGTCAATTGCGACGTCGCGCACGTTTGAGGGGAAGATTACTGCGCTGTTTATATCAATATCCTTAAGCAGCTTTATAGTAGTGCCAGAGGAGATTGAAAGCGCTATATCGGAAACACTGAGGTCATCATCTTCGGTATAAATTCCGATAATCTTACCGCTTGCGTTATCGATTGTAACGCAAGCTACACGCGCGTTATAATCATAATTTGCATAAAATCTTGTCTCATCGCCTGATACTTTAAGGCTGTCAAGTATCTCACCGTCCTTGGTGGATGACCAGCCGAGGAAGGCGTAATATGCGCCGTCCTTTTGGGCAAAGGCATTAAGTGTATCTGCCTTAGCATATATAGCATTTGAGCCGTTTGCAAGGAAGTCGCTGTAAGCAAGATTGCCCTCTAAATCAAAGAACTGAACATAAGAAGGCTCATACTGATAGAAGAAGGTATAGATACCGTCCTTTTCATTTGCGCCCCATTTTTCGGAAACAAAGGTAAAGGTGTGACCGTTTGTATCAATGCCGCCTATCTTTTTATCAATTACGATGTCATTTGCATCATCGTATAAAACGATAACATCATCTCTGCCTGCCGCTTCGTATGCGTCCTCAAAACTGTCATACGCAACATTGCCTATAGATGCAAGAGGAGCTGAAATTGGAGTTTCATAACCATCATTATAAACGCTCTCAGGCAATTCGGTAAGATCCTCGGGAGCAGCAAAGCCGTCCTCTGTCACGTTAAATCCGCCGGTGTATCCCTTGTAGTAGGTAACAGTGCGTAAATTGTCTATTGAATAAGACTGACCTGCAAGGAAGTTTTTGTTGGTGGGAAGGCTTAACTGTATTGACTCAATGTGAGTAGTTGTGGAAAGAAGGGCGTTCTCTGCCTTTTTATCCTCATCCCTCTCGGAGGGGTCCGAATACTTTGAAAACGGAGCAATACTGCCCACAAGATTACCGTCAATGTAGACATAAGCCTTAGAACTTGATTTTATATCCTCAAATCCGTTGCCGTCCTTATCAATACCGTCCGCATGCTCTATGGCAAGGAGGAATGTGATATGATTCCATGCGCCCGGAACGTTTGAAAGCATAGCGCCCTCAATCTCTTCATACGTCTTTTCGGATTTATTAAGATTTCTGTAAAGATTATAGTTGCCTTCAGCATTTTTTCTTATAACTATAGCGTCATCCACACCGCTTGCGGGCGCACCCTTTGCTATTGGGAAGATGCTGATAGCAAGATCATCGGGATACGAAGTATCCGTAGAAATATCGAAGTCAATTGTTATATAATCAATATTTTCAAGCGCATACTGCTCCTCAGGACCCTTGCCGTAACGGTTAGACTCAGCCGCTAAGTAGAAGCGCTTTTGGAACAAGGTAATGTTATCGGTTATGTAAGTGTCCTTAAAATAATGCCTGTAGAAGCCGTTTGTCTTATCAAGTCTGTAGTTATACGCAAGTTCAATAATACCGAGCTTGGGTATATCCTCAAGCGTATCGCCCGGATTATCAAAGGTAATGGGATCAAGCCAGGCAATGGCACCCTCGCGGGGCGAGCCGACAGGCGCTACAACGTAAGGATATCTGTAACTGTCGTTTATGATGAGGGTAGCATCAAGTTCCTCACCGTCTACAGTATACTTACTGAAGGTGTACGCATATCCACCCATGGCATTTGAATCACCTATTGTTTTTGAGAATGTGGTGCCGCAGTGTATAAGAACGCCTCTTTTAACGCCCTCATTTTCACTATACTCCTCGGTACGGAAGAAGAGTGACTTGCCGCCATCCTTGTTCCACCAGAAATATCCGCCGTTTACGTTAAAGTGTGATGCACCAACAAAGGCAGCACCACCCGTATAAATGATAGTGTTCTCAATATTAAACTCAGAAATCGGGATGTTTTTATCATCCTCAGTAGCAGATGAGTCAACCGGCATGGCTACAGAAACAAAGCTGTCCGAACCCGTATTTACGTAACAGTCGGTGATATTGACCTTGTTCTCGCCGTAAGCGACAATACCGCGGTCATGTTCTACTCTGAGTTCACTTGCATCAATATCAAGCGTTGCCTTGTTGTAAAGGGAAATTGCAGTAATGGAGGTCTCTATCTTAGAGTTTTTAATATTAAGAGCTGCAGTATTCTTTACTGTAATAAGCTCGGGAGATGGGCCGGCATTTACAGTAACATTTTCTAAATTAAGTGTATCCTTTTGTGAAAGGATGATAAGGCTTGCGCTATTAACATCCTCGGCATTTACCGTAACGTTCTTAAAGGTCGTTGTATTAGCCTTTGCGCTGCCGCCAAGGTTAAAGAGTGTTGCGTTTGCTCTTTGGTTGATAGTTGCGTTTTCAAGATAAAGGGTTGAGTAGGAGCTGTATGTTATGGGTTGTTTTGAAGAAAAGTTGTTAACAGTAATATTATCATCACCGACAATCTCGAATACACCGCTTGTGAGATTTGCCAGAGCTGAGTCTGCCTCAATATTGATAATACCGTTACCTACGATACTAAGTTCACTCTCAGAACTGAAGCCCGCAAGGAGGGTTTTGCCGTTTGCGACAGTAAGAGTATTGCCGCCAAGATCAAGTTCATACTTGCCGCCAAATGAGTTGACGGTCTCAGCGCTGCTTTTTGACACAATATAATTTGTATCAAGTGTAAGCACCGCCTTGTCTATTTTTATCACATTCTCCTCATTTGCATTATATGAGGAAATGTATTCCTCAGCAGCACAAAAGGCGTCAGACAGCGTAGTATAGCTCTGACTCTCTCCTATTTGTGTACTGCCATCCTCTTTAAGATACTTAACGCTGACACTTGTGCTTGTGGCAAAAGAAAATACCGCAAGAAGTGAAAGACAAAGCACCGCAAGAATTGTGCAACTTAAAATTTTGCTAACTTTCTTCATAACAACTCCTAAATATTTAAAAATAGTTCAGCATAATAATGATACCACATTTTAAAAATAAGTTCAAGTGAACATAATGTAGAAATAAGGTGTGCCTTTTTGTGCATTTCACCAAATATTTAAAAGTTTTTGAGTATCTTTAAAGGCAAAATATAAAAAAGCGCGGCTCCGAAAGGAACCGCGCTGAATTTAATTTTTGATTTTTTGGCCTACCGAATTATTCCTCGGTTTTTAAAGCAGTGCCAAAATTAAGGGTAGTTGTGAATTCCGCGCCATCATATGATACCAGAACAAGTTTTACGGGAGTATTAAGCTCCTTAAGTTCCAAAGAGGTATCAACAACAGCAGTAAGCGCAGTACCACTTAACGTATCAGCAGTAAAGCTACCTGTAAACTGACAGCCCTCGCCAACTATCACAGTACCATATCCTGCATAGCAGTTGGGATAATTGCCGCTTACCTTATTAAAGGAGTTCATTGCCGTAGTATGGTTCTTAATACCGGGGATAAAGCCGATGTTTGAATTAGTGATGGTTGCCGTATTACCCTGTCCGAACAGGTTGAAGAGATACGGTACGGTTGTCGCCTTTGAAAGTATTGTACAGTTATCTATTACAACGCTTGAAAGGTTACCGGGGTTGGGACGGGTAACAGCGCCCGCGGTGGTAAGGTTGTAATTTTCTTCACCGATATCATGGCCGTGGAACTCTGCAAAGGACTGGTTGTTGTAGTACATTATAAAGGTTGCGTTCTTTGCACTCAAACTTGCACTTACGCGCTCTCTTATGAGTATAAAGGCTGCAAAGGACGAGCCGTTCTTATGATAAGTACCGCCGTCAATGTTAACGTTTATCTTGTAGTCTGCGCTCTTCTCGCCTGCCTGGATAAGCAGTGCCGCCTTTACGGTAAGATTATTTGTACCGTCACCGAGGTTAAGCGTTGCATTGTTGCCGGGGATACTGAACACCTCGTTGCTTGTAGTCTTGCCGTCGGCAATCGCGTTGATCACAGCACCCTCTTTAGATGAGTAAACGTTAAGAGTACATCCACCGAAAATTGTAAAGAGTGTAAGGTTGCCTGTGGCGCCGTTAGAAATTGTGTGACCGTTAAGGTCAAGGCTTATCTCCTTGCCACCGTTAAGCACTACGCTTGAGGTAAGCGACATATCCTTTATCAGTTTAACGATATCACCGTTTTGGAGCGCACCAAGGTTCAACTCGCCTGCGCCGTAAAGCACTTGATTGCCACGGTAAATCTCATAAGTTACTTTTGACATATCAACCTCTTCAAGGCTGTAAGCAAGCGTTAATGTAAACTCTGAGTTGTCATACGCGGTAAGTTTTAACTCTATAGGAGTATCAAGCGCTTTAAGTTCAAGAAGTGAACCGAGAGAAGCAGTAAGATACGTGCCGCTAAGTGAACCGGGTGCAAAGGTACCGGCAAACTGACAGCCCTCGCCAACGATTACAGTACCGTGACCGGCATAGCAGTTGGGGTAATTGCCGCCTACCTTATCAAAGGAATTCATCAAAGCAGAGTTTGACTTGATACCGGGAACAAAGCCGATATTTGAGTTAGTGATAGTTGCCGTATTACCCTGACCGA
>JAZOLZ010000014.1:0-1704 GCA_045653505.1 Eubacteriales bacterium | reverse complement strand
ACGGCGGAATGGAGAATTATTATGGCAAGTACACTCGTACCTGAAGCAAAGGCAGCTCTTGAGCAGTTCAAGATGGAGGCTGCAAACGAAGTTGGAGTAAATCTCACACAGGGTTACAACGGTGACCTCACTGCACGTCAGGCAGGTAGCATCGGCGGTCAGATGGTTAAGAAAATGATCGAGAGCTACGAGAACCAGCTCAAGACTAAGTAATTGACCTTGATATAAAGCTAATTTTTGGGGAGCGTTGCTGTGCAACGCTCCCTTTGTTTTTGGGTTACCTAAGCGCGCTAAAACCATCTTGATTTTTTCAAAAAAATATCGTATTATATTGACATTTTTTATTTTTGCTTGTATAATTATTAATATATTATTATATTTGGAGGATCATATTATGGATACTTTGAAGAAGTTTTTTCCCTTGTCATTCAAGTACACTAAGGACGTCGCAAACCTCATTATAGGCATCATTATTTACGTTCTCGTTGGTGCTGTAGCAGGGGCTTGTATCGCTTTGGCAACCTTGCTCACAGTCTGGATACCGTTGGTAGGCCTTATCATCGGCTGGGCTCTTGGCGTCGTTTCCTCGCTTATCGGAATTTACGTTCTTGCGGGAATCGTTATTCAGATCCTTGTTTTCGCAAAGGTGATCAAGTAATAAGTCTTACTACATAAAGAAAAGCTATCGGGCATACGCTTCGATAGCTTTTCTTTTATACCTGATTTCATTAATCAAGAAAAACGGTTTTTTTCTTTCCGTTCTTATTAGTTGGATATTCTCTTATGCGAATAACAAAGTCAAGGTTGATAGCTTCAAGCTTACCGCCCTTCTCTACGAGAATTGCGCCGTCGGTGACCTCTTTGATTACACCTATGTACTGATGACTACTATCAAACGCATAAATCACACACTCTTTATCAATAAATCTTGTGGCTAACTCTTTCATTTCGGTATTCCCTCCTGCTTTTCTCTTTTCAATTATTTTTCTTACTGTTACTGTTCTTCGTCTATTACGGAACATAATAAATATAATAATCCATAAGACGACTATAGGTATGTATGTTGATGGATTCAATAAATCACCTCCGTAAATTCAAGTTCATCTATCGGTTACATTATATCGCAAAATCCACGAAAAGTAAATAGGACGGCGGAGTTTTTACAAATTGAACCGTATATCGAACCAATCGTGTAGGGGCGTTCATCGAACGCCCGCGGGCGACCAATGGTCGCCCCTACAGGATAACAAAAAGCTCTGCCGAAGCAGAGCTTTTTGTGTAATGAGTATCGCCCAATAAAGTGTTGCACCAAATTTGCACCAACTCACACCAACATTTAATGCCATATTTCAATCGTTCAAAGCGTTAAACAATATTTTCTTGCTTCGCACAAGATTCAGTCCGAGCAGAAAAACTATTACGCATACGGCAGAGCCGAGAGCGACGTTCATAATCAATATCTCGGTTTGGGACATTCCCTCAAAGGATACGAGCATTGAGCGTTGCAATGCGAAGATGGAAACAAAGGCATCCGCAAAAGATATATTACGTAACGTTATGAGTGCCCCAGATGTACGGCGACGAGATTTTACAAGATTGATTGTAGCGAGCGTAATTTTAGTAAAGGCATAAGTCGCCATGGCAATCATTACGATCATATGATATTCGTGCCCTCTGTCACGAACTACCGACAGAATAACAGTT
>JAZOLZ010000013.1:0-36868 GCA_045653505.1 Eubacteriales bacterium | reverse complement strand
CAAGGTTTTAAAAGATAGATTTGTCCCTATTCATCGCTAATTTTTTCTTAAATATCCGCATATTCCTCAAAAAAATCAGCTTGACTATGAAAAAATCTATTCTTTTAAAACTGCTTTGCACCATACGGCGAATAAATTTTTGATGGATTTTTAAGGATTTTGCCGCAGTCAAGTGCGGACTTTACAAGGTAAAAGCCTTAAAATTATGCGAAAATTTATCGCTGTATGGCTTATGAGTTCGATTACCTTGTGGCTAGCCAACAGCAACCTAAATCGAATAACCGATAAAGATATATCAAAACTATCGTTGTAAATATTGTGTTTCGTTAATATAAAACTCCCAGTCAAGTTCGCAAAGACCGCCTTCGCCAATCCTTTCACCGAGAACAATATGTGCATTTTCACTATCCTTGCCATCGCAGGATATCTTTATTTCGCTATAGAGATTTTTAATCTGCATAAGCCCCTTAATCAGCGCCTCTCGATTATAGATATATTCGTTTTCCGCTACATTGATCAGCAATTTTCTTGGATAGATAAGAGAGGCCAAGAAGTGCGTATCAAAGTCTATATCCCTATCATTATTTACATTTTTGACAAATTTAGGGCAAAATCTCCCGCCGTGCCTATCAACAAGTTTATATAGATCATCACAGTCGGTCATACGTAGCGGCATAAGTGCGGTGGGGTGCATGCCGTTTACACATACAAAGTCAATATCGCCATCCTTCGCCGCGCATAAGAGGGCGCTTGCAGCCAGATGAGAGTCTGCAATAACTCCTATTTTGACGTCCTTAAAAAGTTTTCGTATAAGTTCTTTGATGCGCAGCATCGCCCATGCCCATACCGTATATTTACCGCTGCGGCTTGTTGTACGCCTGTCCTTAGTAAGTATTGCGGCAAGTCCACGTAGTTTGCCGTCATCTGCTGACACAGAGTTTATATCCAACATGGCAATGCCGCAACTTGAGTCTAAAATTTTTTCATACGGTAAAAGCCTTGCACCAAAACTGTTGGCATCGTATAAATATATAAATATGCTTTTGATATCTTTATACGGTGTTATCATATCAAAATTATATTCAAGGTTTCTTTTCTCAAATTCGCACGTAAGAGTGTATTTAGTATATTCTCCTTTGCCTGCGAGTATGTTTCTTTCAAGCGCAGTAACACTTGCATCAAGATGTATCGGCTGATCGGGGAAAAGTCCGTACTCATTTTTCTCAAGCACTCTTAATATAGTTTCTCGTCTTGTTTTTCTCGATGCCTTCTTGGGATATGGTGGAAAATCTTGCGAAAAGGCAGTAAAACTATTATTCATAAGCAACCTCGTATGCATTTAGTAAGGCTATTGTATCACATTTTTAGTTTTCATACAATAAAAAATATAAATATGTGCATTTTTACCTTTAATTTATTTTTGTTTTGTTCTTCCTTTTTCTTGACAACACCTCTTTTAAATGATATCATATTAATAATCTTTTATGAGGAGATATGCTATGTATAAGATAATAAAAAAGCAAAGGCTGAATGGTACGGTTACCTTTATGAGTATTCTTGCACCATTTGTTGCAAAAAAGGCAAAGGCCGGACAGTTTATAATTTTGCGTGTTGATGATGACGGCGAGCGCATTCCCCTCACTGTAGCAGGCTATGACAGAGAAAAAGGCACCGTTGATATCATCTTCCAGATAGTAGGCGCTACTACCAAATTGCTTGATGAAAAGTCGGAGGGCGAGTATATACAAGATTTTGCAGGCCCCCTTGGTGTCCCCACAGAGCTTGACGGTTTAAAAGACGTTCTTATTGTAGGCGGCGGAGTTGGATGTGCCATTGCTTTGCCCGTGGCAAGAGCCCTTAAGGATCTTGGCGCAAACGTATGCAGTGTTATCGGCTTCCGTAACAAGGATCTGGTTATTCTTGAGGATGAGTTTAAGGCGGCCTCAAGTGAACTCACCGTTATGACCGATGACGGCAGTTACGGCAGGATGGGTAACGTTTGCCTTCCTATAAACGAGATGCTCGCAAGCGGTAAGAAATTTGATAAGGTTATAACAATTGGACCGCTCATTATGATGAAGTTTGTGGTAGAGGCTGTAAAGCCCTACGGTATACCTTGTACCGTATCTATGAACCCGATAATGATAGACGGTACGGGTATGTGTGGCGGATGCAGACTTACCCTTAACAAGGACGGCAAGAGGGTAACTAAATTTGCCTGTGTAGACGGTCCGGATTTTGACGGATATGAGGTTGATTTTGATGAGGCGATTTCAAGAGGCAATATGTATCGCGATTTTGAAAGACACGCCTATGAGACAACCTGTAACCTTTTAAAGAAAAAATGAGGAGGGCATTATAATGGCTAATATGAGTAAAACAAAAAATCTTATGCCCACTCAGTCTCCCGAGGTAAGGGCAAGGAATTTTGATGAGGTAGCACTTGGATACAGTGAGGCGGCCGCGCTTGATGAGGCACTACGTTGTCTTGAATGTAAAAATATGCCTTGTGTAAGCGGCTGTCCTGTAAACATCCACATTCCCGAATTCATTAAAAAAATTAAGGAATGTGATTTTGAGGGTGCGTATCAGGTAATTGCAAAAACATCCAGCTTGCCTGCAGTATGCGGCAGAGTTTGCCCGCAGGAAACACAGTGTGAGCAAAAATGCGTAAGAGGAATTAAAGGTGAGCCGGTAGGTATCGGCAGACTTGAAAGATTTGTTGCCGACTGGCACAATGCACATACATCGTCAGGTGAAGAAAAGCCTAAATCGTTAGGTATAAAGGTAGCGATAGTAGGCTCCGGTCCCTCCGGTCTTACCTGCGCAGGCGACCTTGCCAAGCTTGGTTATGAGGTAACTGTATTTGAGGCATTGCACACTCCGGGCGGCGTTTTGGTATACGGTATACCCGAGTTCAGACTTCCTAAAGCAATAGTAAAAAAAGAGGTCGACAATCTCAAAGCGCTTGGTGTAGAGTTCCTTACAAATATAATTATCGGTAAAACACTTACCGTTGATGAACTCTTTGAAATGGGATATAAGGCTGTATTTATCGGCTCAGGCGCCGGTCTGCCCAACTTTATGGGTATTGAGGGTGAGTCCTTAAAGGGCGTCTATTCGGCAAATGAATTTTTGACTCGTGCTAACCTTATGCGCTCTTATCTCGATAGCACCACCACTCCTATTATGAAGGGTGGCAATGTGGCTGTTGTCGGAGGCGGTAACGTTGCTATGGATGCGGCGCGTACAGCACTTCGCCTTGGAGCAGAAAAGGTGTATATCGTATACCGTCGCTCTATGGAAGAACTCCCTGCAAGGCGCGAGGAAGTTGAGCATGCAGAGGAAGAGGGCATTGAGTTCAAACTCCTTACTAATCCTGTAAGAATTCTCGGCTATAACAATCCCGATGACAGATTTGATCCCAAAAACGGTTTTGTAAGCGGTATGGAATGTATACAGATGACCCTTGGTGAGCCCGATGAAAGAGGCAGGCGCAGGCCCGTCGCAGTAGAGGGCAGTGAGTTTACACTTTCGCTTGACACTGTTATTATGGCAATAGGCACCTCTCCCAACCCTCTTATCAAGTCGACAACAGATGGCCTTGCGGTTAATAAATACGGCGGCATCGTAGTTGATGAGGGCGGTATGACCTCAAGAAAAGGAGTATACGCAGGCGGTGATGCCGTTACGGGTGCGGCTACGGTTATAAGTGCTATGGGTGCAGGCAAACTTGCGGCATCTTCAATTCACGAATATCTTAAAAATCAGTAAATATTGCAAATTAAGAAAATAATTGTTTGCATTTTAAAGCAAAATAACACCAACTCTGTGCCAAAACGCATTTGAGTTGGTGTTATTTTTATATACCAAGTTTGTCGAAAAATCTCATCTTTTTAAGACTGCGGTAAAGGATACTGCCAAGTATCGTAGCAGTAACTACCTCACCTACAAATACAGTAAAGGCAAAGAATAGGTAGGAGCCCTCAGCGCCGTATGCGTATATAATAACAAATGGTACGATAAGCGTGTTTGCAAGTACGGTAGGGAGTGTACAGATCCATTTGAATTTATCGGGCATTTTGCGTAAGAGATATGCACCGATAGCGCCGATAAGTGTCGCAACAGCACCAAAGACGGTGTCCCATATAACTGCACCCGTCAGATGATTTGCGATCAGACATCCGATAGCAAGGCCCGGAATAGCCTCGGGTAAAAATATGGGTAAGATGCACAGCGCCTCCGCTACACGAAACTGGAAACCCCATAACTGCAGTGGGGCAGATACGTAAGATAAAATTACGTACATAGCGCCAATCAGCGCTCCTCTGGTAAGATAGAGGATACTTTTATTCCTTTTCATAAAAAATCTCCTTTAGTTTTGTTTTTTCGCCAAACGGCTGGGTGAGGAAGGTCTCGAACTCACCGGTGATTATTTTATCATAAACCGTTGTTAAAAGCAATAGTAAAAACAATTTTTTTCTTATTTTCCTTATCCCGGTAACAGATGACTTTTTGATACAGGATATACCATATATGCTATCATAAAACAGTAGCCAAAAGAATACAAAGCAGATATAATGGTATAAAGGAGAATTTAAATGGAAGTTTTACTTATAAATGATACAAAACTTAAGATAATGCTATCGAGAGAGGATTGTAACAGTTTTGGCCTTGATGCAAATAAGGTCGAATATGATGACCCTATGTGCCGCAGGATATTTTGGGAAATACTTGATGGGGCAAAAAAAGAATGCGGTTTTGACGTCTCGCACGATAAGGTGCTTATACAACTTTACCCGTCAAAGGATGGCTCCTGCGAGGTGTTTGTTACAAAACTTGGTACCATATCGCAAAGCGCTTATAAAAGTCTTGAAAAATCGGATAAGGTGGCGCTGCTATCCACCCACAGAGCGCTTTATAAATTTAACAGCCTTGATGATATAACCTTTGCGGTGAGAGCAATATCTGACGTGGTGGAAAATGCTTTAAGCGAGGTGTATTATGCCGATGACGGATACTACTATCTTTATATAAGTGAGCGTGGTGGCAGCGACGGATATGTGAACAAATACGCGGCTCTTTCCGAGTTTGGAGATAGTGTAAGCATTAATATGATTACATATCTTGGCGAACATGCTAAGTGTCTTGTTAAGGATAGAGCAGTACAGACGCTTTGCAGGATTTAAGGCTAAAAAGCAAAGAACTATTTGCAAAATATGACAAAAAAGAGAACTGACCGTAGCATCCGATCAGTTCTCTTTTAAAACTGTAGAGGTATTAAGCCTCTTCAATCTCGCTTATCATATCAACGCGTATTTTGTGTCTGCCACCCTCAAATTCACTTGACAAAAAGGCATCAAGGATATCTAAAGCAAGGCTTTGACCAACCACTCTTGCGCCTATACACAACAGATTTGCATCATTGTGCGCTCTTGTCATTTTTGCAGAGTAGGTGTCGGAGCATACTGCCGCTCTTATACCCCTGTGCTTGTTTGCGCACATTGACATTCCTATACCTGTTCCGCACACAAGTATTCCAAAACTTTTATCAAGCTCTGCCTGCACTCTTTCGCATACGGCCTTTGCAAAGATAGGGTAGTGGCAGGATTCTGTAGAGTCAGTACCGCAGTCGTATACCTCATATCCGTTTTCTGAAAGGTGCTTTTTAAATTCCTCTTTGAGGATAAAGCCTGCGCTGTCTGCTCCTATATATATTTTGCTCTTTTGCATGATATTTCTCCTGTGTGTTTTATAATTTTCCTTCTTTTTCAAGCCTTTCACGCTCTGCCTGTGGCATACGCAGATAGGTGGGTGCTATATCAAGGTCGTTTGTAACTATGCCGGCTTTGTGCATCCTGAGAGCCGCAAGACCTACGGAGTATGCGTTTTCGTTTCTTAAAAGATAGGGCGTATCCTCGCATTTTACACCAAGTGAGGTAAGTTGCTTTTTTGCAACCTCATATCCGTCACCTGCCAGGTATATCGGTCTGTCTTCGTATTTTTTTAGCATCTCGGCAAGCTCGGTGATGGGCAGTGCCATATCATCACTCATTCTTTTTACGCCGTTTTCATCGGAGGAAAAGATTGCTGTGTAGACCTGATTGCGTCTTGCGTCCATAACCGGGACAAGTATGCCGCAAAGTCCTCTTATATTTTCCATTATCGCTTCAAGTGTTGAAACTGCCGCGCAGGGTACGGAGGTACCAAAGGCAAGTCCCTTTACTAAAGAAACACCTATTCTTACACCCGTAAACGAGCCGGGGCCGACGGATGTGGCAAAGAGTTCTATATCGTTAAAACTCATACCCAGCGACTTGAGAACGTCTTCTGCCATAGGCAAAAGCAATTCGCTTTGTGTTAAGCCGTTGTCAATCGTGTATACGGCAAGCGCTTTTTCATCCTTAAGCACCGCTACGGATGCGGCCTTGGCTGTGCCGTCAAAGGCAAGTATATTCATTCTTCTATACCCTCAATTTTAATCTCTCTTTTATCGGCATCATCAAGGCGGGAGATGGTAACGGTGATGCAGTCATTTGGCAGATCAGCCTCAATATTCTCGCTCCACTCGCAAATGCAGTAACCGTCCTTTTCAATATAATCGTCATATCCAATTGAATAAAGATCGTCGCTGTCCTTGATGCGATACATATCAAAGTGATAAATATTACGGCGTCCTCGGTATTCGTTGACTACCGTATAGGTGGGGCTTTTTACCCCCTTTATATCAAAGTGCGAGGCAAATCCACGTGTAAAAGCGGTTTTGCCAACGCCCATCTCACCGCGCATAGCGATAAAAGCGCGAGTAAGTCCCTTGCTTTCAATCAGTAAAGCAAGACCGTTGCCTACTGCCTCGGTCATTTCTGCACTGTCGGTAATAAAAATCATATATCGGGATATTCCTTTTCGTATTCACCTAAAAGCATTGTTCTTGCCGCTAAAAGACGCTCACGCGCCAGCAGTTTATCGTCAAGGCTCATATCATCGTCTCGCACTGCGCGTATCAGCGTGTTTTTCGGAGTGTTTTCGGGGTCAGTAAGCTCAACTGCGCTTACTCTATAGCCTGATTGCTCTAATCGCAGCACTCTCATAGCATCGGTAAGCACCTCGCAAAGCTTGCCCTCAAGGTGACCAAATCGGGTGACAAATGAAAGTTCCTCTGATCTGAGCCTTCCCTTTAGATATCTGTGACAGCAGGGAGTTGAGAGTATAATTTTTGCTCCGAACCTGATTGCTGTATTAATTACAATATCGGTCGCCACGTCGCATGCGTGTAATGAAATTACCATATCCGGTATAGCAAGTGGCCTTAAGTTTGTTATATCATCGCACATAAAGTGCATACCGTCAAAGCCTGACATTTTTGCGATATGGGCGCACTCGTCCATGACGTGCTTCTTTAAATCAACGCAAAGCATATTAACCTTAAAGCCCTTCATGGCTGTAAGGAAATAGTATACCGCAAAGCTCAAGTAACTTTTGCCGGAGCAAAGATCATAAATTACCAATTCTTCCTTGCCTTGGAATTTAGGGCAAAGATTATCGATATGCGCAAGAAATCTGTTTATCTGTCTGAACTTGCCCTGCTTTTTGTCATGCACTCTGCCGTCCTTTGAGGAAATACCGAGTTGGTATAAGAAATCCTCGTTGCCCTGCAGCAGATAATGCTTTTTTCTGTCAAGCTCATCCAGTGCTCTCTCTATTTTGATGATATCGCTCTCAAGCTTTCGTTTGAGCTTGTCGCCGCCAAGAATGATTGCGTTGCCATCGCGTCTTGCTTTGTACTCAGCATCGCCGTGCGTGGTTAAAAGGTTGATTTGTAAATAAGAGTTCACAAATTCGGCAATTTCATCAAGGTTTTGCTCTGTAAGGTTCTTTTGACTTACCGTGTTGTCCTTTAAACTGAATTCAAGGGCAAGTATGCGCTTACCTCGATTTTGACACAGCCTGCCGCTTATCTTTTCGGCTATATTGGTTATAGGTCTTGAAAAGATGATTTTTTTAATTGCACCTTTGTCAAAGGCAAGACGCACAAGAGATAAAAAATCACTCCTCGTCTTGTCCATTCCCATTTTCCTCGACGTTCTTTTCTTTCTTATCCTTTTTACTAAATGAGAGCTTGCTCTCGGTCTGGTTGGAAATTCTTACTATATTGGATCTGTGGCACCATACTACGAGTATTGCTATAAGTATCGTGATGAGTGCAACAATCGGATGTATCTTAACTGTGGGGAAGACAAATTCAAAATATCCGTTAACAAGTACGGGGTAAAGCACAGCCGCACAGATTGAGCCAAGGGATACGTATCTTGAGAGCCAAACTATAAGCGCAAAGAGCGCAAAGAGAATAATGAATGGTACGGGAGTGAGTACAAGTGCCATTGTTGCCGTAGCAAGCACACCCTTACCACCCTTGAATTTGTAATAGACAGGGAATACGTGGCCGAGTATTGCAAAAAATGCGCCGATATATCCGCCAACGCCGGTGCTGATGCCGCCAACGTATCCAAGACCTAAGAAAAGACCGCCGATAAGAACTGCAAACACAGTTTTTAAAAGGTCTCCTGCCAATGTCATAAGCGCCGCTTTGCCACCGTAGGTACGCAACATATTGGTCATACCCGCGTTACCGCTGCCGTGCGATCTTATATCCTCGTGATAAATGAGTTTTGAGGTAACGATAGAGGTATTGATGCTGCCAAGCAGATAACCTATAGCTCCTACGATTACCGCGAATAAAACGTAGAGGATACCAAGCGTTGCAGTATCAAGTCCGCTAAGTACAAGGGTAGTGTATAATCCGTCCTGTAAAATCATATTTTTTCTCCTAAGATTAAATTGGATGAGCGCCAAAGCACAGCGCTTTAAAATATTTACGCAATTATTATAGCCGAATTGTATACTAAAGTCAAGAAATATATTGCAATTTAGCCTTTTGTGAGGTAAAATATAACCATATAGGGGGTAAATAAGAGTGCAAGACAGATTAAAAGAATTCTTTAAAAAAGAAAAAATTGAATACTTTGCAGTACTTGATTATACTGAGTTAAGACAGACTAATCAAAGACTTCTTGAAAGACACGGCTTAACTCCCAAAAGCGCTATTGTATATCTTATACCTTACTTTGTCAGCGAGGGAGAAAACATTTCTGCCTATGCCACAAGTCGCGATTATCACCTATACATAAGCGAGCTTGGTATAAGACTTAAACAAGAACTTCTCGCCGTATTTCCGGATGCAAAGTGTGTGTCCTTTGGCGATCACTCTCCTATTGATGAGAGATATGCTGCTGCACTTGGAGGTCTTGGCATTTTGGGTGATAACGGCCTTATTATAAATGAAAAATACGGCTCTTATGTTTTTATTGCCGATATGCTGTGCGATATAGATGCTGACCTTATAGGCAAAACAACGCTTTATGATATAAAAAACTGCCTTCACTGCGGCGCCTGCAAGCGCGCTTGTCCTACGGGCATTCTTAACGGATGCGGTACCGACTGTCTTTCTGCAATTACCCAGAAAAAGGGTGAACTGAGTGAAAAAGAGGTGTCGCTTATGCGAGAGCGCAACACCGTCTGGGGATGTGATGAATGTCAAAAGGCTTGCCCATATAACAGAAATAAACAACCCACTGATATTGCATTTTTCAGAGATAAAAGACAACAATTATTGACAAAAACGGTAATAAATGCTATGACAGATGAGGAGTTTAAAGAGCGCGCTTATGCCTGGCGCGGTAAAAAAACAATAGAACGCAATCTTGATGAACTCGGTTATTAAATAATAAAATACGACATAATAAGACAAGACTTTGTGTATTATTTATACAAAGTCTTTTGTTTTTTGTGCAAAAACACATCGCTTGTTCAAATTTTGCTCATTTTATTGTTGTTTTAGGTATTTTCGTATGGTAAAATGATGGCAGATATATCGCCGGATAAACTAGGTATATTTTTCTATCTTTAGGCACTTAACTCTCTTGCCTAACAAGGAGACATATTTTTATGAAAATTAAAACAGAAAACAAATCTTACGATGAGGTAATGGCTCTGCCAAGGCCCAAGCCCCTGAAGCCGATGAAGCAGTGGGGCATCCTTTCCTGGCTGGTAAGGTTTCTTTCTCACGGCGAACTAAAAAAGGTTCGTTTCTCATATACGGGTAAACTTGATAAAAAGGACGGCCCCTATCTTGTGCTTATGAACCACTCAAGTTTTATTGACTTAAGGATTATTTTTGAGTGCTTAAAGGGTATGCCCTTTAACGTGGTATGTACTCACGATGCTCTCGTTGGTAAAGAGTGGCTTATGCGCCGTCTCGGTTGTTTTCCGACACTCAAGTTTGTCTCGGATATGAAGCTTATACATGATATGAAGCACGCGCTTAAGGATGGCTCAAGTGTTGTTATGTATCCTGAGGCAGGCTATAGCTTTGACGGTACGACTACCACACTTCCAAGACGTCTTGGCAGACTTTTAAAACTGCTTGACGTACCCGTTGCTTTTATTGAAACAAAGGGTGCTTTCTCATACGATCCTCTTTATAACGGTCTTATTACCCGCAAGGAGGTGCCCGTAAGCGCAGAGATATCCATTCTCGCAACACGTGAGGAGGTAAAGGATCTTTCTGTTGAGGAACTTGATGAAAGAATTGATAAGGCATTCTCATTCGATAACTTTGCATGGCAAAGAGATAATAAAATAAGAATTACCGAGCCTAAGCGAGCAGAGGGACTTGAGAGAATTCTCTATCTGTGTCCTCACTGTTTAAAGGAGGGCGGTCTTAAGGGTGAGGGCGCTACACTTAAGTGCTCGCACTGCGGTAAAAAATACATCCTTAATGAGTACGGTCAGATGGAAGCGCAGAGTGGCTTTACCGAGTTCTCCCATATTCCCGACTGGTTCAAGTGGCAGCGCGAGATGGTTAAAACGGAGATACTTGAGGGCAGATACTCGCTTGATACCGAGGTTGATATCTCGATGATGATCGACTACAAGGCTCTTTACAACGTAGGCAAGGGCAGACTTGTACATACAAACGAGGGCTTTACCCTTACAAGCGATGATGGTAAGATCAACTATACGCAAAATCCTCTTGCATCTCACTGTCTTAACTCCGACTACTTCTGGTATGAGATAGGTGACGTTATCGGCATCGGTGACGCAAAGGCGGGTCTGTACTATTGCTTTACTCCCGAAGGTGTCTCCGTAACCAAGGCGCGCCTTGCGGCAGAGGAGCTTTATAAACTCCATCACGAGCATCATGACTTCTGTCATATATGCGACCCTCATCCGGACGCATATCATGCGCATGACCATCTGTTTGAGGAAAAACACAATTATCTTTTCAAAAAGAGAAAGTGCAAGAAAAAGAACACAGGTGCGCACCATTAATTAAAATTTAAGGACGGGGTAAATGCCTCGTCCTTTTTTTGTGCTTTGCTCGGAAAATGGTGAAAAATATAACTTTTTAAACATCATTGTCCCGTTTTGTATAAAATTTCGGTACGCTCTGTGTCAGTTATCCTTGCCTACAAAAGGGGTATAGGGGATATTTATTTTCCAATCATCTTTGAGCATACTTTTATCTATTCCGGTAAATTTGTTGGCACCCATAGTACTGTTTTTTATTATTTGTACTATCGTCTGCGCCATGGTCTCACTGTCCTTTTTTACAGTTCCCGTAATTGCGCCACTCTTAATTTTTTCCTCCGCAGCCTCACTGCCGTCTATACCAAATATCGGTATCGTTTTTCCACCGCTTTTATTATACCCGTGCTCTTGCAGTGTCATCAGTGCCTCGATTGCCATTTCGTCGCAGGTGCCTATTATTATCTCAGGCATATTATCTGTCTTGGTAAAAATAATTTCTTTAAGTTTATCCTTTGCTTCCTTTGCCGTTATATGCACCTCGCCGTTTCCAAAGGGGATGAGGATATCAAGCCCGTTTTCCTTCAAAAATTCATTTGCAGCACCGATACTGCTTACGCTCTTTTTCTCCCCATCTGCATCGCCGTCATTCTCTCTTACTGCAAGGTAGGATATTTTTCCGTCACCGTTTAAGTCTACAGTATCCTTATGTGAGAGGATGTATGCTCCTATAAGTTCGCCCTGCATTTTTCCTGCCGTCTCGCCATCGCTTGTTACAAAAGCGCACTTTTCATAATCGCAGGCGGCCTCTTTATTTACCTCCCTGCCAAAAAAGATAAGCGGTATATCGGCTTTTTGCGCCTTTTCTACTATTTCCTTTGTGGCATCATAGTCGCCTGCCGATACTATATTTACGGCAATTGCTCCGACACCGTCTGCTATAGCCTTGTCAATATCCTTGTTTTGCTTTTTTTGGTCTCCCTTTGAATCGTAGTTACGGTAAGTCATCTTAAGATTGTTAAAGGCCATATCCATCTGTGTGCGCACATCCTTAAGGTGAGTATCATTCTTATCATAATAAAAAACCGCTACGTCACTCTTTTCTTTACCAAATGAGCAGGATGGGATAAAGGCGTAGGATACAAGGGTTAAAATCAGTATAGAAGCTATTATTAAACTTTTTTTCATATTTCCAATCCGTTTTTTTCTTATTTTCTGCAAAACTATATCGGCTATACTGGCAAAGTTTGCTATTGCATTTTAATATATTTTATTGTAAAATAAATACAAGGGATAGGCGAGAGAGAATAATGCGAACTTGCTTTGATGCGTGAATTTTCACAGGCACTTAATTTTCTTGCTTAAGGAGGGGCATAAAATGATCAGATGTAATATCTATGTTGGCTTAAATTATACAGAAGACGATATTCTTTTGTCCGTATGCTCTCTTTATAAGATCAAAAGGGAAGAGATTTTATCACACAGAATATTAAAGCGTACGCTTGATAAAAGGGATAAAAGTGATATAAAATATAAACTTTCCGTAGGACTTTCTCTTTTGCCACAAAAAGAGGCAAGACTATTAAAAATCAAAAAAATATTTTCTCCTTGTGAGGATCTTAACTTAGATATTCCAAAATCAAACTTTAAATATAGACCCATAGTTGTCGGCGCAGGCCCCGCAGGACTTTTTGCTGCGCTTTTGCTTGCCGAGAGCGGCGCAAAGCCGCTTGTTATCGAAAGAGGCGAGGCTGTAGAGGATAGAGCCAAAACGGTTGCAGCCTTTATGAAGGGCGGTAACCTTGACCCGGAGTCAAATATACAGTTTGGCGAGGGCGGTGCAGGTGCATTTTCAGACGGTAAATTAAAAGCAGGTCTTGTTGATGCTAAAAAATACAAGGTATTAAGTGAACTTGTCCTTGCAGGCGCGCCCGATGAAATTCTTTATGAGACAAACGCCCATATCGGTACCGATAAATTACCAGGTGTTATATCAAATTTAAGAGAAAAAATCAAATCCCTCGGTGCTGATATTTGTTACCGTACACGCCTTATTGATATTGAAATAAAGGATAACTGTGTCCGCGGTATAAGTGTAATTAAAGAGGGTAGAGAAGAAAATATAAAGACCGATACTCTTATTCTTGCTACAGGCCATAGCGCGCGTGACGTATATAAACTCCTTTACCAAAAAGGGGTTGAAATGCAAGCCCATCCATTTGGTATTGGTATGCGTATTGAACATAAGCGCGAGTACATAAACGAACTCGAATATGGCGAAAATTATAATAAAAGTTTACCTACGGCCTCTTATCATTATGTTTCGCACCTTGATAACGGCAGGAGTGTTTATAGTTTTTGTATGTGCCCGGGAGGCACGGTGGTTGCCGCAACCAGCGAGGACGGCGCAGTTGTTACTAACGGTATGAGCGCCTTTGCCCGTGACGGTGAAAACTCAAATTCGGCTATTCTGGTCTCTGTTTTTCCAAGCGATTTTCCCGATCAGACACCCCTTGGAGGCATACGTTTGCAAGAGAGTATAGAGAGGGCGGCATTTAAGGCGGCCGGCGGTGATTTTTCTGCTCCCGTGATTTCTCTTGCCTCTCTGCTCTCAGACGGTGTTTCAGAGGATGTGTCTACCGTCAGCCCCACCTACCAAAGAGGCTATAAATCGGTTCACCCAAAGGAGTATCTTCCCGATTATATAGTAGACTCTCTCAAATGTGGGATAAATGACTTTGACCTGTATAAAAACGGCTTTATATCACCCGATGCCATCCTCACAGGCCCTGAGACACGCTCTACCTCACCTCTTAGGATATTAAGAGACGAGAGCACACTTGCCTCAAGTATACATGGCCTTTATCCAATAGGTGAGGGAGCAGGCTATGGCGGAGGCATACTTTCAAGTGCCGCTGACGGTATTAAATGTGCGCTGAATTTGATAAATATGAACAAAATAGACTTTGTCTAAAAGCCTGAAAACCCCTTATTTTTGAGTACTTTTTGTGCATTTTGCTATTTTTAAAAAAGTTACAAAAAAGTAGTGACAAATTTTAAAAAATATGCTACAATTAAAACGTACAAAGCAGTACAAAAAATTCTTTATAAAGGAGCTTAACTATGAAAAAAATTGTATCATTACTTCTTGCTTGTGTTCTTCTTGTAGGTTGTGCTCTTTCACTCACCTCTTGCAGCAAATTCCTTATGGGAGAGTATAAAGATGACTTGACCGGTAATATTAAGTATGAGTTCACACTCTTTACTTACAAAAAGACCGTTGATAACATCATTGGTGATGACACTGTTACCGAGGGTTCATTCGAGATTGATGAAGAGGCTGGAACTATCACCTTTACTTATGAATCAGACGGTGAGAAGAAGACCCAGACTGAGGATTATTCTTACGGCGAAAAAGAAGGCGTTAAGTACATCAAGATCGGTTTCCTTACCTATAGCGAAGTTAAGTAATTGACTTAATATAAAAAAAGAGGCTTTTGGTCTCTTTTTTTATTCCCGAAAATCAAAGCACCGCCCCATGAAAGACGGTGCTTTTTGTATTAAGAATTTTAATGTGCAAATTGGCTGTTATAAAGCTCGGCATAAAAGCCGTTCTTTTCAAGCAGTTCGTTATGCGTGCCTTTTTCAACAATATTACCGTCACGCATAACGAGAATTATATCGGCCTCTCTTACGGTAGAAAGTCTGTGTGCTACGATAAAGCTTGTTCTGCCACTCATCATTTTGGCAAAGGCGCTCTGTATCCTCATCTCGGTTCTTGTATCGATAGATGAGGTGGCCTCATCAAGTATGAGCATAGGGGGCAGGGATAACATAACTCTCGTGATGCATAAGAGCTGCTTTTGTCCCTCGGACAGTGTTGTGCCACCCTCACCGATAAGAGTGTCATATCCGTCCTTAAGACGAATAATAAATCCGTGCGCGTGCGTCGCCTTTGCCGCGGCGATAATTTCCTCGTCTGTGGCATCCGTTTTGCCAAAGGCAATATTTTCCTTTACTGTCGCGCTCTTAAGCCAGGTTTGCTGCAGCACCATGCCGTAATTTTTTCTTAGGCTGTGGCGCTTAAGATCCCTTATATCAACTCCGTCAACGTCTATTTCGCCGTCATCTACGTCATAAAAACGCATAAGAAGATTTATAAGCGTGGTTTTGCCGCATCCTGTAGGACCTACGATAGCGCATCGCTTACCATCGGGGATAGAGACACTCAAATTCTCGATAAGTTTTTTGTCCTTGGTATAAGAGAAAGATGCGTTTTTGATATCAACGTTGCCAACAGCCTGACCGATAATTTCCTTCTTATCGGCATCACTCGTTTCGGGACTTTCATCAATAAGTTCAAGTATCCTCTCCGCGCACACAAGCGCATTCTGGAACTCGGCTATAACACCCGATATCTCGTTAAACGGCTTTGTGTACTGGTTAGTGTAGGATAAAAGTATCGTGAGCATACCAACCGTAAACGCAGTCTCGCTACCTGCAGTCATTATGCAGAATATAGCGCCGATAAGAGTAACGGCAGCATAAACTATGCTATTTACAAATCTTGTAGTCGGGTTAACTAGTGAGGAGAAGAAAATCGCTCTTAAAGAGTATTTTTGTAAATCATCATTTACAATATCAAACTTTTTCTTCGTCTCTGCCTCGTAGCCGAATGCTTTGACCAACTTTTGATTTCCGATAATTTCATCAATAAGAGCAGTCTGCTGACCTTTGGTTTTTGACTGCATTACAAACATATCGTGCGTGCTCTTTGAAATGAATTTTGCAACAAAGAGAGATATGGGTGTCAGTAAAAGAACTGCTAAAGCAATTACCCAGTTTATGAGAAACATAAAGCACATAACACCAACGATTGTACTGACTCCGCTAAAGAGCTGTGTAAAGCCGAGCAAAAGTCCCTCGCTAAAGGTGTCAACGTCGTTAATAACACGGCTTAGCGTGTCGCCTGTTCTATGCGTGTCAAGATAAGACAGCGGTAGTTTCTGTATCTTTCTGAAGGCATCGTTGCGCATATCTCTTACCGTATGGTAGGTAATGCGATTGTTAATCGTTGCAACCACCCACTGTATGATGCCGCAAATTACGGTAAAAACGGTTGCAGATATAAGAAGATAGATTATCTTCTCAAAGATAACTGCCCCCTCTACGATATAGTCGATAGCCTCGCCTACAAGATAGGGTACGTATAGCGAGAGTGCGACCGATATAACGGTAAGCAGTATTGAAAGTAGGAGTAAGAATTTGCGTTTTTCTATGTATTTAAGCACCCTTTTGAGTGTGCCGCGTTTTGCTTTGTTATTCATATTGCCGCCTCCTTTTTAAATTGGGAGTCGTATATCTCGCGGTATTCCTCGCAATTCTCAAGCAGTTTTTCGTGAGTACCCATACCGCATATTTTGCCCTCATCAAGTACTATAATAAAATCTGCGTGCATAATAGATGAGGTACGCTGGGAGACGATAAATACGGTAGTATCAGCGCAGTATTGCTTTAAGGATGTGCGCAGAGCGGCATCTGTAGCAAAGTCAAGGGCAGAGGCAGAGTCGTCGAGTATAAGTATCTCGGGCTTGCCAAGAAGTGCTCTTGCTATTGTAAGGCGTTGCTTTTGACCGCCGCTGAGGTTACGTGCGCCTTGCTCGATATGTCCGTCAAGGCCGCCCTTTGCGTCAATAACGTCAGTAGCCTGCGCCACCTTTACGGCCTCAAGTATTTCTTCATCACTCGCATCGCTTTTGCGCCATGTAAGATTTTCTCTTATACTGCCTTTAAAGAGTGTTGCGTGCTGTGGCACTACCGCTATTTTTTCTCTTAAAATATCGGTCTCGTAAAACCTTATCGGCTCTCCGTCAATAAGCACCTTGCCACAAGACGCATCATAAAATCGGGGTATAAGATTTATAAGAGTTGATTTGCCTGAGCCGGTAGCACCTATTATGCCTACGGTAGCGCCCTTTGGCGCTTTGAAGCTGATGCCCGAAAGCGACTCAGCACCCGCATTTTTATAACTAAAGCTTACATTTTTAAACTCTACGGCGTATTCGCAGTTATCGTTGCCGCTTGCAATCTCTCCGTTTTCTTGGGATGATTTAATATCAAAAACACCCTCTATGCGCTTTGCACCCGCTACCGCTTTTGCAATCGATACTATAAGGTTTGCAAGCTTGATAAGTTCAACAAGTATCTGCGCCATGTAGTTGTAAAGAGCGATTACGGCACCTTGTGTGAGTATGCCGCCATCGACCTTAAGAGCGCCTACGTATATAAGGAGTATAATGCCGATATTTATTATGATAAAGGTAAGTGGATTTAATAGCGAGGATATCCTGCCTACAAGCCTTTGACTGCTTGCAAGGGAGGCGTTTTTGTCCTCAAACTCACTTATCTCACCCTCCTCCTTACAAAAGGCGCGTATAACTCTTACGCCGTTAAGATTATCTCTTGTGGATTTAAGTATGCCGTCAAGTTTTGCTTGCACCTTCTTGTAAAGAGGGGTGGTTATAAGCATAATGCCAAACACAACAAGTGATAAAAGAAGTATAGTCAGCGCAAAAGTGAGCGCGGCAGAGCCGTCGATTATAGCGGCACATACAAGCGCACCGAATACTACAAAGGGGGAACGCAAGAGCAGTCTTAGTGTAAGGTTAATGCCCGACTGGACAAGGTTTACGTCACTTGTCATTCTCGTAATCAGGGTAGAGGTACCGAGAGTATCAAGCTCGGTATAGGAAAGCGACTGTATGTGTCCAAACAGATCTCTTCGCATAAGAGTAACACTGCCTACTGCGGCCTTAGCGGCAAAGTACTGTGCCGTTACCGAGAAGGCAAGTCCCACAGCGCCAAGGGCCGCAAGGAGAATGCACATAAGGATAACGTAACTTTTATCGCCGTTTTTTATGCCGTTATCGACAATCATAGCAATTATTACGGGTACAATAAGTTCAAGAGTTGCCTCAAGCATCTTAAAAAGAGGGGCAAGAATACACTCTTTTTTGTATCCCTTCATAAAGGAAAAAATCTTTTTCACAAAAAATCTCCAAAGAATTTTATTTTTCTAAGGGTATTGTAGCACAAAAATAAATAAAAATAAATAGTTTATATAAAAAAAGCGGTCAATTTTATATGACCGCTTAATTTTTGATTAATAGATAAATGAAATCGTGTAACTGTAACTTTGGCTTTCACCGGGATTAAGACGCACCATAGCGGGTTTATTTTCAAACTCCTCCTCGGTGTCTCCGTCGTTGGGCACACCGCTCCAGGGCTCAAGGCAAATAAACTTTGCGCCATTATTTTCGGTCTTCCAGAAGCAGAAGTAGGGGAAGTCATCGCTCCAGGTCATTTTGATCGCTCTTTTTCCACCCTCAGTAGCAAGTGTGCAACTGTTCTTTGTGTCCTTAAAAATTACGGTAGAGCGCTGGTATAACTCCTTTTCTTCAAGGTAGTATTTTCCATTTGGCAAACTGTACTCCTCGCCGGTAGGACTAACAAAGCACTGATTTACAAGAGGATAAACGGTAGCCTTATCAATACCGTCAAACTGTATGTAGTAATCGGCAATATCCTTGCCCTCTTCCATAGGCAGAGTAAAGCCGGGGTGCGTACCGAAAGCAAAGGGCAGCACTTCGTTACCTGTATTCTTAACGGTAGCCTCAAGTTTAAGTGTGTTTCCAGAGAGAGTATATTTTACAAAAAGATTAAAGTCAAATGGGTAGTTCTCACGCGTTTTTTCATTTGCATCAAGGCTAAGCGCAAGGGTGCTTTCGTCAGCGCTTACAACACTCATCTCGGTCTTGGGTAAAAATCCGTGACATCCAAGGTGATATTTATTGCCTTTATAAGTGTACTCGCCGTTCTTTATTCTGCCGCAAAGAGGGAAGAGCAAAGGTCCGTGCGCGCCCCACCACTTAGGGTCGCCTGACCAGACAAAATCAAAGCCGTCGTTTGCTAAAGCGCCGCAAAGCTCGCCTCCGACAGAGGAAAGAGATACGTTAACAAAATTGTTTTTAAGGGTGTAGATCATAAAAAGCCTCCAAAAAGTCTTACTAAAGGCAATTCTAACACAAAATATAAAAACGGTCAATACACATTTTTTAAAAAAGCATAAATTTGTTGACAAACTCTTACTGCTTTGGTATAATAAACACAGTAATTATTCTAAAGGAGACAAACAATGAAAGAAATAAAAATTATGCTTGATAATATTAGGGACGTCAGAGAATTTGTAAACTCCGTAATTCTTGTTGATTATGACGTAGACCTTGTTCAGGGCAGATATACTATAGACGCTAAGTCAATTATGGGTATCTTCTCACTTGACTTACTCCAGCCTATATCTCTTGTTGCGCATACAGATGATTCTGAACTCTTGACTGAAAAGATAGCAAAGTTTATTGTGAAATAATCGTTTTTGACAACAAAAGATTACATAAAAGCATTATGGCGCTGTATTTTTACATACAACGCCATAATGCTTTTATTTATTTACAAGTGCATATAGTTCAGATTTTGAGAGGCCTCTCTCTTTGGCTGCGCGCTTGATGGCATCCATTTTCGACATACCCTCTTTTACATATTTTTCAACGTGCGCGGTAGCACTAAGAGATAAATTGGAGTTATCTTCTTTTATCGCACCTCTGGTCTTTGCCTCACTTTTGCCCTCAATAATAAGCACGTATTCGCCTCTTGGCTCACTGTTTTCGTAAATTGCCTTGGCATCGGCTAAAGTAGTGCGTATTATATCCTCGTTAAGCTTTGTCAGTTCACGGCACAGGCTGATTTTTCTTTCACCACCGAGAAGGGTAGTTAAGTCATCAAGCGTTGTGCGTAACTTGTGCGGCGCCTCATACAGTATCATCGTACGCTCTTCAACCAAAAGAACGTTAAGACGCTCTTTTCTATCCTTACCCTTGACGGGTAAAAAGCCCTCGAAAATGAATTTTGACGTATCAAGGCCGGATAGCGCAAGCGCGCTTACCGATGCGCTGGGGCCGGGAATAACCGATACCCTCACACCGTTATCTGCACACAGCCTTACAATATCCTCACCGGGGTCACTTATTGCAGGCATACCCGCATCTGTAATAAGCGCGCAACTTTCTTTCGCATTAAGGCGTGAGAGTATATATTCACCGCTTGATTTTTTGTTATGCTCGTGATAACTTATTATCTCTTTTTTAATGCCATAGGCACTAAGGAGCTTTAAGGAATTGCGTGTGTCCTCTGCGGCAATAAAATCCACCTCAGCGAGCACCTTTTTTGCCCTCTCGCTCATATCCGCAAGGTTGCCTATCGGCGTGCCTACAAGATACAGGGTATTTTTCAAAACTTTATTCTTTTCGTTTTCCATACTTTATCTCTTTATATATTCTTTTGGCATAACGCCGTTTTGCATAATATATTCGTATTCTTTTGATGAGGACCTTTTATCTTCATTTTCGTAAATAAAGAGCGTAGGCGTCAGGTAAAGACCGCATTTACCGCCTCTTTTACCCTCAACCAAGACCATACTCGACTCGCTTTCTTTATCTGCGTGGACAAAGGTCATACGTTTTGGTTCAATTCCGTTCTCACGCATACTGGACAAAAGATCAATAAGTCTGTCAGGTCTGTAAACACAGTAAAATGCGCCACCCCATTTAAGTAAGCGCTTGGCACTTTTTAAAAACTCGCCTATATCACCAAAAATTTCGTGCCGTGCCACAGCCTTTTTATAGCTCTCGTTTGACTTGCCGGTATCCTTTTTCATATAAGGTGGGTTTGTAAAGATAATGTCGTATTCGCCGTTTGCCTTATATTCTCTTATGTCTGCGCACTTGGCAAAGAGTCTTTTCTGCATATCGTTCTGTACGGCGTTTTCCTCTATAAGTTCACTGAATTCCTCTTGCACCTCAACACAGTCGACAGTGTTTATCTTGCCGCGCGTGAGCGCTAAAAGGGATATAATACCGCTGCCACCGCCTATTTCAAGTCCCTTATCAAACCTGCCGTTTATATATGATGCCAGGAGCAGAGCATCCGTACCAAAGGTAAGGCCGTCCTCTATTTGGCTTAAAACAATATCGTCATTAACTCTGTCGCATCTTTTTGACATAAGTCCTCCTCGTAATATTCTCTCTTACCTTGTGGCTACAAAAAATAAACTGCTACATAAAGCACCGATAAAGGGTAAGCTTTATTGCAGCAGTTTACTTTATAAGTAATAGCTTACTCCTCGTTGGGGGCGCCAACGGGGCAAACACTTGCACAGTTACCGCAAGAGATGCATGCGTCTGCATCAATAACGTACTTGCTATCGCCCTCAGAAATGCACTCTACGGGGCAGTCGCCGGCACAAGCGCCACATGAGATGCAATCATCATTAATCTGATATGCCATGTCAGTAAACCTCCGGGTAAATTTGGTTATCTTTATTTTAGCAATAAAGCAAATAAAAATCAAGTGTTTTTATAAAAAAGGCAAAAATTAAGTCTTTTTTTATTAAATAAGCATTAAAAAATGCCAAAAAGCGCTTAGTCCTCGCTCTCCTCATCCGTCTTTTCGGTGTTCTGTGTTTTTTTACCGTTACCGCGTGAGAGAACTTTTACCTCGCTTATCTTATAGAGTCTCGGCATTTCCTTATCCTTGCCGTCAAGCTTAACCTTTATCTCGCCCTTAAGCGGCTTTGTCTCAACAACGACACCGTCACCCTCCTTGGTGCTTACCGTACTGCCTACGGGGGGCGTTATCTTGTTAGCCTCCTCATACGCCTCGTGCTCGTATCTTAAGCAGCACATAAGTCTGCCACACGCGCCTGAGACCTTAGCGGAGTTAAGAGAGAAGTTTTGTTCCTTCGCCATTTTGATGGATACCTGCACAAAGTCGTTAAGGAAACCTGCGCAACAGAACTTTCTGCCACAGGTGCCAAGGCCGCCCATCATCTTTGCCTCATCTCTTATGCCGATTTGTCTTAATTCAATTCTTGTGTGGAAGACGCCGGCAAGGTCCTTTACCAGTTCTCTGAAGTCAACACGTGACACGCAGGTAAAGTAGAAGATAAGTTTTGAGTTATCAAAGGTGTATTCCGCATCAACAAGGCTCATATCGAGCTTGTGATTAGCAATCTTTTTCTTGCATATAACAAGGGCGTCCTTTTCCATCTCATGGTTCTTTTGATCCTGTAAAATATCCGCCTTTGTAGCAGGGCGGATAACCTCCTTTAAGGGTGTAACTATCTCGCCCTCGTATACCTCTTTGTTAGATACCTTTACAGTACCGAGTTCTACGCCGCGTGAGGTTTCTACAATTACCTTATCTCCAAGAGAAAAGGTGTAATTTTTAGGTGAAAAATAATATATTTTTCCTGCTTCTCTGAAGCTGATGCCTACTATAAGCACCTTGTTTTGAGTATTTGTTTCCTTTTCCATTTTTATCCTTTATATCAGCTTTAACTTGGCCGCAAGGGTAGCAAGTAAGGCCTGTGTATTTGCATTTTTGATTAAATCGTCAAGGGATGCGAGCAATATATCGTAGATTGCAAGCAGGCGTCTTTGGGATAACTTGTCCGCAAAGGATAAAGCCCTCTCTCTTGATGAATAAAATTTAAGTCTTACCTCGTGTGATTTTTTGATAGAGATAAGGTCGCTTACAGCATTTACCGTATCCTCAAGCGCCTCTTTAAGTTCGGTGCGTTTTGTTGGCAGAGCGTTAACGGATGAGTAAAGCACCTTGTAGGGTACCTTTGGCATCATAGCCTCTATAAGCGAATATACAAGTTCACGCCTCTGGTGTGTCTCGGCACGGTTGTCGTTATCAAGTAGCAAAAGCGCGTTACCAAGGCTGCCGTCGCTTGCTAAAATTACTTCCTCAAGAGTGTCTTTTTCACTTGAGCAAAGCACTCTTGCCTTATCGTAATTTTTAAGCAATATATCCTTAAGCATCTCATCGTTAAAGCGTGAAAGTGAGATATATTGCGTACGGCTTTTTATCGTTGTGAGAATTTTTGAAAGATCGGTTGTTATAAGGATTATATAAACGTTTGGCGGCGGTTCCTCAAGGGCAATAAGCAATGCATTCTGCGCCTGTGGGGTAAGCAGATGCGCCTCATCTATGATATATACCTTGTAACTTGATTCACTTGCGCTTAAGTGCATATCCGAGCGGAAGATTCTTACCTCCTCAACACCTATAGTTGCCTTTTGAGACTGTCTTGTGAGGTATTTTACGTCTACAAAATTCTTTTCGCTTATTCTTCTGCAGTTGTTGCAGACGAAACAGGGCAGGGCAAAACTTTCACTTTGCTTTTTTTCACAGTTAAGCGCCATTGCAATCTGTAAAGCAAGTGTTTTTTTGCCGACGCCGACAGCGCCGTCTATAAGCAGCGCGTGGGGCAGTGTGCCGTCAAGTATAGCGGTGGCAAGGTGTGCTTTTATTTTATCGTTGCCGTAAATTTTGCTAAAATATTGCATACTCTCGCCTCCTCTTTTAGTACAAAGACAGTATATCAAAAAACTTAATAAAAGTCAATTGTTTTTGTTCTACATCCATAAAATCTTTAAAAATACTGTAAAAAGAGAAAAATAAAGGCGAAAATGTGTTGTAATATTAAAAAAAATGTGTTAGAATATTATGGTAAATCAAAGTGGGCTCATAGCGTTTATGTGGGCTCTTTAAGTTATTTGGAGGCAAAAGGATGGAAAAGTTTTATCTTACCACGGCTATTGCATACGCATCTCGTAAGCCGCACTTCGGCAACACCTATGAGATTATAATGTCTGATGCATTTGCGCGTTTTCAAAAGCAGATGGGCAAGGACGTATATCTTTGCACAGGTACTGATGAGCACGGACAGAAGATAGAGGATCTCGCCAAGGATGCAGGCATTACACCCAAGGAGTACGTAGATAAGGTGGCGTCCGAGATCAAGGGCGTTTGGGATCTTATGGGTACAGACTATGATTATTTTATCCGTACTACCGACGATTATCACGAGCGTGCAGTACAAAAAATATTCAAGAAATTTTACGACAAGGGCGATATATACAAAGGCTTCTATGAGGGTTGGTATTGCAAGCCATGTGAATCTTTCTTTACAAATACCCAGGTTGTTGACGGTAAATGTCCCGATTGCGGCGCACCCGTAAGTCAGGCAAAGGAGGAGGCATACTTCTTCAAAATGTCAAAATACGCAGACCGTCTTAAAAAGCACATTGAGGACAACCCATCCTTTATTGAGCCCGAGAGCCGTAAAAAGGAGATGGTTAACAATTTCCTTAATGCAGGCCTTCAGGACCTTTGCGTTTCACGTACCTCATTCAAGTGGGGCGTGCCTGTTGATTTTGACAATAAGCACGTTGTTTACGTATGGCTTGACGCGCTTACCAACTATATAACCGCTCTTGGATATGATCCCGATAAGAGCTTTGAGATGCAGAGCGAGCACTTCAAAAAGTGGTGGCCTGCAGACGTGCATATTATCGGTAAGGATATCTTGCGTTTCCACACCATCTATTGGCCTATCTTCCTTATGGCGCTTGAGTTACCTCTGCCCAAAAAGGTATTCGGTCACCCCTGGTTCAACTTCGGTCAGGACAAGATGAGTAAGTCTAAAGGCAACGTTGTCTATGCGGATGAACTTGCAAATACCTTCGGTGTTGACGGTGTAAGATATTACGCTCTTTCCGAGATGCCCTATAATGCTGACGGCTCTATTACCTATGAGAGCGTTATAGCAAGATATAACAATGACCTTGCAAACAATCTCGGCAACCTTGTAAGCCGTACACACGCAATGACCAAAAAGTATTTTGACGGCATCGTACCCACCCCCGGTGAGGAAACCGAGCTTGATAAGGAGCTTAAGGCATGCGTAGAGAATGCGATAAGCAAATCACGTTCTCTTGCCGACGGATATCACCTTGCAGACGCTCTTTCCGAGATATTCGGTATGCTGCGCCGTGCAAATAAGTACATTGATGAGACAGCACCCTGGGTGCTTGCTAAAAATGAGGCTGATAAACCAAGACTTGCAAGTGTAATTTATAATCTTTTAGAGGTTATAAGAGTTGGTGCAGTTCTCCTTACACCGTATATTCCCTCTACCGCAGAAAAGATATTCGGCCAACTTGGTACTGACAAGTGCGGCTACTGTCACGTTCACTTTGGCGCTCTTGAGGCAGGTAAGTCTCTTGGTGAGGCATCCACTCTCTTTGCAAGAATAGACGAGAAAAAGTTTATGGAAGAGATGCTTGCTAAAATGGAGGCAGCGGCAAAGGCGGCAGCGCCCGTAGAGGAGCCCGAGCACGAGCCCGAGATCGGTATCGAGGCATTTGGCGCAGTTGAATTACGCGTTGCAAAGATACTTGAGTGCGAGAGTGTGCCTAAGGCTAAAAAGTTGCTTAAACTCCAGGTTGACCTTGGATATGAAAAGCGTCAGGTAGTATCGGGTATCGCTAAGTTCTATAAGCCCGAGGAGCTTGTGGGTAAGAAGGTTGTTCTTGTAACTAACCTTAAGCCTGTTAAACTTTGCGGTGTTGAGAGTAACGGTATGATACTTGCAAGCGGTGAGGAGGACGTAAAGGTAGTATTCCTTTCCGATGATGCAAAGCTTGGTGACCGTATACACTGATGCGTTACTTCGATTCACACGCGCACTATTACGATGAGCGCTTTTTCGGTGAAGAAATGAATAAAGAGAGTGTCAGCGATTTGCTTGACACTCTCTTTAAAAATGATATTGCATATATTATCAACGTGGGCACATCGCCAAAAACCTGCCGTCTTGCGATAAAACAGGCGCGGCAGTACCCCAATATGTATACCGCTCTTGGCATACATCCTACCGACGGTCAGTACCTTGATGACGTTGACAAGGCAATAGATGAGATAAAGGCGCTTATTCTTGATAGTCAGAATAAATGTGTCTGTCTTGGTGAGATAGGTCTTGACTACCACTATCCTGACACCGACAGAGAAAAACAGATATATATTTTTGAAAAACAGCTTAAACTTGCAGAAGAACTTAATATGCCTGTATCCATTCACGACAGAGATGCTCATGGGGATGTACTTGATATACTCAAAAAGCATCCGGATGTAAGGGGTATACTCCACAGTTATTCGGGTAGTGTCGAGATGGCAAGGGAACTTGTGAAAATGGGATACCTTATCTCATTTTCCGGTACGGTAAGTTTTACCAACGCAAAAAAGGTTGTAGAGGTGGCAAAAACTCTCTCAAAGGAAAGCGTACTTATAGAGACCGATGCGCCTTATCTTGCCCCACACCCCAAGCGCGGCACACTTAATCACTCGGGCAATCTTGTTTATACAAACAGAGCTTTAGCGGCCTGCCTCGGTATTAGTGAAGAGGAATGTGCAAGCGTTACTCTTGAAAATGCCAAAAGAATATTTAGCATTAACTAAATTAATACAGCAGATTATAGTGCGTGTTTTCAAAAAGCACGTTAAACATCATAAGGTGGGCAATGCTCACCGCGCCAATATCCACACATATTCCCATAAAGCCAAGTTCATCTACAAGATCGAGCCTGGCTTTTATATTTTTTAAGGACAGGGATGAGATTTTGCTTTTTATTCTCCTGCCTTTTTCATAGCGGTTGAACTCAAAACTGCTTGTAAGGGTATCTTCATTATGAGCTATTTCACTGCGTGTACGCCTTGCAAGTAAAAGAAAATCCGATGGTGTAATTTTGTTGTTTTCAACTGTAGCACAGTCTGATATATCAATAAGTGTTTTGGGGCTTTCATAGGCTGTGGCAAAGGTATTGTAATAGGCTCCTTCACCTTCCCCAAAAGAGATGCTCTCTTTTTTGTTTAATCTATCATAAGTAAGCACAGTACAGTCACAAACATCGTTATATGCAAACTTTTCTTTGCAATCAGATGATAAAAACAATACCAAACCGTGTTCGAGCAATTTTTTCTTTAGTTCAAAAACAAGTGTTAAATCAGTGTTTTCTTCTGCTTTCAGCATTACTCCCAAAGCGCCGTTTTTCTTTGCAAAGTCGCAAATTCTATCGGCAAAATGCTCATCAACAAAAGATTTTACATCAAGAAGGATGATAGGGATTACGCCATTTTGTTTGGCTGCTTCTACAACATACCCAAAATCAAAATAACTTTTTATTCCATCAATATCTATATATCCGGCATATATTGCCATATAACTAAGGTAGGGCAGTACGGTAAATAACCTTTCTTTTGAAGTGCCATCCTTGTATATTCCAAGAGCCAGAGCGCAGCAGTTTTTTTTGGAGGGATATTTTACGGCTATTTCCTTTGTGGACTGTATTTTATCCCTGCCACACAGATGCGGGTTGTTTTTGTATATCTGCCTTATACTTACACCAAAGTTTTTTGATATCTTTTCTACCGTATCGCCGCCGCGTGTCATATATGTGCGTGAGGGGGTTAGGATTAAAAGCTCCTGTCCTACGCACAGTCTGTCTGGCTCCTTAAGTGAGTTGTTTTCAATAATTTTTGACGCGCTTACTCCATACTCTCTTGCTATTTTAAAAACAGTTTCCCCGCGCTTAACTCTATGTATAAACATAATGCTCTCCCTATCAAAAAACGTTACTGATATTATATGCGACGTGTAAAATATTACCACAGCCATAGCAAAAAAATGCGTGCAAAATGTCGTTAGGCAAAAAACGCACTTGAATATTTGAAAAATATATGATAAAATCTAAATATAAAGTTTTTTGGAGTTAATATGAAGATAAAAGACGGATTTATTTTACAGGATATGGGCACCTCGCACCTTGCGGTTGCAGTAGGTGAGCTTGCCGACAGCTTTACCTCAATTGTAAAACTCAATTCAACAGGCGCCTTTCTTTGGCAAAGAGCGCTTAGCGATACCACGGTTGAGGCTTTGGCGCAGTCCTTGGTTGATACCTATGGTATTGATATGGATCTTGCAATGCGTGACACCCTTATGTTTGTTGAAATACTTGATAAAAACGGTATTCTTGAAAAATGAGCGAAAATAAAACTACTACGATAATTGATGAACTTGAGCGTGATGGCAAAACCGCCTACACCACAATAGGTGACAGTATGCGTCCGCTTTTTAAAACTCACCGTGACCTCGTTGTGCTGGAAAAGGCAAAGGGCGAATATAAAAAATACGATATAGTTTTGTACCCATCACGTCTTGAAGGCAAGTATCTTCTTCATAGAATTGTAAAGATAAAGGGAGATATGCTTTACATCCGCGGTGACAATACCTATACACTTGAGACTTTGCATAAGGATAGGGTTATAGCAAAACTTATATCCTATGTTCGTAAGGGCAAACAGGGCAGTCTTGCCTCCTTTTCTTATAAGTTTTACAGTCGTCTTTGGACATTTATTTATCCCATAAGGCTCGTTGTCTTTAAGACAAAGTGGTTTTTAAAGGCGATTGCTCGCAAAATAACAGGAAAATAAGACAGAACATTATTGTACAATCATAATGCCTGATATAAAAAACACAATCAAAAATATTATTTTTGTTAAAAACTATTGACAAAGTATTTTAGTTGTGCTATTATATCTAAGCACGATTTATTTGTGCAAGAATATGTTGCCCCTGTAGCTCAGCTGGTAGAGCACTTGACTTTTAATCAAGGTGTCCGGAGTTCGATTCTCCGCAGGAGCACCAAAAAAATAACGGATACCCTTGCGGTACCCGTTATTTTTTTTGTTCTCTTGCTTTGAAGCAAGTCCGTGCGCGTCAGCGCAGGAGTTCGCAACATTGGCTCGCCGTCTTCCGTGAAGACCTTGTGTGGCGAGACAAATTCTCCGCAGGATACCCTTGCGGTACCCGTTATTTTTTTGTTCTCTTGCTTTGAAGCAAGTCCGTGCGCGTCAGCGCAGGAGTTCGCAACATTGGCTCGCCGTCTTCCGTGAAGACCTTGTGTGGCGAGATGGTATAAAGAAATAGAGAGGTAGCCGCGAGGGAGAATGGTAGTCGGTGGTCGCCGTATTTCGCAGAACCTTGGATAAATGTGGAGCCTTGGCACAGCGAAATACAATAATCTCTTGCGAGATTAGTCGCCCTCCGACGAGAACTTTGCATAAAGAAATAGAGAGGTAGCCGCGAGGGCTACCTCTCTATTTCTTGGTGCCGGTAGTCGGGGTCGAACCGACACGGTATTGCTACCTTCGGATTTTGAGTCCGACGCGTCTGCCAATTCCACCATACCGGCATAGGCAATTGATATTATAACAAATGCCAGTTTAAAAATCAAGACCTTTTTTAAACAAACGCAAAAAAATATTTGATAATGGCACTCATAAGTTATTTTATTCCTTAGAGCCGAAAATTTTTAAAATATATTGTAATTATTTTGATTTTGTGTTATTATGTATCTGTATAACTATGTAAAATTTAAAGGGAGGGGCATATGTACAACTCAGAGATGTTCAGCAAGTCTTTAGCAAAAAATCTTGACACGCTTGCCGATTTACAAAGCCAAGTGCAGGAAAAACGCATCTGTGAACTTTCGGATATTGCCTTATGTGCCCTTGAATTAATGGATACACTTGAGTTGGACATCCTGTCGCTTCTTGCTCTTATACAAGGCGAGGGACTTTTTAATACGGCTATGCCGCATCCTTTGGCACTAAAAGAGAATCTGCCAAGATTAAATGCAACTCTTGCCTCGGTAAACGAGAGCGATAAACTTACCTTTATCAGCCTGCTTTTTGAGCTTGCCGCTGAGGGAGGCAAAGTCTTTTGCGAGAGTGATTTCTTTACTGCAGAAAGACCTAAGGATGAGACCTTTACATACGTTAAAAACCAGTATGCCGATGAGGCGTATGACGTTTTTGCCGAGGGCTTTACAAGACCAAGGGTCGCATACTCCGATACTCTGCGCGATGCGGCTATTGGCGTAGCAAACGGCAAATATTCTTATTGTCTTTTACCTTTTGAGGAAAAGGGCGGTGTGCGATTGCCGACTGTCGAGGCGCTTCTCAACCAATACGATCTCAAGATCGTTGCCGTAACACCTGTTTTTGGTGTAGAGGGTACTCTTGATTTAAAGTACGCACTAGTCTGTAAAAGTTTTATTTTGCAAAAAATAAAAAAGGATGATGACAGATATCTTGAGATACGCCTGCCCGCATCCTCAAGTCTTTCGCGGCTTATTCTTGCGGCAGAGGAACTTGGCTTTAAACTCTACCGTGTCAACACGCTCAGCCTTATAGAGGACGGCGCATCCTATTTTACGGTAGTATTTAAGAGCGAGGGCAAGCACTTTACAACACTTTTTGCATATCTTACGTTATTTATGTCGGAGTACACTCCGATAGGTATCTATACAAATATTGAACAGTGAGGAAGAAAAATGACAAAGCATATTGAATACAAAACTAAGGGTACCTGCTCACGTCTTATCGTAATAGACGTAGAGGATGATGTTATTACTAACTGCAAATTCGTATCCGGCTGTCCCGGTAATACGGTTGGCGTAGCAACACTTGTAAAGGGTATGAAGGTAAGTGAGGCAATATCGCGCCTTAAGGGCATCAAATGCGGTATGCGCTCTACCTCTTGTCCCGACCAACTTGCTACTGCGCTTGTAGAGGCGCTTGAAGAATAATTAAAACAAATATATATTTTTGGGAGGTTGTATGGCAAATTATCTTAGCGAATACAAAAGATGGCTTGAAAGCAATTCCTTAAATCAGGAAGAAAGGGCAGAACTTATCTCCATTGCAAACGATGAGGAGGCAAAGCAGTTGCGCTTCAATGCGCCGATGTCCTTTGGTACGGCAGGACTGCGCTCTACTATGAACGTAGGTCTTGGCAGTATGAACAGATTTACAGTAGCGCAGACTACACGCGGTATGGCGGCTCTTGTTAAAAAAGAGGGTGGTGAAAAGCGCGGTGTAGCAATTGCGTATGACTCAAGAAATAATTCAAAACTCTTTGCGCGCGTATCTGCAGAGGTACTTGCATCGGAGGGTATAAAGGTTTACATTTTCACAGACCTTCGCCCAACTCCGGAACTTTCCTTTGCTCTGCGTCACGTTAATGCGCTTGCAGGTATCAATATTACCGCATCGCACAACCCCAAGGAGTATAACGGATACAAGGCATATTGGGAGGATGGCGCACAGCTTGCTCCCGAGCATGCAAAGGTAGTATCCGAGGCAAGCGCTAAATATGATCCTCTTGATCTTAGCGGTCTTATCTCTTATGAAGAGGGCGTTAAATCAGGACTTATTACAGAGCTTGATGAAAAGTTTGACGAGTATTATCTTGATGCTGTTATCAAGACAGCCGTTCGCCCTGAACTTATAAGCGAGATGGCAGATACTCTTAAGGTGGTTTACACACCTCTTCACGGCGCAGGCACACGTCTTGTACCCGAGGTATTCCGCCGTCTTGGACTTAAGTATCTTTACTGTGTAGAGGAGCAGATGACCCCCGACGGTAATTTCCCCACAGTTAAAAAGCCCAACCCCGAGTACGCAGACGTATTTAAACTCGGTATTGATATTGCAAACAACGTTGGCTCAGACCTCGTTATTGCTACAGACCCCGACTCTGACAGAGTTGGCGTTATGACAAGAACAAAGAGCGGAGAGTTTATTACCATATCAGGTAACCAGATGGGCGCGCTGCTTCTTGACTATATCATTTCTGCACGTAGGATAAACGGTACTCTTACACCCGATTCATTCTGTGTAAAGAGCCTTGTTTCCACCGATATGGCGTATGCTATCGCAAACAAAAACGGTGTTAAACTCCACGACGTGCTTACAGGCTTTAAGTTTATAGGTGAAACTATAAAGAATTATGAAAAAGTGGGTAAGGAATCTGCATATCTTCTCGGATTTGAAGAGTCCTACGGCTACCTTGCAGGCACCTATGCAAGAGATAAGGATGCTGTTGAGGCATCTATGCTTATTCTTGAGATGACCGCTTACTATAAAAAGAACAATATGACTCTTTCCGATGCGCTTGACGCTCTTTATGAGAAGTACGGCCTTTACAAAGAGGATATGATTGATATTTATATGGAGGGTCTTGACGGCATCGAGCGCAGAAAACGCGTTATGTCATCCTTAAGAGAGAATACCCCCGTAAGCTTTGGCGGTGTTAAGGTTAAACTTGCAGGCGATTATCTTAAGGGCGAGTTCAAGAATATGTTTGACGGAGGCGTATCGTCAACAAATCAGCCTGCATCAGACGTTCTTTACTACACTCTTGAAAATGAGGATAAAATCATAGTACGTCCCTCAGGCACTGAGCCCAAGATCAAGATTTACGTTCTTGCACACGGTGATGATAAGCTATCTCTTGATAATAAACTTAAGGCTTACGCAACCGACGCAAAGAAATATACAGAAGTTTAAGTTATAGGGCATAGCCCACAAAAAGGAAGAAATAAAGTGACTGAAAAGCAAAAACATATAAGAAACTTTTCAATTATTGCGCATATAGACCACGGCAAGTCCACTCTTGCAGACCGTATTCTTGAAAAGACGCAGACTGTCTCAAACCGTGAGATGGAGGAGCAATTGCTCGATAATATGGATCTTGAGAGGGAGAGAGGTATTACAATCAAGGCGCGCGCTGTAAAACTCAACTATAAAGCAAAGAACGGCGAGGAGTATATCTTCAACCTTATTGACACTCCCGGCCACGTTGACTTCGGTTACGAGGTATCACGCTCACTCAAGGCGTGCGAGGGCGCTTTGCTTGTAGTTGATGCTACCCAGGGCGTTGAGGCGCAGACTCTTGCTAACGCATATCTCGCGATAGATAATGACCTTGAGATATTACCTGTTATCAATAAGATAGACCTTGCTTCAGCGGATATAGAAGGTGCAAGACGTGAGATAGAGGATATTATCGGTATCCCTGCAGAGGACTGTCCTGCCGTCAGCGCAAAATGCGGCCTCAATATTGAGGATGTGCTTGAAAAGACTATAACAGATATACCTGCACCCGAGGGTGATCCAAACGCCCCCTTAAAGGCGCTTATCTTTGACTCTCACTACGACCCTTATCTTGGAGTTGTGGTTTATATAAGAGTTTTTGAGGGTACCCTTCGCGCAGGAGAAAAAATAAAACTTATGCACACAGGCGCGACCTATGACGTAATAGAGGTCGGCACTATGGAGCCATTTGGTCTTAAAAAGACCGATGAACTTTCAGCCGGTGAGGTAGGCTATATTACAGCATCTATAAAAACCGTCGGAGATACAAGGGTAGGCGATACTGTTACCACCGCTTTGGGTGGGGCAGAGGAGGCTCTTGAGGGCTGCCGTGACGTGCATCCTATGGTATATTCGGGTATTTATCCTGCAGACGGTGCGCGCTATGGAGATTTAAGAGATGCTCTTGAAAAACTTCAGCTTAACGATGCCTCGCTCGTTTATGAGCCGGAGACCTCTGTGGCGCTTGGTTTTGGATTCAGATGTGGCTTCCTTGGCCTTTTGCATATGGAGATAATAGAGGAGCGACTGGAAAGAGAGTTTAATCTTGACCTTATCACAACAGCCCCCTCGGTTATATATAAGGTAAAGTTAAGAAGCGGCGAGATGGTTACTATTGATAACCCCTCAAAGTATCCTGCACCTGATGAGATAGATACGGCATACGAGCCTATAATGAAGGCGTCGGTTATCACACCTACCGATTATATAGGCGCTATAATGGATCTTTGTCAGGAAAGGCGCGGTGTCTTTATTGATATGAAATATATTGATACAGAGCGCGCAGAGATACACTATGAGTTGCCTCTTAATGAGATTATTTACGATTTCTTTGACGCGCTTAAGAGCCGTTCAAAGGGATATGCGTCGCTTGACTATGAGCTTAAGAATTACAAGGCATCAAAACTTGTTAAACTTGACTTCCTACTTAACGGTGAGCAGGTGGATGCGCTTTCCTTTATAGTGTTTGAGGAGAGAGCCTACAGCCGAGCAAGAAAAATTGCAGAAAAACTTAAGGATAATATTCCGCGCCAACTCTTTGAAATACCCATTCAGGCAACAATAGGCTCAAAGGTAATTGCAAGAGTGACGGTAAAGGCTATGCGTAAAGACGTGCTTGCCAAGTGCTATGGCGGTGATATTACGAGAAAGAAGAAACTGCTTGAAAAGCAGAAGGAAGGTAAAAAGAAGATGCGTAAACTCGGTAGCGTAGAGGTAACGCCCGAGGCATTTATGGCAGTTCTTAAGCTTGGCGATGACAACTAAACCTATAGGGCTTTACGTTCACGTTCCATTCTGCTTAAAAAAGTGTAATTACTGCGACTTTTGCTCTTTTGATAACTTAGGTGATGATAAAAGGGAAGAGTACCTTCAAAGGCTAATAAAGGAAATTTGCGGATATAAAAAGGAGGAAAGGATAGTTATTGATACTGTCTTTTTCGGTGGCGGTACGCCATCGCTGCTCACAGCACGTCAGTTTTCCAAAATAACAGATGCCATCAAAGATACATTTTTGCTTAAAGAGGATATCGAGTTTACGATTGAAGCAAACCCTAAGACCTTAACTAAAGAAAAACTTTTGGCTTATATAGGGAACGGTGTAAACCGTTTATCTATCGGTTTGCAGTCCAAAAGCGCTTCTGAACTTGGAACACTCGGCAGAGTTCACGACTATAACGACTTTTTGTCCTCGTACACTATGGCAAGAGAATGCGGTATAAAAAACATAAGCGTTGATATAATGTACGCCTTGCCCGGGCAGACCCTAGGGAGCATTGAGGATACCTTAAATAGTGTAATAGCCTTAACTCCCGAGCATATTAGTGCATACTCTCTTATTCTTGAAGAGGGCACACCCCTTTTTAAAATCAAAGACACTCTTGATCTGATAGATGAGGAAAAAGAGTTTGAAATGTACACTTTGATTTACAAAACCTTGGCAAAAAACGGATATAACCACTACGAGATATCCAACTATGCTAAGCGCGGATTTGAGTGCAAACACAATTTAAAGTATTGGCAGGACAAGGAATTTATCGGTGTCGGCCTTGCGGCTTACTCATATTTTGACGGTAAGCGATACGGCAATACAAGGGATCTTCATGAGTATCTTACGTCCTATGAGTTAAAGCCTTGTGACGTTGAAATCATAGACAAGGAGCAGAGGCGCACGGAGTTTATTATGCTCTCATTAAGGCTTAGTGAGGGTATTGATCTTGCGCTATATAAAAGGCTGTTTGATGCTGATTTGCTTAAAGACAGGGCAGAGGTAATAGACCGCCTTGTATCCTTAGGCTATCTTAAGTGCGACAATGGGCGTCTTTATCTTACCGATATAGGCTTTTATCTTAGCAATTCAATAATTGCCGAACTTATATAGGTAAATAATTACACTTGACAAGGCATATATATTTTAGTAAAATAAATACAGAAGAATAAAATACAATTTAACGGAGAAAATACCAATGGCAAACGAAAAGGATTTTATTGAAAACGAAGAGCTTGAACAGGCTCCCATAGTTACTCTTACCGATGAAGAGAGTGGCGAAGAAAAGGATTTTGAGGTTGTTGCAACAGCAGAGATCGACGGCAAAATTTACTATGCTCTTATTCCTTGTGATGAGGATGGCGAGGAGTACGTAATTCTTGCTGCTGAGGAGGATGGCGAGGACGTTATCCTTTCTACCATCGATGATGACGATGAGTTTGAAAAGGTTGAGGATTACTTCAACGACCTTCTTTTCAGCGACGTTGATTACGATAACTGATTGATTTTTTCGCCTGCGTGGTGCGTGATATCGTCATATTGAACCTACACACATTTTTAGGGAGTCCGGGCTTCTCTTAGTGGGATGCAGGCCTCCTGCCCGTGGCGCTCTTTAAGACCCCACGCCAGCAGACGTTGGAAGCGCAAAGCAAGAGAGAGGACACCCACCTGTACAGACAGGGTTAATAATTGCTTTACACGGCCATGCGGGTACCAATAAAAAAAGCGGCAGTTCTGCCGCTTTTTTTATTATTATGGCACAAATAAAAAGGTACGGATTGCTCCGTACCTTTTTATTTAGTTATTTCGCATTATTTAATGTGCTTTTTCTTAAGCAGTACAAAGAGTACTGTGATGAATGCTGCAGGGGAGAGAGATCCGAGCAGATCCTTAAGAGATTTTGCAGAGCAGCCAAGGGTAGGCTTTTTGCCGGTATCCTTGTCATCCTCATCATCCTCGGGATCGTTAGGTTCGTCGGGATCTACAGTAGGCTTGTGACCCTCGCACTTATCAGCACAAGCATCCTCGGTGCAATCGTCATCAAGGCACTTGCCGCACTTAGCACAAACGCTCTCGCAAGAGTGCTCGGGAACACCGGGTTCATCGGGCTCTACAGGAGTATGACCCTCGCACTTATCAGCACAAGCATCCTCGGTGCAATCGTCATCAAGGCACTTGCCGCACTTAGCCCAAACGCCCTCGCAAGAGTGCTCGGGAACAACAGGCTCATCGGGCTCTACAGGAGTATGACCCTGGCACTTATCATCGCAAGCATCC
>JAZOLZ010000012.1:0-140287 GCA_045653505.1 Eubacteriales bacterium | reverse complement strand
CACCATACGTAGCCATTGCTTTTTTTAAGTGAAATACTGCGTTGCTCTTAAAAAGCAGCTCGACGTATGAAAATACGCCTTCGCTTTACTTTCTGCGGTGCGCCTTGTCTTTCGCAATTTATCCTAATCAACAAACCCAATCTAAAAATCTGCGTTTTACTAACTTAACTTTACAAAAATACCCAAAAAGGAAGATATTATGTATATTTGTCCGAAGTGCAAGGAACAATTAAAACTTAATATTAACACCCTTTCTTGTGTAGGCGGTCACAGCTTTGACAAGGCAAGGCAGGGATATGTAAATCTGCTTTTGTCCTCGGTGGCCTCTCACGGGGATAACAAGGATATGGTGCTTGCAAGGCGTGCATTTTTATCCCTAGGATACTATAAGAGGCTTGCTGATGAGGTAGCAGATATCATAAAGGAATATGCAAAATGTCAAGATACCCTTGTGGATCTCGGCTGTGGCGAGGGCTATTATACAAATCTTTTAAAAGCAGCACTTGGGGATAAGATAGAGGTCTATGGACTTGATGTATCCAAGGAGGCGGTGCGCCGCGCGGCAGGGCAGAGCAAGTCGGTAAATTACTCTGTAGCCTCGGTTTACAGTGCACCTTTTAAGGACGGCAGTTTTGATATAGCGCTTAACCTTTTTGCTCCGCTTGCCATAGAGGAAACGGGCAGGATACTTAAGGATAACGGTATTTTTATTATGGTCTTTCCCGATACGGAGCATCTTTATTCCCTGAAGGCCGCCGTATATGAAAATCCTTATAAAAACACCCCTTTAGATGACACACTTAACGGCTTTGAACTTATAAATAGCAGAGAGATAAAGTACGACTTTACTCTTAAAGATAGTTCCGATATAAAAAATCTTTTTATGATGACGCCCTATGCCTATCGCACAAGTAAGGCCGATTTAGCCAAACTTGAGGCACTGAATGAACTTACAGTGGGCGCGCATTTTCGCATTTTAGTCTATAAAAAGGCAAATTTGTAAGAAATTTTTGAGAAAAACATAAATGTATATACAATTATGTTGACAACGAGATATAACAGTTGTATAATGTAATTGTAAAATTATAGGGGGCAGTATGGATCTAAACCACGGTAAATATCTTTCTGTTGATTACGGCGACGTACGTACAGGCCTTGCCGAGTGCGATATTTCGGGTATGATAGCAGGCGGTATCGGTACTATAAAGGAGGGCGGTATGCATAAGACCGCTATCCGTGTGGCAAAGGAAGCAAGGGACAGGAACTGCAAAAAAATTATTGTAGGCCTGCCTAAGAATATGGACGGTAGCGAGGGTCCGAGGACTGAGGTCATCCGCGCATTTGTCGAGCTTTTGAAAAACGAGACCGATATTCCGATTGAGTTATATGATGAGAGAATGACTACTATGCAGGCATACCGTTTTTTGGATACCACGGGCACCTTCGGTAAAAAGCGCAAGGATGCAATAGATACACTGTCCGCCCAGATAATTTTGCAAAACTATCTTGATAAAGAGAGATTGCAAAATGACAGAAGAAAAGAAGACTGAGAAAAAAACTAACAACAAAATAAGAGCCTACCTTGATAAAAAGGGGGTAAGCTTAAATCCCAAGATTTACTTTGTGGATGCTATGAGTATGATGGCGCTTGGCCTCTTTGCCACGCTCCTTATCGGTACTATCTTCGGTACGGTGGCATCCTATATTCCCGAGGGCAATATAATAAGCGATTACTTTAACAACCTTGCAGCCTATTCAAAGGGTGCTACGGGCATTGTGCTCGGCATAGCGGTAGCCTATTCTCTTAAAGCGCCGCCCCTTGTTGCCTTTGCCGCAGGTGTTGTCGGTATGTGCGGTAACGCTTTGCCCTTTATAATGGATACTCAGTCCATTACGGCAGGCCCTGCGGGAGCATTTATCTGCGCTCTTGTTGCAGTAGAGATTGGTAAACTCGTTTCCAAGAGTACAAAGGTCGATATAATAGTTACCCCTATGGTTACTATTGCCACAGGCGTGCTTGTGGCGATGATAACTTGCCCTGCGGTAGCCTTTGTTATGTACTGGCTCGGCTATTTCATCAATACCGCAACCGTTATGGCGCCCTTCATTATGGGTATTATAATTTCGGTTACAGTCGGCATAATACTTACTCTGCCCATAAGCTCTGCGGCTATATGCGCTATGATAGGCATAACGGGTCTTGCAGGCGGTGCGGCAACGGCGGGCTGCTGTGCGCAGATGATAGGATTTGCCGTAATCTCCTTCCGTGAAAACCGTTTCTCGGGCCTTGTTGCTCAGGGTCTTGGCACCTCAATGCTGCAGATGGGTAATATAGTAAAAAATCCGCTTATCTGGATACCGCCCACACTTGCCTCGGCAATCACCGGCCCCATCGCAACCTGCATTTTCAAACTCGAGTGTACAGGTGTCAGCGCAGGTATGGGTACGTGCGGTCTTGTCGGCCCTATCGGTATTTTCGGTGATATGGGCTTTACCCCAACCTCGATTTTCGGTGTAATATTGGTATGCATAATTCTGCCCGCTATCCTTTCACTTATCTTCAGCGAGATAATGCGCAAATTTAACCTGATTAAAGAAAATGACTTAAAACTTGAACTATAGAAAAACTCCTAAGGAGGCATCCATGGATAAACAAAACTTTACATTACTCTGCGATTTTTATGAATTAACGATGGCTAACGGTTACTTTGAACTTGGCAAAGGAAATGAGATAGCCTACTTTGACGTATTCTATCGTACCGTGCCCGACGGTGGCGGATTTGCTATTGCGGCAGGTCTTGAGCAGGTAATTGAATATATTAAGGCTTTGAAGTTTACAGATGATGATATCGACTTCTTAAGGGGTAAAAATCTCTTTAGCGAGGCATTCCTTGAGTATCTTCGCACCTTTAAATTCTCGGGCGATATTTTTGCAGTACCCGAGGGTACACCGGTATTTCCCGGCGAGCCTATACTTACAGTAAAAGCACCTGCAATTGAGGCGCAGTTTATAGAGACCTTCCTTCTTCTTGCGATAAACCATCAGTCGCTTATTGCAACTAAGGCAAACCGCGTGGTAAGAGCGGCGCAGGGCAGACCTGTAGCAGAGTTCGGCTCCAGGCGTGCTCAGGGCGCAGACGGTGCAATTCTCGGCTCTCGCGCGGCATTTATAGGTGGCTGCAGCGCTACTGCCTGTGCAATAGCCGACCGTGACTTCGGTATCCCCGCAACCGGTACTATGGCGCACTCATGGGTACAGATGTTTGATACCGAGTATGAGGCGTTTGAATCCTATTGCAAGCTTTATCCTGAGAATGCGACGCTCCTTGTCGATACCTATGACGTACTGCGCAGCGGTATCCCCAATGCGATAAAGGCCTTTAAGAATATTCTCTTGCCCAAAGGGATAACAAAGTGCGGTATACGTCTTGACTCGGGCGATATCACCTACCTTACAAAAAAGGCGAGAAAAATGCTTGACGATGCGGGTCTTTATGACTGCAAGATAGTAGTATCCAATTCCCTTGATGAGAATATAATAAGAGACATAATTCTCCAGGGCGCCAAGATAGATATGTTTGGCGTTGGCGAGAGACTTATTACGGCAAAGTCGCATCCTGTTTTTGGCGGTGTTTATAAACTGGTTGCCAAGGAAAAAGACGGTGAGATAGTGCCTAAAATCAAGATTTCCGAGAACGTTGAAAAAATCACCAACCCCCACTTCAAAAAGGTTTATCGCATATACGATAACGAGAGCGGCAGAGCAATTGCAGACCTTATGTGCGTGCACGATGAGGTGCTTGATGATACACAGCCCCTTGAGATATTTGACCCGATTGAAACCTGGAAGAAAAAGGTGTGCACAAACTACACCTTGCGTGAGCTTTTAGTTCCCGTTTTTAAGGACGGTGACTGCGTTTACTCCACACCGTCTATCGCACAGATAAGAGATTATTGCCTCTCTCAGGTTAATACGCTTTGGGATGAGGTAAAGAGATTTGAAAATCCTCACCGTTACTACGTGGACCTTTCTCACAAACTCTGGGAGATAAAGCATAATCTCTTAGTAAAAGGCGGCAAAAACGAAAAATAAAATTAGAGACCTACCGCAAAGGTAGGTCTTTTCTTTATTTAAACACAAATATTTATTGACTTATATATTTTTTAAGTTTATAATTGAATTAAATATTTTAAGTCGGAGGATGGTAAAGATGAAAAGATTTATATCGGTTATACTTACCGTTTGTCTTGTTTTACCGCTTTTTTCATATATTTCTGTCGTGCCTGCAAGCGCCTCTTATGACAGTGAGATGTGGTTAAAGACCGACTGCGAATATATGCTTATACGCGGCAGGCGTGTGAAAATCAAGGATGATAGCGCCATAGCCCCCTTTAAATACAACGCCCAGACGGCCCAGGTGCCATTAACGGCGCTCTGTGAGTACAGTGGCGGCAGTTATACCTTAAAGGGCAAAGAGGTTACTGTAAATACGGGCAAGGCCACCTATACACTTACCGTTGACAGCCTTATCTGGTCAGGCAGCAGCGAGCCTCTTTATGCACCCCCTGTTTTAAAGGACGGCGAGGTATACGTCTCCCTGCTTACTCTGCAAAGTGTCTTTGGCCTCAAGTGCTTTTACCATACCGAGACAGGCCTTATCGTGGTATCCGAAAATGTTATCTCGCTTAACAAAAGCTACTCCTCTACAAAATCGCAGATAGAAACAATGTCAAAGCTGCTCTTTGATAACGTAAGCGGTGAGGACATTATAAACGATGCCATTGAAAATCTCGGCTCTTTAGATCTACACCCCTATCTTTTTGTAAGCCAGGAAAGACTTGACTATATTAGGGAGAATTACTTAAAGAGTGCTGGCGACACAACAAGAGATGATGAACTTTTTGATTACACCAACTTCTTTGTTGAGGGTAAGGCAGTTCATGATTTTAACGATTACTTTACGCTTGATGATAGTGGCGAGGTAGTCTTTAAGGATGGCGCACAGTTAGAACTCCGTCACCCATACTATATATATGATGAAAACGGTAATCGTCTTGAGGGTGTCAGTGAGTATACCTATCCCGACGGTACAACCGTTCACTGTGACGGCTCCGGCTACGGCGACGGCTATGATGAGGGCGGCAGACTTTCTTCCTCTGCGCGCACACTTAAAATGAAGCGTCTTGCCTTTGCCTATCAGGCAACAGGGGATGCAAAATATGCAAGAGCCGCTTACCTTCTCGGTATCGAGATGGGTAAATGGGAGCACTGGGGCGACGGTCACTTCCTTAACTGTGCAGAGAGCGCTATGGAATTTGCCATGGCGTACGATTGGATATATAATTATCTCAGTGAGGCACAGAGGTTAGAATTTAGCGATATACTCTATGAAAAAACCATTCTCCCTGCCTACTATTCCATTTTAGCAAGAAATTATAACGGCGGTTATTATCCGGAGAGTTATTTACAGTCTGTAAGCGATTATCTCCACCGTTCGACTATAGCCTCGACAGGCTATAGGGTTTTAGGCCATACCAACAACTGGCAGACAGTATGCTCGGGTGGTATCGTTATATCTGCACTCGCACTTCTTGAGCGCACAGATAATAGCGATATGAGAGAAAAAATAACAAAGGTTTTGGGCACTCTTTTACCCGAGGTAAAGGTTTGCCTTTACCAGTACGCGCCGGACGGCTCGTATATTGAGAGCCCAGCTTATTGGACCTACGGCACACAGTATTATATGTATATGCTTGCCGCTCTTGAGAATACTTCGGGTACCTCATACGGCTATTTTGACACGGTTGGACTTAAGGACAGTTGCTACTTTGCATACTATATAAACAATCCCCAGTTTTATGCGTGGAGTTATCACGACTCAACCGATATGTCGGTTTCAGGCAAGGCAAATCTTGAACCTATTGCAATTGCGGCTAAATATTATAACGACACAACTTTAGCCTATTTTCGTAAACTTATGCTTACATCTGAGGTGTCTGTAGTGCCATCTCTTATGGATGTGCTTTATTATGATCCTGATCTCGCGCAGGAACCAAGCGAGCCTATCCCCCTTGACTATTTTGCAAAAAATATAGATACCGTTACAATGCGCTCGGGCTGGGAGCAGTCGGGATATAACTTTGTCGGTCTGCACGCAGGCGCAAATAACGTAAATCACGGTGATATTGATTCAGGCAACTTTATTATACAAATGGGCGGCGTCAACTGGTTTGGCGATATGGGTAGTGAAAACTATAACGTGGGCAACTACTTCTCATCTCACTATTTAAGATACCGTTACTACAAAAAGACGGCTGAGGCGCACAACACTATCCTTATTATGGATAAGACTGACAGTTCTCTTTGGGTACAGGGCAAGACCTTTGCTGGGCAGACATTTAACAGTATGTCCGATACCTATGCAAAAATAGTGCGCTTTGAAGAGTACGGTGACCTTGGCGCTATTGCCGTAGCGGACATGAAGGCGCAGTACGGCAAAAACTGTACTGCGGCAAAGCGCGGACTTCTTTTCACCAACTCAAGGACTACTGCCGTTATACAGGATGAGATAAGTTTTGCCACCCCGACAGACCTTATCTGGGTAGCATCCTCAAATTCCGTGCAGAGTATCAGTAGTGACGGCAGGAGCGCATACCTTTACGCCACTGACGATTACGGCAATCCGATAAGACTGCGTGCAAGCCTTCTTAGTGAGGATGAGAGCCTTAAATTTGAGATATATAAATCAAGTGAGGATGTGCTTTTGCCTGAGACAGAGACAAGGGATAATACCTCTAACGATAAGGCCTCAAACCCCATAGACAGACTTATCATCAGGGCAAACGGCATTACCGAGTTTAATACTGCTGTAGTCTTTGAACTTTATGAGGATAAAAGGGAGGTAGTCGGTTATGAAAAGACCGATATAGACCTCTGGCAGGTAAGTGACGGTGAGTGGATAAAGGATGCTAACGACGCTATTATAAATAATCCCGATTACAGGTACACACTCCTTGATCTTGTCTATGCGCTGAATAAGATTGAAAGGGCAAAAACCGAAGAAGAAAAAATGAGCCTCGTTTTCTCTTACTTTGACAGATGCATTTATATAGACAAATCCGACAGTATGGTAAAGGCAAAGATATCCGAATATATGCAGTACGTAAACGAGTATAACGAGCTTGTAGAGGAAGAAAATAAAAAACACACACAGGCAGAACAAATTGCTCTTGGCACAAACAAGGAGGAATGATATGAAAAAAAGCGAATTCATTCTGAAAGAATACAGTGAGGCAAAATACTTTACCGAGGCGTATCCCATAGGTAACGGTACCCTTGGCGGTATGGTATACTCAAATAAAAGCGGCAGAATATCCCTAAACCACGATAAACTCTGGTGCGGCCATAGGATGGAAGAGGCTCACAGATTTAATAAAGAGGACTATTTTAAGGCGCGCGATTTAGCCCTTGAGGGCAAATATCTTGAGAGCGAGAGGCTTATTACCGAGAAAATTTCGCGCTATTCGGTATCCTCCTACGCCCCCCTTGGCGACCTTTATATCGAGGTAGGTGAGGGCGAGCATACAGACCTTGTACGCACACTTGATATAAGTCGTGCGGTAGCCAATACCACCTATACCGTAGACGGTGCTAAGGTAGAGGCTACAACTATTGCTTCCGAGCCGGATATGGTTATTGCGCAAAATGTTGTGTCCGATAAAAAGATAAATGCAAGAGTGCGTCTTACCACCCCTCATAATGCGGAATACTCATGCTTTGATGATATGCTTTCCTTTGGCGCAAGAGTTGCGGGCACATCAAAGGGACAGCGTATCCCCGGTCGCTCCCCAGAGAGTTATCTTGAGGGCGAAGATAAGGGCGCGCTCGTTTATGCAAAGGCTAAGATAATTACCGACGGTGTCTGCAAAAGGGGCGATGGATTTATTGAAGTTTGTGACTTTACCGCACTTACGGTTTACCTTAGCGCATCTACCTCATATAAAGACGGATGCGAGGAGGGTAACCCAAACTACAAACAGGATGTTGAGGATGTAATTGCTAAAATAAGCAAACAAAACTTTGCAAATATCCTTGAAAATCATATAAAAGACTACAAGAATTATTTTGATAGATGTGAAGTACATATCGACGGTGACGATGTTGATGAAGCAAAGAGCACCACAGAGCGCTTTAATGATTTTCGTTTGGGCAAGGCAGATTATGCGCTTATTACTTTAGTTTTTAATTTTGGCAAATACCTGCTTATCTCAGGCAGCCGTGAGGGTACTGCTCCGACCAATTTACAGGGTATATGGAACGAGTCTATGACACCCCCTTGGGCGAGTGATTATCACCTTAATATCAACACACAGATGAACTATTGGCCCGCGCTTTACTTGGGTCTGCCCGAGCTTATTGAGCCACTTGAGTGGCTGCTTGAAATTGCGAGTAAAATGGGTAAGCCTATTGCAGAAAACGTCTTTGGCGCACGCGGATTCTGTGTCAGCCATAACCTTGATGTCTACGGTACGGCATATCCCACACCCGGCTCTGCATCCTGGTCTTATTTCCCCGTAGCAGCAGGATGGCTTGCAAGAGAACTTTATAACAAATACGAATATACCCTTGATAAGGAATACCTTAAAAAGGAGTATCACATTTTCTATGGCATAGCAGAGTTCTTTATGGATATGCTTGTGGATGACGGTGAGGGTTATCTTATTTCTGCCCCTGCCGCTTCTCCCGAGAATCTGCACCTCATTAACGGTGAGGAATGTTCTATCGGTAAGAGTTCGACTATGACCGCATCCATTATCCGTGAATCTCTTGATAACTTTATCAAGGCATCCGAGATTCTTGGTATTGATGATGAACTTGTAAGGGGTGTCAAGGCGGCATTCCCACGTCTTTTGCCCCTGCGTATTACCGAGGATGGTAGAATTGAGGAGTGGTACTTTGGTAATAATGCGCCTCTGCCAATTGAGGCAGAGCCTACGCATCGCCACCTGTCCCACCTTTACGATCTTTATCCCGGTAACCGTATAAATGACGACACCCCGGAACTTTTAATGGCGGCAAAGAAAACTCTTGAGGTAAGAGGTGACGATGCTACGGGATGGTCACTTGGCTGGAAGATGAACTGCAAGGCGCGCTTAGGCGACGGCGAGGGAATAATGAACCTTATAAAAATGTTCTTCCGCTACGTTAGTCCCGAGGAAACCAACACCTTAGCAGGCGGCGGTATTTATACAAATCTCTTCTGCGCACACCCTCCGTTCCAGATCGACGGTAACTATGGCTTTACTGCCGGAATATGCGAGATGCTTGTAGGACAAAAGCCAAACGGCGAGGTAAAACTTTTACCCGCTTTACCAAGCGAACTTAAGTCCGGCTGTGCAAAGGGCATTTGTATTAAGGGTGATAAAAAGGTTGACCTTGCGTGGAAAAACGGCAAAATAACCGACTATAAAATTTATTAAGGAATTTTTATGGAAATAAAGGAAGTAATACTTTGTAAATACGGCGAGATCGTCCTCAAGGGCGCAAACAGACAGACATTTGAAAGCAGTCTTGTAAAGGAATTAAGACGCAGAGCCTGTCCCTACGGCCCCTTTAAAATTTATTATAAGCAGTCTACAATATACGTTGAGCCGCTAAGTGACCTTTGCGATATGGACGGTATGTACGAGACTGCCAAAAAGGTCTTTGGCATAGTGGCGGTAAACCGTGCCGCAGTATGCGAAAAGAATATGGAGAGCATAAAGGCACTTGCAAAGGAGTATCTGCCTCTTAAGCTTATGGGCAAAAAGACCTTTAAGGTTGATGCAAGGCGCTCGGATAAGACCTTCCCGCTGGGGAGCCCCGAGATATGCGCCGAGATAGGCGGAGTTATTCTTGAGAGCGTCAGAGGCATAAAGGTTGACGTGCACAACCCCGAGGTTGTTGTAGGCGTCGAGATAAGAGATACCAACGCATATATAAGAGCAGGGCAGGAGGCGGCCGCAGGCGGCTTACCTCTGCGTACTGCGGGCAAGGGTCTTTTGCTTCTCTCAGGCGGTATAGATTCTCCCGTTGCAGGCCTTATGATGGCAAAAAGAGGTATGGAGATAGAGGGACTGCACTTTGAGTCGTTCCCCTATACCTCGGAAAGAGCCAGAGAAAAGGTGATGAAGCTCGCTAAAAAAATGTGCGAGTATACTGCAAAAATGTACGTGCACGTAATATCCCTTACTCATATACAAGAGGAAATAAGGGATAATTGTGAGGAGGATTACTTTACTCTTATTTTGCGCATATTTATGGTAAAGATAGCAAACATAGTAGCAAAAAAATATTCCTGCGGCGCTATCATTACGGGTGAGAGCTTGGGTCAGGTAGCCTCACAGACGCTATCTGCTATCGGTGTAACCGACTCGGTTGCAGAGTTGCCGGTGTTCCGTCCCTGCATCGGTCTTGATAAAAGTGAGATAGTAAAACTCTCATATCTTTACGATACCTATGAGACATCAATTCTCCCATACGAGGATTGCTGTACCGTCTTTACGCCAAGACATCCTAAGACAAATCCCAAGATAGACCTTGTTATGAAGGAACTTGAAAAGCTTGACGTAGAGGCACTTATAAACGAGGCGCTTGAAACTATGACTACCGAGACAAAACTCGTCTTTGATAATTATAAATAAGGTGCTTGACAACATAAAATATTTATGTTAAAATACCAAAGTAATTGTTTTACCCTCAGGGAGGAGTAGCCGCTCTACGGCAAAAAAAGAGAAAAGACGGTTGGTGCAAGTCTTTTTGCCGCGTGTGTAAAGTAGCCCTGTTGTATCTGTAAAGAAAGTCGATTTTAAAAAAACGCGGCAAGTAGAATACAGCGTATGCTTTCGTTAAAGCCAATTAAGATATAAATGCGGGTGGTACCGCGTATCACTGATACGCCCCGAATTGACTGTTTGCTCAATTCGGGGCTATTTCTTTTTTTAAAACAAATTTTGTAAAGTAAAATTTACAAGAGAGCCGTTTTGAACAGAATTTCAATGCGAATTTTAAAAATAATATTTTTACAAATGATATAAATGAAAGGACTTTTGCTATGAGAAAGGAACTTGCTAAAACCTACTCGCCCAAGGAGTTTGAGGACCGTATATACGCCACATGGTGCGAGAAGGATTATTTTAAGCCTGATAGCGATGCTAAGAAAAAACCGTTTTCAATAGTTATCCCGCCCCCCAACGTTACAGGACAACTTCACATGGGTCACGCCCTTGACCAGACCCTGCAGGACATTCTTGTGCGTACAAAGCGTATGCAGGGATATTCCACCCTTTGGGTGCCCGGCACCGACCACGCGGGTATTGCAACACAGATCAAGGTTGAAGAAAATTTAAGAGTAAACGAGGGTCTTACCAGATACGACCTCGGACGCGAGAAATTTCTTGAGAGAGTATGGGATTGGAAAAATCAGTACGGCAGCCGTATTATCAGCCAGCTTAAAAAACTCGGCTCCTCCTGTGACTGGAGCCGCGAGAGATTTACTATGGACGAGGGCTGCTCAAGAGCAGTAAAAGAGGTATTTGTTAACCTTTACAACAAGGGCCTCATTTACCGCGGATACCGTATAATCAACTGGTGTCCCCACTGCCGCACAGCGCTTTCTGATGCTGAGGTTGAGTACAGTGAAAAGCAGGGTGCATTCTGGCACGTAAGATATCCTGTAAAGGACAGTGATGAGTATGTTACAATAGCCACCACCCGTCCTGAGACAATGCTTGGCGATACTGCCGTTGCAGTACATCCTGAGGATGAGAGATATGCTCACCTTGTGGGCAAAACGCTTATGCTTCCTCTTGTAGAAAGAGAGATACCCGTTATTGCCGACGAGTACGTTGAAAAGGACTTTGGTACAGGCTGTGTAAAGATCACTCCCGCGCATGACCCCAACGACTTTGAGGTTGGTAAGAGACATAATCTTGAGATTATAAAGGTTATGAACGATGATGCCACCATCGGCAACGCATATAGCGGCAAGTACAGCGGTATGGACAGATACGAGGCGCGCAAGGCTATCGTTAAGGATCTTGAGGACGGCGGCTATCTTGTTAAGATAGAGCCCTGCAACCATAACGTAGGCACCTGCTACCGTTGTAAGACCACAGTTGAGCCTCTGACATCCGATCAGTGGTTTGTAAAAATGGCGCCCCTTGCAAAGCCGGCTCTTGAGGCGGTAACAGGCGGCGATATCAAGTTTGAGCCCGAGAGATTCTCAAAGACGTATATAAATTGGATGGAAAACTGCCACGACTGGTGCATTTCCCGTCAACTTTGGTGGGGACACAGAATTCCTGCCTACTACTGCGATGCGTGCGGTCATATGGAGGTATCCAAGACCGACGTTACCGCCTGCCCCAAGTGCGGGGCTCCCACCCGTCAGGAGGAGGATGTGCTTGATACATGGTTCTCATCTGCTCTTTGGCCCTTCTCAACAATGGGTTGGCCGGATAATACCGAGGACCTTAAGAGATACTATCCCACAAACGTGCTTGTAACCGGTTATGACATCATATTCTTCTGGGTAGCGAGAATGATATTCTCGGGCCTTGAGCATATGGGAGAAAAGCCATTCTCAACCGTATTTATCCACGGTCTTGTAAGAGATGCGCAGGGTAGAAAGATGTCCAAGTCTCTTGGCAACGGTATTGACCCTCTTAAGATTATCGACGAGTACGGCGCAGACGCGCTTCGCTTTGCGCTTGCTACGGGTAATGCACCCGGTAACGATATGAGATTCAGCGATGAGAAGATTGAGAGCGCAAGGAACTTTGCAAACAAACTCTGGAACGCATCAAGATTTGTGCTTATGAATCTTACCGAGGATGATGAGGAACTTCTTGCTCCTGCAAAGGAAAGTGAACTTACAGTTGAGGATAAGTGGATACTTTCAACCCTTAACAGACTTGTAAAGCGTGTAAACGATAATATTGAAAACTATGAGATAGGCGTAGCGCTCGGTGAGATTTACTCCTTTACCTGGAACACCTTCTGCGACTGGTATATCGAGATGGCAAAGAGCCGTATCTTCTCAGAGGACAAGGCGCAGTCTCTTACCGCAAAGCGAGTTCTCGTTAAGGTGCTTACCGATATAGTAAAACTTCTTCACCCCTATATGCCCTTCATTACCGAGGAGATATATCAGGCACTTCCTCATACCGATGAATCGGTTATGATATCCTCCTATCCCGTATACGATGAGAGCATTTCATATGATGAGGCGCAGATTGACGTGGAGAGAATTATCGAGTGTATTGAGAAGATAAGAGCAAGACGCGCTGAGATGAACGTGCCTCCGTCAAAAAAGGCTAAGCTGTACGTTGTTACAAAATATGAAAAGACCTTTATTGATGCAGGTAAGATACTTGAAAAACTTGCCTCGGCATCAGAGGTTATAATCTCTACAGAATATACATCGGACGATGCGGTGCTTATTGCTACCGATGCCGGCAGACTTTATATTCCCCTTAGCGAGGTTATCGACTTTGAAAAGGAAAGAGCAAGACTTAACGGCGAATTAAAGAAGAACGCTCTTGAAATTGAAAGACTTGAAAAGAAACTTTCATCAGAGGGCTTTGTATCCAAGGCTCCCAAGGCCGTAGTAGACGGTGAGAGAGCAAAACTCAAAAAGTATCTTGATACAAAGGATTCACTTCTTGCCGCTCTTGAGAAGTTAAATTAAGGGATTTTTATGGAAACAAAAGAACTTAAGGATAAGGTCGTAATCCGCGGCGATTATCCGAGTGATATTAAAGAGGTAGTGATAGGGCAGGGTGTCGTTGAGATATGTGAAAACGCCTTTCGCGATTTTGAGTATCTTGAAAGCGTCATTCTCCCTCCTTCCTTAAAGCGCATATCCGCCTGCGCATTTTCGGGCTGTAAGGCGCTTAAAAGGGTAGTGATGCCCTTTGGCATCAGCGAAATTGCCGATGAGGCCTTTGCCTTTTGCAGCGCTCTTTGCGAGATAATTATGCCCGACAGTGTTACAGGTATTGGCGAGGGCTGCTTTGAGGGCTGTGCCTCTCTTACAAAGGTAAAATTGTCCGAGAGGATTTTGACTATAGGTGCGAATTGCTTTGCTTTTTGCTTTAATTTGCAAACAATAGTTGTCCCCGACAGCTGTTATCTTGTGGAATTTTGCGCTTTTGCAAACTGCTTTAATCTTGAAAGTGTCAAACTCTCTGACAGCATGGCGCTTATAGATGAGTCCACCTTTGAGGGGTGCAGGAGCCTGAAATTTGTAGATTTGCCCAAAAATCTTACTCACATAGGTCGCCGTGCGTTTTACGGCTGCCAGTCGCTTAGCGCAATCATTTTGCCCGTAGGCCTTTTAAAGATTGATTTTGACGCCTTTGCACTTTGCACGTCGCTAAAGCGCATTGCTTTACCTAAGGAACTTAAGGAGATTGAGGATGACGATATCTTCTCGTCTTGTGACAGTCTTTGTGATATATCCTACGGCGGCTCTAAGGAGGACTGGGAATATCTGTGGCACGGCAAGAGCGTTATTATCGAAAAGACCGACGGTGAAATTCTTGCTCCGAAAATTTACTTCTTAAATTTAAAGTAAAGGAAGAAAATATGAAATACAAATGTCTTGTGCTTGACCATGACGATACCGTGGTAAACTCAACTGCAGATATCCACTTTCCTTCATTTGTCGAGTATCTTAAGATAGTCAGACCCGAGATTGCAGATAACTATACCTTAGAGAGTTACCTTATCAAAAACTTTTCTCCCGGTGTAACCTCCCTTTTCCTTGACGAGGTAGGACTTAGTGAGGAGGAGTTTTTAGCCGAGCAGGACTTCTGGGCAGAGTACGTAAAGGCGCACGTGCCAAAGGCATTTTCAGGTATAAGAGAACTTGTACGCGATTTTAAAGAAAAGGGCGGTATAGTTGCGGTAAACAGCCACTCATACAGTAAATATATTGAGAGAGATTATCTTGAAAACGGCATTGAACTGCCCGATATGATCTATGCGTGGGATCTGCCAAAAGAACACCGTAAGCCATCCCCCTTCGGCATGTACGATCTTATGGAAAAATACAACCTTAAGCCAAGCGATATAGTTATGGTAGACGATCTTAAGCCGGGCTACGATATGGCAAAGGCGGCAGGTGTTGACTTTGTGTGCGCAGGCTGGGCATACGATATCCCCCTTATCAGGGAATTTATGCAAAAAAACTGCGATAAATACTGTAATAGCGTATCCGAGCTAAGAGAATATATCGGCCTTTGATCAGGAGTACTTCAATAGTTGTTTAGTAAAGGAGAAAAAATGAAAAAGATTTTGTCTTTTATGCTACTTTTGTGCATACTGTTTACTTGTGCTGCATGCACTCCACAACGCCAAAACGAACCTAAAAGTCAAGTTTATTTTACTTTTTTTGATACTGTTACCTATATTTATTCGTATGCAAATGATAGTGATGAGGACTTCGCGGTAAACTCCAATATGGTTGAAAATATGCTTACCGACTATCATAAGCTCTTTGATATATACAATGAGTATGAGGGCATAAACAACCTTTGCACGCTTAACAAAAATGCAGGCGGCGCTCCGGTTAAACTTGATAAAAGGCTTATAGACTTTTTGCTTTACTGCAAGGATATTTACGATAAGACCAGTGGCGAGACAAATGTAATGATGGGCTCAGTACTCTCTCTTTGGCATAATGAAAGGGAGAATGTGAAAAACGGCTTGGACGCAAAACTGCCCGATGAGGCTGCGCTTACCGAGGCGGCAAAGCATACCAACATCAACGCGCTTATCCTTGATACTGCCAATAAGACAGCGCAGATAATCGATAAGGATGCAAGACTTGACGTTGGTGCAATAGGCAAGGGCTATGCAGCCGAGATGTGTGCAAAGCGTCTTGAACAGTTTGGTGTCAATTCGTATGTTTTAGACCTTGGCGGCAATATCCGTATTATAGGAACAAAGCCTGACGGTAGCGGTTGGGTCACAGGCATCGCAGATCCCTTTGGCGGTGTGTCATACGCAGCAAGAATAAATATATCTGCCACCTCCTGCGTAACCAGCGGAGATTATCAGAGATATTACTACGTAGGTACAGAAAAGTATCATCATATAATAGATATGGATACTCTTTACCCCTCGGCTCACTTCACCTCGGTTACGGTTATCACAAAGGATTCTGCTTTGGCAGATGCGCTTTCCACAGCGCTTTTCTGTATGACCTATGAGGAGGGGCTTGCCAGCCTTGACACCTTCTCTGACGATATACAGGTGCTTTGGATATACAAGGACGGCACGCAAATATCTACAGATGGCTTTAATGCTTTAAAAGTAAACGAATAAATAAAAAGCAGGCAGTTGCGCGATATAGCACCAACTGCCTGCTTTTTATAAATATTTTATTGACATGCGTGTAAATATATTATATAATAGAGTTAATGATTTTTAAAATATATAACTCTTTTTGTGCATTTTGCACATTTGGGGTTGAGAAAGAGGCAAAGTATGAGCAGATTTCTGGGTAATACCCATATCCCTCACCATAAAAATACTGAGGGTATGCCTGCGTGTGAAATGACGCCTGTAAAAGAGGTGCTTATTCCCACAGTACAGCACATCGGCGCTGCAGCAAATCCTATCGTTAAGATAGGCGATAAGGTAACTGTCGGTCAGGTGATTGCACAGGCAAGCGGCTTCGTTTCATCACCTGTGCATTCAAGCGTGTCGGGCGTTGTTAAAAAGATAGAGGATTATTTACGCCCTGACGGTAAACGTGTCCTTGCAATAAGAATTGAGAGTGACGGTCTTATGACAGTATGCGAGGAACTTGCCCCTCCTGTTATCACCGACGCAGACTCTCTTATCAATGCTGCGAGAAATAGCGGTATAGTAGGTCTTGGCGGCGCCGGCTTCCCGACCTCGGTAAAACTTAATGCTATCAAGGACATAGGCAAGATTGACACCCTTGTAATCAACGGTGCTGAGTGTGAGCCGTTTATCACATCGGACACACGTACTATGCTTGATGATTCAAGGTATGTTTTCGAGGGTGTTAAACTTATCAAAAAATTTCTTCCCGACTTAAAGGTATCCATCGGTATTGAGAAAAATAAGCCCGAATGTATTGAGGAGATGGTACGTATTTTTGGTGATGACGAGAGTGTTACCGTACACGTGCTTCCCTCAACCTATCCCCAGGGTGCTGAGAAGATGATGGTTTACAACACTCTTGGCAGAGTTATCCCCGAGGGTAAACTCCCTGCTGATGTGGGCGTTATCGTAATAAACGTTACCTCACTTTGCGCTCTTGCAAAGTACGTACAGACCGGTATGCCTCTTGTTAGCAAGTGCGTTACGGTTGACGGCTCTGCGATAAAGGAGCCTAAAAACGTTATCGTGCCCATCGGTACTTCAATTAAAGAAGTACTTGAGTTTGTTGGATATGACAGCGAGAATATCGGTAAAGTGCTATTTGGCGGCCCTATGATGGGTATCTGTGCTCAGAATATAGATGAGCCCGTGTCAAAGACGACAAACGCGCTTACCGTTTTTAACAAGGCTGATGCACAGGAGCCCGAGAGCACTGCGTGCATTCACTGCGGCAGATGCGTTGAGGCTTGCCCTATGTCGCTTAACCCCACTGCGTATGCAAAGGCAATGGGACTTGATGATAATAATGAAAAGATGTCTCGTCTTGAGCAGCACAAGATCAATCTTTGTATTGAGTGTGGCTGTTGCTCATTCGTATGTCCCGCAAAGAGACCTCTTATACAGATAAACCGTCTTGCCAAGAGTGCTTTAAGAGCTCATCAGCAAAGACAAAAAGAAGTTAAGTAAGGAGGAAGAGTAGTATGGCAAAACTTGTAGTAAGCACCTCTCCCCATATCAGGAGCGCATCAACAACACAAAAAATTATGCTTGATGTGATCATTGCACTTCTTCCCACAACGATAGCAGGCGCAGTTATCTTCGGCTGGCAGTCTTTGATCGTTATACTTTCGTGCGTGGCATCATCGGTTCTGGCCGAGTACGTTTTCAATCTTATAATACACAAAAAACAAACGGTCGGTGATCTCAGCGCAGTTGTAACGGGTCTTCTTCTCGCTCTCAATTTGCGTGCTGATACACCTTTCTGGCAGTGTATCATAGGCAGTGTTTTCGCAATAGTAGTAGTTAAATGTCTTTTTGGCGGTATCGGATGCAACTTTGCGAACCCCGCTATTACAGGACGTATATTTATGCTTATCTGCTTTGCAGGTACTGTAGGCGGCGGTATGCAGCCCACAGTTGTTGAACTTACATCAAGCGCAACTCCACTTGAGATCCTTAAGGGTGGTGCATCATCCCAGCCGTTACCTTCGCTTCTTGATATGTTCTTGGGAATTAAGGGCGGTTCTATCGGTGAGGTATGTGCGCTTGCTATCCTTGTTGGATTTGTTTACCTTGTTGTGAAAAAGGTTATTCACTTTGCAGTGCCCGTAGCATTTGTCGGTACAGTATTTGTTCTTACCCTTATCATTACAAACGATCCCGGCGCGGCTCTTTACCACGTTCTCGGTGGTGGTCTGCTCCTCGGTGCTGTGTTTATGGCAACCGATTATGCTACTACCCCCCTTACAAACAGAGGTAAAGTAGTGTTCGCAATAGGCTGTGGTTTGATTACGGTGCTTATCCGTATTTACGGCTCATATCCTGAGGGCGTATCCTTCTCGATTCTCATTATGAATATTCTTTCGCCCTATATTGAAAAACTTATGGCGAAAAAGCCTTTCGGAGGTAACAAATAATGAAGATAGATAAGAAAAATATTATGCCCGTGGCGGTGCTTGGATCTATATGCATAGTTGTTGCATTTCTTATGGGTCTTGTAAATATGATAACCTCTCCGATTATAAGAGAAGCGGATGAAAAGGCTGTTAAGGAATCTCTTAGCATAGTTATGCCAAACGGTGAGTTCAATGCTCGTGCAGATGAACTTAAGGACGGCGCTCCCAAGACTATCAATGCGATTTATACGGATAAAAACGGTCTTGGATACGTAGCAGTTCTTACCACAACAAAGGGATATACCGGTAAGGCTATCGGTATAACGGTCGCATTTGATAAAGACGGTAAAATTATAAAGGCGGTAGTTACCAAAAACGAGGAGAGCATAGTTCCCGCAGAACTTAAAGCGGGCGGCACCTACGGCGACAAGTATATAGGTGTAAATGCCAAGGACGTTGCATCTCTTGTTACCGGTGCTACGGTCAAATTTACAGAGAGCGCCATCAAGGGCGCCATAAACGATGCGTCGGCTTATCTTGGATTTATAGCGGCATCAGATAATACAAATACAAATGACTCCAACGTTAAGGGCAACAGTGCTCTTACGGACAGCGACGTTATCGCAATTGCGGGTGAACTTATGCCCGGCAGTTATGAAAAGCATACGGTTGACGGTATGCCGGAGCAGGTCTTGGGTGTTTACCGCGAGACTACAGGCAAAGGATACGCCGTTCACATAGCAACCAGAACACAGTACAGAGATCTTGAGACTGACGGCGTGGTAACGGTTAATGCTTTCGGTGAGATAACCGGTGTAAAAATGGTAGAGTGGATAGTTGGATACGACAGCACACTTCTTCCGTCTGCCCCCGAATGTGATGAGGCGTTCCTTAATAGCATTAAGGGTAAAAATTCCGCCGGTCTTAAGAGAGTAGATCTTGTAACACACGCAACTAATACTTCAAATAACTTTATTAATCCTCTTAAAGAGGCTATGGATATTCTTTATCCCGTTCCGATATACACGGTAGCTACCTGCAGTGTGATCGCAGCTTTTATGCTTTTTGCGGTTTCATACCTGATTTATATCAAGGTAAAAGGAGGAAAAAAGAATGAAGAATAAAAGATTTTCTATCTTTTTGAGAGGACTTATAGCAGAAAACCCCGTTCTCGTTCTTGTTCTGGGCACCTGTCCCACCCTTGCGCAGACAAGTAGCCTTACGGCAGCGCTCGGTATGGGTATTGCGGCTACAATAGTTCTTGTTTGCTCAAATGCTGTTATTTCAGCACTTCGTAATATCATTCCCGATACTGTAAGAATTCCTTGTTATATCGTAGTTATTGCCGGATTTGTTACAGTTGTTCAACTTATGATGCAGGCATTCCTGCCCCCAATTTATGAGATGATGGGTGTGTATCTTGCACTTATCGTTGTTAACTGTATTATTCTTGGCAGAGCAGAGATGTTTGCGAGAAAGAACGGTGTGATTGATTCAACCATGGACGGTCTTGGTATGGGCTGCGGTTTCCTTATAGCCCTGCTTGCTATGGCATTTATCCGCGAGGTATTCGGTGCAGGCACCTTCTTTGGTATGCCCATCCCCTTGCTCAGTGAATACAATATTCCGATACTCACAATGGCTCCCGGCGGTTTCCTTGTCTTTGGTATTCTTATTGCAATAATGAATAAGATTATGGCAAAGCAGGGTGGCGTTAAGCGTAAGTCCTTTAGTTGTGAGGGTTGTCCCTCGGCATCAATCTGTGACAAAACTGCCTGCTCTGACATTGAGGAGGTACAGGTTGATCCTACCATAAACAGTTCAGAAAAAACCGTAAATGAGGAGGCGCAAGATGGAAATTAAGGCTTTAATTCTTATCCTTATGAGCGGCGTGCTCATAAATAACTATGTATTACAGCAGTTCCTCGGCATATGCCCCTTCCTCGGTGTATCCAAAAAACTTAATCAGGCAGTCGGCATGGGTGTTGCGGTTACGTTCGTAATGCTCTGCGCAACAGCGGCTACCTATCCCATTTACAAATTTATCCTTGTCGCTCTTAAACTTGAATATCTGCAGACGCTTGTATTTATTCTTGTAATTGCGGCGCTTGTACAGTTTGTTGAGATTGTATTAAAGAAGTTTATACCCGCGCTTCATGCGTCTCTTGGCGTATATCTTCCTCTTATTACCACAAACTGCGCGGTTCTTGGTGTAACGATTAACAACATCACGGCAGGATACAACTTTGTTGAGTCGATGATATCCTCCCTCGGTGTTGGTCTTGGTTTCCTGCTTGCGATGGTTCTGTTTGCCGGCGTAAGATCCAGGATTGAAAACTGTCCGTCTCCCAAGCCTATCCAGGGCTTGCCCGTAACTCTTATAGCGGCATCTATCGTTTCTTTGGCCTTCTACGGCTTTAGTGGCGTAATCGAAACTTTGCTTAAGTAATAGGAGGGCTTATAGTATGATAGAAATATTAATAGCTGTAGCTATTCTTGCTGCTATTGCTCTTTTCTGCGGTGTACTTCTGACAGTTGCGTCAAAGTACTTTGGCATTGAGGAAAGTGAACTTTATCAGAACGTACGTGACTGTCTGCCGGGTGCTAACTGCGGTGCCTGCGGCTACAATGGCTGTGACGGCTATGCCAAGGCTCTTGCCGATGGCGAGACTAAAAATGCCAGCCTCTGCGTGCCAGGTGGTGACGGTACTGCAAAAGATATTGCGGCTCTTATCGGTGTTGAGGCTGAGGATATTGTTGAAAAGGTAGCATACGTTGCCTGCAACGGTAACTGTCACGTAACCGAGAAAAGATATGAATATAAGGGCATTATGTCCTGCCGTACTGCAAATCTCACCTACTCAGGTGACAAGATGTGTACCTATGCCTGCTTAGGCTATGGAGACTGTGTAAAGGCTTGTCCTGAGAACGCGATAGACATCAAGGACGGTGTTGCCGTTGTTGATCCGACCAAGTGTATCGGTTGTGGCATTTGTACACGTGAGTGTCCTAACGGCATTATACATCTTATCAATGATACCACACGTGTAGTCGTTGCTTGTTCAAATCATGATAAGGGTGCAGTTACGCGTAAGGCTTGCACAAACGGTTGTATCGCCTGCGGTAAGTGTCAAAAGGTTTGTCCTCACGGCGCTATCGTGGTAGAGGATAATCTTGCTACCATAGATTATTCAAAGTGTACCTCCTGCGGTGAGTGTGTAAGGGCTTGTCCTGTAAAGTGCATTCACGAGGGTAATTTCATCTGTGGTGCACACTTTAATTAACATTTAGTTGGCTTTTTGTCAAATAGGAGTGCTTTATGGAAAACAACAAAAGGATGCGATACGATATAATTCTTATAGTCGCGCTGCTCGTTGTTTCTCTTGCTGCACTCCTTTTTATTAACCTTTTTAAAACTGAGGGCGCCTATGCGGTAGTATCTTTAAACGGCAAAGAGCTTGCCAGATACTCGTTAAGTGAAAACGGTGAACATTCGCTTAACGGCGGTACAAATACCTTAGTTATCAAGGACGGATCGGCATACCTCAAAGATGCCAACTGTCCTGATAAGCTCTGTGTAAATCAGGGTAAAATAACCTATACAGGTGAGACAATAACCTGCCTGCCAAACAAGTTAACAGTGTCAATAATCGGCCAAAAGGGCGATGTGGATTTAGTGTCATAGGGGGTATATAATGAATACAAAAAAACTTACCACCCTTGCCATTACCGTAACGCTTGCTATGATACTCTCCTTTGTTGAGAGCCAGATACCTGCCTTTGTTGCCGTACCGGGTATTAAGGTCGGTCTTGCAAATATAGCCGTTATATTCTGTCTTTATCGCTTCGGCTGGCGTGAGGCGGTAGTGGTTTCACTTATCAGGGTAATTCTGGTTTCAACTCTTTTCGGTACTCCCGTTACATTTCTTTACAGTCTTGCGGGCGCAATCTTAAGTTTTGCTACGATGCTCTTGCTCAAGTGCTTTACCCCTCTTAGTGAGGTTGGTGTAAGCGTTGCGGGCGGTGTTATGCACAACGTCGGTCAGATAGGTATGGCGTGCATAATCCTTTCAACAAACGTCCTTATCCTCTATCTTCCCGTCCTTCTTTTGTCAGGTACGGTAGCCGGTATAGCAGTCGGCGTAGCAGCGGCGATAGTAATAAAAAGAGTAAAATAAAAAAAGGCTCCATGCGGAGCCTTTTTTTAAAATTATGACGCAAACAAGTTTGCTAATGATGACAGAAATTTTATAAATTTCTTAATGATGACGTGCTTAAAGGCACTAATGATGTCGTATGCTGTGCTCACTTATAATGACGGAGTATGCGTTAGCGCTAATGATAATTAAAAAAGCTCTAAGATTTTAACTCTCAGAGCTTTCCCTTTTTGAAATGTTTAGTCACTGAAATAAAGATATCCCTCTTTTTCAATATCGGCGTGCGTTTTTTCTCTTTCTATATACTTAGTAAAGGTATCGGGAGTAAAGATAAGATAATCAAAGACCTTATCCCCGGTGTACGCGCACTTTATTCCTGTGCCTGCCTCGGTAAGGGCAGTAACCTCGCCTGCCTCTTTTGTGAAGAGTAAAATTCTTTTTGTATTGTCTGCGCCGTTTTCATTTTTGATAATTCTGAGCCCCATATCACGCATACTGTTTTCATCATACTCTATGGCTCTTATCCTCTTAAGACGGGACAAAAGAGTTGTGCTTTTATATCCCCTGCCAAGGCTTTTGCGCCTGCTTATTCTTGCACGCATAGGTATAAAGCTTACAGCAAGAGTATTTGATACAAAATGCACAGTTCTTAAAAGTCCACCACCGTTAAAGCATCTTAAAAGATAGATTTTATTTTCAAGGCTTATTATTATATCAGGCTCATTCTTTGAGCGTTTTTGTAAATTATATTTTACAAAAGCGCCTATCTTTTTGAGTTTTGATAACCTATATACCAATCTTGAATATCTGAAAACAACTCCACACAGTTTAAGCGCAAGATAGCACAAAAGGGTAAAAATGATAAAATAAATATACTTCATTATTCGCTCACCACCCCCAAGGAAAGCCATACGGCACTCCATTTATTTATTGCTAAAATGGGAGATAGAAGATTGCTTAAGGTTGTGGCAAAGAGCATAATTATATAGCCTAAAAATATACCAATGCCGTTGTTTATCGATACTGCAACGTCAAGCACAAATGGGATATAGAGTTCTGTTATTTTTTGCGGTATTATAAGGGCAAGCAAAAGATATATAAAAGGGCAGATGAGCGCTGCGAATGTGTCGGATAAAAGATATTCCTTTAAGTAAAAAGGATACACCGTGCAGGCCTCTTGCATGCCGTCTGTTTTAGATATAACTTTCTCATATCTTTCGTTATCAAGATAGTGCCTGAGGTATCCCGAAATCAGCATTGTAAGTATGAGTGAGATAACGGTAAAAACCTTCTCGGTCGCCTTATATTCAATAGGCTTACTTAAAGGGTAAAGAGTAGGGAAGACCTCGGGCAAAATGCCGTTAAGGAAGGGGTAGATAGCCTGACTTATAAAAAAGAATATCGGCGCATACAAAATAAAGCATAGCAAAAGCATAAGCATATTGCCGCAAATTGATCTTACAAATTTCATCATATTACTCCCTCCTTTGCTTTATTTTATCACAAAACTCTGTCTTTTTCAAGACTTGCAGTGCATCTGGTGGCGAAAGAAAATAAATATTTAAAATATTTCTTTTTGTCTTGATTTATTCTTTATAATATGTTATTATAAACAAAATAGTAAATTTGTCATTTTTACTAAATTAAGCCACAAGCAAGGAGGTAAAAACTTGTTAAGCTTAAAATTGATTGCAGCAAACGGTGATGTAAGGTACAAGGCATACGGTACCGAGCTTGACGAAAGATTTAACGGCATATACGAGCCGGGTGATAAATGGCGCATAGAGCTTGACGGCGGCGAGTTTGTTAAAATAAAACTTGAGAGCACACTAAAGGAGAGCATCGTCTACGTTCCTGACGGCATTTTTGACTTTTTAATTCCCTTTGGGGATGAGAGATTTAAGTGCTATGGCAAAGAGGCCTTTTCGGGGGACAGTCACAGAGTATGCGTATCCGAGCCTACTGAGGCTGAAATATATGAGGAGCGCAACATCTCTCTTAACTCACACGACAGACACAATATACCCAAGTATTTTCCGCACGCAGTTGCAAATTTTGTAACACGTGAGGACCCGTCCTTCTTTGAGCGTAACGCTATTGACGGTGTGACCGAGACCAAGGGACACGGCCCGTACCCCTATCACTCCTGGGGTGGCGGTTTGAGAGAGGATCTTGAGTTCACAGTACACTTTGGTACAGAGGCGCTTGTAAACGGCGTAACTGTCTACCTGCGTGCCGACTTCCCGCACGATACTTATTGGAAAGAGGCAGACCTTGAGTTTTCCGACGGCAGCGTAGAGCACATACACCTTGAGGGCTCTACCGAGGGTCAGCATTTTACCTTTAGTGAAAGAAAAACAGAATATGTAAAACTTTGCGGCTTTAAGCAGCAGCGCCTTGAGGACGGCTCACTGTCCTTTGCCGCGCTGACTGAATTTGAAATATACGGTAAATTAATTAAAAAGGAGAATAAAGGCATGGAAGTAAGAGACGCATCCAATGCAAAAGACGTCAAGTATTATACTACTGACAGACTCAGAGAGGAGTTCCATATTGCAAACCTCTTTACCAAGGACAATATTAGGATGGTTTACAGCCACACTGACAGAATTATCGTAATAGGTATGATGCCCATTAAGCTTGAGCTCAAACTTGAGGCAGGCAAGGAACTTGCGGCAGATTACTTCTTACAAAGACGTGAGCTTGGTTGTATCAACATCGGCGGTAAGGGTATCATCACAGTTGACGGTGAGGTTTATGAGATGAACCCCCGTGACGGTATCTACGTAGGTCAGGGTCATAAGGACCTTACCTTTAAGAGCGTTGATGAGGCAAATCCCGCTAAATTCTATATCACCTCTTGCCCTGCTCACACTACATATCCTACTGTTAAAATTGATATTACCAAGGCTCGTAAGGTTCCCTGCGGCAGTGTAGAGGATTGCAACAAGCGTGTTATCAATCAGTACATCCACCCCGAGGTTATGCAGTCCTGCCAGCTTGCTATGGGTCTTACACAGCTTGAGGTGGGCTCTAACTGGAATACAATGCCCTGCCATACACACGACAGACGTATGGAGGTTTATCTCTACCTCGATATGGGCGCAAATGATGCTGTATTCCACATGATGGGTGAGGCTAAGGAAACAAGGCATATCGTTATGCATAATGAGGAGGCTGTAATATCTCCCTCATGGTCTATCCACTCAGGCGTCGGTACAAAGAATTATTCCTTCATCTGGGCTATGTGCGGTGAAAATCAAGAGTTCACCGATATGGACCATATTGAAACAAAAGAGCTTAGATAATTAAACAAAAGTTTACAAAAGGAGAAATAAAATGGCACAGAACTTTAATCTTACAGGTAAGGTTGCACTTGTAACAGGCGCATCATACGGCATAGGCTTCGGTATTGCAAAGGCACTTTACGAGGCAGGCGCAAAAATCGTTTTCAACGATATTAAAGAAGAGTTTGTACAAAAGGGACTTGATAACTATAAGGCTAACGGTATGGATGATGTTAAGGGCTACGTTTGTGACGTAACAGACGAGGATGCCGTTAACGCTATGGTTTCTAAGATTGAAGAGGAGGTAGGCTCTGTTGATATCCTTGTAAACAACGCAGGTATCATCAAGAGAATTCCTATGATTGAGATGAAGGCGTCTGGATTCCGTCAGGTAATCGACGTTGTCTTAAACGCTCCCTTTATCGTATCAAAGGCAGTTATCCCCTCAATGATCAAAAAGGGTCACGGTAAGATCATTAATATCTGCTCTATGATGAGTGAGTTCGGCAGAGAGACAGTATCTGCATATGCGGCAGCAAAGGGCGGCCTTAAGATGCTTACAAGAAATATTGCATCCGAGTACGGTGAGTACAACATTCAGTGCAACGGTATCGGCCCCGGCTATATCGCTACTCCCCAGACAGCACCCCTTCGCGAGAGACAGGCTGACGGTAGCCGTCATCCTTTCGACAACTTTATTATTTCAAAGACACCTGCAGGCAGATGGGGTACTCCCGAGGATCTTGGCGGCCCTGCAGTATTCCTTGCATCTGAGGCATCCGATTTCGTAAACGGTCAGATCCTTTACGTAGACGGCGGTATTCAGGCATATATAGGCAAACAGCCTAAGTAATAATTTGACGTAAAGTCGATTTGGAGTTTACAATGAAGAACTATTCTACTGTTATTTCCCAGAATAAGGATTGGGCTGAGGAAATATTTGAAAAACTTGAAAATAAATTTGAAATTATCGCTCGCAGAACAAAGGGTATTGTCCCCAATATCTATCAGCCAAACGGTCGTTTCAGAGATGCGCACGAGACCATTATTAATGACTGGGTAAACGGATTTTATCCCGGTCTTAATATGCTTCTTTACAATAAGACAAAAAAGGATATCTACCTTGAGGTAGCCAAGGACATCGAGTTACAGGAGGATCCTGTGCTTGCTGACTTTGATATTATCCATCACGATGTTGGCTTTATCTGGCACCTTATGTCAGGCGCTATTTACCGCCTTACAGGGGATGAAAAATCACGTATACGTAATCTCTTTGCAGCATCCGTGCTTTCCTGCCGTTATGTCGTTGAGGGTAAGTTTATCACTGCGTGGAACCATCCCGAAAGACAGAACTGGACTATCATTGATACAATGATGAACCTGCCTCTTTTATACTGGGCATCCGAGGATAAAAAGGATGACCGTTTTAAGAGGATCGCTATGGCGCACGCAGATACGGCTCTTAAGACACACATAAGAGAAGACGGATCTGTAAACCACATCGTTGTACACGATAGAGAAACCGGAGATACTGTGGAAACACTCGGAGGTCAGGGCTTTGGTGTTGGCTCCAGTTGGTCACGCGGTCAGTCCTGGGCGATTTACGGCTTTACTCTTTCTTATATCCATACAAAAGAAGAAAGATATCTTGATGCGGCAAAGCGTGTTGCTAACTACTTTATCTCTGCCTGCGCTACAAACGACTGGTTGCCTCTGCTTGACTTCAGAGCGCCCGATGAGCCTAAGTATTATGACAGTACAGCAGGCGCTTGCGCGGCGTGCGGTCTTATAGAGCTTGCCAAAATTTTACCTGAGAATGAGGGCGGTCTTTACATAGAGGCTGCTGTAAAAATTCTTAAGGCTATGGCAGAAAAATTCGGCAACTTTGATCTTGATAAGGACTATTTCCTGGGTCTTGGCTCTGCGCGTTATCCTCAGAACGAGGAGGCAATCAAAACAGAAACTCATATTCCGATTATTTACGGCGACTTCTTCTTTGTTGAGGCAGTACTTAAACTTCTCGGTTCTGATTTTCTTATCTGGTAAGCGTTAAAATGAAAACAATTGATAACATTTTAAACGAAAATAAGGAGTGGGCAAACTCACTCCTTGAAAAAATAGAGAATAAATTTGAGATTATTGCAAAGCGTTCTGTGGGCATCGTTACCCCCCGTTATAATAAAGAGACGGGTCGCTTTAAGGATGCTAGAGAGGCATCGCATATCGCTGACGGCATCTGCGACTGGACAAACGGATTTTATCCGGGACTTAATCTCCTCCTTTATAATCACACGGGCAAGGATATTTACCTTGAGGTGGCTGCATCGGCAGAAAAACGTATGGATGAGGGTATCGCTACCTACGATTACCTCAATCACGACGTTGGCTTTATGTGGCATATAATGTCGGGCGCTATTTACCGCCTTACCGGTGATAAGGGCTCACGCATACGCAATCTTTATACTGCATCGACTCTTGCATCACGTCTTGTTCTCGGTGGCAATTTTATTGTCGCTTGGAATATGGAGGAAAGGCAAAACTGGACTATCATTGACACAATGATGAACCTGCCGCAACTCTATTGGGCGTCCGAGGAAAAGCAGGATGACCGCTTTAAGAGAATTGCAATGACTCACGCAGACACTGCGCTGAGGACACATATAAGAGAAGACGGATCTGTAAACCATATCGTTGTACACGATAGAGAAACGGGTGATACGCTTGAAACACTCGGTGGACAGGGTTATGGCGTTGGCTCCAGTTGGTCACGCGGTCAGTCCTGGGCGCTTTACGGCTTTACTCTTTCTTACATTCATACAAAAGAAGAAAGATATCTAAATGCGGCAAAGCGTGTTGCCAACTACTTTATCTCTGCCGTATCGGTCACCGACTGGCTGCCTCTTTGCGATTTCAGAGCACCCGCCGAGCCTCTTATCTATGACAGTTCTGCAGGTGCGTGTGCGGCGTGCGGTCTTATAGAACTTTCTAAACTTTTGCCCCCCAATGAGGGAGGTATGTATCTGCAGGCGGCAGTTAATATCCTTAAGGCTATGGCAGATAAATTCGGTAATCTCGATATAAGTAACGATTATTATCTTGAGAGCGGTGCAGGAGCATATCCCAATTTTAAAGCAAAGGTACAAAACAATTATATTGGCCCGATAAATTACGGTGACTTCTTCTTTGTTGAGGCACTTCTTAAACTTGTCGGATCGGATTTTCTTATCTGGTAATTAAATCTTTTTAATAAATAAATCTTGTAATCGAAATGTGGAGCGCAAAATGAGCGGTTTAAATTATAATTATTACAAAAATCTTGCCGTAGGTATGAGCGAGAGTTACGTAAAATCAATATTCGGCAATCCCATGTACATCGAGTATGAAGAAGATATAAAAATCTTCAAATGGGAAATAAATTTTGAGGGCTGCGAGGGCGTTACATATCTTATTATAAGATTTAAAGACGGTGCGGTGGTAGATTTCAACACGCACAAATAATCTGTGACTGTTTTTTGACGGCATAAATCCCCGCTTTTGACCAAGCTCGACGTATACAAATACGTCTTCGGGTCAAAAGTGGGGATTTCTTCTCGCCAAAAATCCAGCCACGGCGGCGGTAAGGGTATGTGTTTAATTAAATTATTGCGCTGTTTTGCTAAGGCACAAATCCCTGCTCACGTCCAAACTCACCGTATACAAATACGCCTTCCGGTCAAAAGTGGGGATTTCTTCTCGCCAAAAATCCAGCCACAGCAGTCGCTAAAGCACAATCAATTTAAACACTTATTTCCACTGCGAATATTCGCAGTGGTTTTTTTATATACATTACTAAAAAGTGAATAAGAAATGAGGGGAAAGATATGTCAAAGTTTTTAATAACTCTCGGCACGCGTCCGGAGGCAATAAAACTCTTGCCATTGTACTCGGAGATGATGGGGAGTGGTATGGACGTTTTGTTGTATTCAAGTGGTCAGCACAGTGAGATGCTAAAACAGGTGTTTTGCGATTTTGGTATTTATCCTGATGTTTCGGACGATATTTTTGAACACTCTCAGCCACTGCCAAGCCTGCTCTCAAAAATTATAGAAAATACCGGTGCGTTAATACGCCGCACTTCTCCTAAAGCAGTGATAACTCAGGGCGATACGGTAACTGCATTCGGCGCTTCTCTTGCCGCCTTTTTGCTCGGTGTTCCCGTATGTCACGTAGAGGCAGGGCTCAGGACGTTTGATTTTTCTTCTCCTTTTCCTGAGGAGTATTTCAGAACATCAATCGACAGTTTTTGTAAATATTTATTTGCACCCAATGATATTTCTCGGCAAAATTTAATTAATGAGGGCATAAATAAAAACAACATATTTGTTACGGGCAATACGGTGATAGATGCGGTACGGATGCTATGTCCACCCATTATTGATGACAAAATGGGACGCACAGCGCTTTTTACTATGCATAGGCGCGAGAGTGACCCGAAGCAAATAAAAAACGCATTTTTTGCACTTAAAGAACTTGCCTTAAAGTATCCCGATTTAAATATATATTATCCCGTACACCCGACAAAAAGGGTAAGCGATATAGCCTATAAGGAGCTTTCGGGCATAGATAATATAATTCTTACCCCACCCCTTTCACCAAAAGAGTTTTACTCATATCTTTCTCTTTCGGATATAGTCCTCACCGACTCGGGCGGCGTGCAGGAGGAGGCGGCAATTTTGGGCATTCCTACCCTCGTTTTAAGAGAAAAGACAGAGAGGGTGGGGGAGTTGCTTTCGGGCAAGATAACCCTTGTCGGCTTTGACCCATGCCGTATAGTCAGGGGGGCAAGCGAGATACTTAATAATAATAAAAAAAGGGGGAGAAGGGCGGACGCCCTTTTCCCCAGCAAATCTATAACAAAAATTTTAAGCGAGGTATTTTAACCTCGCTTAAAAAATTTATCCTTATTTAATATAGCTTCTGAAAGCGGTTGCTTTACCGATAATTCTCACATCATTAAGTTCACTACCGCTAAAGGACATTGGAGAATAACGCGGATTTTCAGGCGTCAGGATAATTCTTTCTTCCTTAGGATAATAATACACGCGCTTGAGCGTTGCCTCATCTCCTATGATAACTGCGGCAATCTCACCGTTATTGACCTCTCTTTGTTCTCTTATAAATACGATATCTCCGTCGTGTATCCTTGCCCCTATCATAGAATCTCCGCGCGCTCTTAAGCAAAAACTTGCATCCACACCGTCATCTACCGTCACGTATTCATCATACTCCTCGCTTGCAAGTATGGGCGCGCCGCAGGCAATACGGCCAAGCACGGGCAGTCTTTTGCCGACATACTCTTCTTTGACTACGTTGCCTGCCTCATCCGACCAGCCCATAAGGGCAGAGGGAGTGCTTTTAAGTACTTTAGCAAGGGCCTCTATTTTTTCCTTGGGTATATTGCTGATGATACCCATCTCATATCTCTGTATTGTCTGCTTTGATGTGCCAAGGGCATCTGCCACCTCACATAGAGTAAGCCCCAGCGCCTTTCTTCTTTCTCTTAAACTATTAGTCATAATAACCTCATAAGTTGCCGATATCAAAATCGGCCTTTTTATTTTCAAAAAACCTTTAGTCAATACATTATAGCATAAAGTCACTTAAAATGCAACACTTTTTGTAAAAAAATTCTTTTAAGATGTACAAAAAATCGCTTGACAAGTGACTTTTTCTTTGGTATCATAGTAACACAACAAGTCACGTGACAGGTGACTTTTAACCCAAACAGTTATTTTTTGATATAAAAAAAGGAGGATGAGGTATGTTTTTTGGCAGTAACGCACAGGACGGTACGGCGGTAGCGGTATTCAGGCGTCCGTCACAGATACGCAAGGACATAAGAGCAATAACGAGCGAGATAAAGGAGGCAGAGCGTTCACTTAACGTCCGTCACCAACTCGTTGAGTTCCTTTACGGTTGTGTAGCAAAAAATCCCTCTGAGTGGATGGATGCTCTTTCCGAGGTCATGGCTGAGGTAGAAGAGGGTATGCATACTATTGAACTTATGGAAGAAAGTCTTGGATTGCTTTGCCGCGAGTTGGAGGCGGCAAAATGTCTTATACAGTAACAAGGGGCGATACACTTTCCGATGTGGTGGTAGCCCTGTGCAGGGATTTTGATAGGCGCAAGCGGGAGATAAACCTTTGCCGTATGTCCCGTCGCACTATTATGGAGTACAAATACCTTAATTTTATTATGTATGACGCCGCTTGCGAGATTGCGGGAGAACGCTATGGCGAAGTGTATATAAAAGAGATAGGTAACGGTATAGGATATGCCAAGACCGAGATAGACGATATAAGTGAGGTGACATATAAAAAACGCAAGGCAGACGTTAAAATGAACATTTTGCGCCGCCTTCATATGATAGATTAAAAATATTTTTTTCCTTTACCTTTTTCTGACAACTTTTTTATATTTGCTGTGTTAAAATGAGCACAAAAAAAGGATGTGTAAAAGTGGACTTGGCAGTAAAGGTAGAAGAAAATGATGGGGTTCTCACAGCGCGTATAAACTGTGAGATAGACCACCACAATTCAAAAATTATAAGAGAAAAAATAGACGCATTACTTTTTCTTTACAATCCCGGTGTCTTGGTGCTCGACTTTAAACAGGTCGGCTTTATGGACAGTTCAGGGGTTGGGCTTATTCTTGGCAGGCTTAACAAGTGCAGGGCGCTTGGAATTTTGCTTAAGGTAGTAAATCTATCAGGATCGCTTTATAAGATAGTATCCCTTTGTGGTATACAAAGGCAAAGCGGCATAGAGATAAGGCAGGGAGAAGAGTAATGAAAAGAATAATAAACGAGGCTAAAATACGCCTTGAAGCAAAGAGTGAAAATGAGAGCATTGCGCGCAGTATGGTATCTGTATTTTTTGCAGAGCTTAACCCTACGGTAGAACAGATATGCGATCTGCGTGCCGCTGTCAGCGAGGCGGTAACAAACTCAATAGTACACGCTTATAAGGATTATGAAAAAGGCCGTAAGTACATATACATATCCGTAAGACTTTATGACAACCGCGAGATAAGTGTTGAGATATCCGACACGGGCTGCGGTATTGCCAACGTAGAGGAGGCTATGACGCCCAGCTTTACCAGTGGCACAGAGTCTGATGAGAGATGTGGCATGGGCTTTCTCGTAATGCAGTCGTTTACCGATTATCTGTCGGTAAAGTCAAAACCCGGTAAGGGCACGACTGTACTTATGAAAAAAATACTGAAGCCCTGAAAAAGGGTATGATGGAAAATACGGTAAATAAAAAAGCATCCTACATTGATAACAAGGCTCTTATAAGAGAGTACAGGGCGGGAAATAGGGAGGCAGGTGAGGAACTGTGTACCTTGAATTACCCGCTAGTGTACCGTATAGCCTGCCGCTTTAACGGCAGGGGTGTGGATATGGAGGATCTGGTGCAGATAGGCAATATCGGTCTTGTAAAGGCGATAAACACCTTTGATTTTGAGCGTGGCTGTGCCTTTTCAACCTATGCGGTACCTCTTATTTTCGGTGAGATAAGGCGCTTTTTGCGTGACGACGGTATGATAAAGGTCTCAAGGGATGAAAAACGCCTTTGTGCTCTTCTTAACGCAGAGAGAGACAGGCGTAAAAATACGGGTGAGGATACACGCATATCGGCTCTTGCCGAGGCCATCGGTGTCCCTGTTTCGGATGCGGCAAGTGCTATCAGCGCAGGCTATGGCGTGCGCTCCTTAGAGGATAAATGTCAGGATGATGACGATTTAACTATCGGCAGCACGGTATACGATATTGATGAAGAAAAGCGCAATTTTGAACACCTAAGTTTACATTTAGCCCTAGAAAAACTCCCTATACTGGAAAGACGCATAATTCTTCTGAGATATTTCCGTGATAAATCTCAAAGTGAAACTGCGGCACTTCTCGGCATAACGCAGGTAAAGGTCTCGCGCCTTGAAAAGCGCATTATGGATACCCTAAGGCGTGATCTGGTATAAATTTTGGGATACGGATTAAAATGTAAAATATTTTATTAAGCCTTGATTTTACTCTCTTATATATGCTATAATGTAGAGCGATATAAATAAACTATTGTTTTTTAGGGGTACGCCCCTACAAATATTAAGGAGAAAGATATGAAACTTAAACCGCTTTTTGATAAAGTTGTGCTTAAAAAGGTGGATGCAGTTGAGACAACGAGAGCAGGCATCCTTCTTCCCGGCAGTGCGCAGGAAAAACCCGTGGTATCAGAGGTTGTTGCGGTAGGTCCCGGCGGCACCGTAGACGGCAAGGAGGTAAAGATGACACTCAAGGTGGGCGATAAGGTTATCGTCGGCAAATACAGCGGCACCGAGGTTAAACTTGACGGTGTAGAATATAACGTAGTAAGCCAGGCAGATATTCTGTGCGTGGTTGAGGACTAACTAATTAACTTTTTATAGGAGTAGATAAAATGGCAAAAGAAATACTTTACGGTACAGAGGCAAGAGATGCCCTTCTTCGCGGTGTGGATAAACTTGCGAATACCGTTAAGATCACACTTGGTCCTAAGGGACGCAACGTAGTGCTTGATAAAAAATTCGGTGCGCCGCTCATCACCAACGACGGCGTTACCATAGCAAAGGAAATTGAGCTTGAAAATGCGGCTGAAAATATGGGTGCGCAGCTTGTAAAAGAGGTTGCTACCAAGACCAACGATGCGGCAGGTGACGGTACTACTACCGCTACACTTCTGGCGCAGACCCTTATCCACGAGGGTATGAAGAACGTTGCCGCAGGCGCAAACCCCATGGTACTGCGTAAGGGTATCTTCAAGGCAGTTGAGACTGCTGTGGCTGAACTTAAAAAGCAGTCAAAAAAGGTATCCGGCAAGGAGGATATTGCAAGAGTAGGTGCGGTAAGTGCATCCGATGAGGCAATAGGCACGCTTATTGCAGACGCTATGGATAAGGTAACTGCAGACGGCGTTATCACAGTAGAGGAGTCAAGGACTGCCGAGACCTACAGCGAGGTTGTAGAGGGTATGCAGTTTGACCGCGGCTATCTGTCCCCCTATATGGTAACGGATACCGATAAAATGGAGGCAGTGCTTGATGACTGTCTTGTACTTCTTACAGACAAAAAGATTTCCAACATACAGGATCTTCTTCCCCTGCTTGAGCAGGTGCTCCAGGCGGGCAGAAAATTGCTTATAATCGCAGAGGACGTTGAGGGTGAGGCGCTTACCACACTTGTGCTCAACAAACTGCGCGGCACCTTTACCGTAGTTGCGGTTAAGGCACCCGGCTTTGGTGACAGACGCAAGGAGATGCTCCGTGATATCGCAATTCTGACAGGCGGTGAGGTTATCACAAGCGAACTCGGTCTTGAACTTAAGGACGCATCCTTGGCAAGCCTTGGCCGTGCGCGCCAGATAAAGGTTACTAAGGAGAACACCATTATCGTCGGCGGTAACGGTGACAAGGGCGCAATTAAGGACAGAGTTAACCAGATAAGAGCCGCTCTTGAGGTTGCCACAAGTGAATTTGACAAAGAAAAACTTCTTGAGCGTCTTGCAAAACTTGCGGGCGGTGTAGCCGTTATCAAGGTTGGTGCGGCAACCGAGGTTGAACTTAAGGAGAAAAAACTGCGTATTGAAGATGCGCTTAATGCAACCAAGGCCGCAGTAGAGGAGGGCGTTGTTGCAGGTGGCGGCACAGCCCTTGTAAACGTAATCGACGCAGTTGATGCGCTTGTAAATAGCCTTGAGGGAGATGAAAAGACCGGTGCTAAGATAGTTGCAAAGGCTCTTACTGCTCCTATGAAGCAGATTGCGGACAACGCAGGACTTGACGGCTCTGTTATTATTTCAAAGATAAGAGAGAGCGGCAAGGTCGGCTACGGCTTTGATGCATACAAGGAGGAGTACTGCGATATGATTGAGGCGGGCATTGTTGACCCGACAAAGGTAACTCGCTCAGCTCTTCAGAATGCGGCATCCATCGCATCCACCGTTCTTACCACAGAGGCAGTTGTTTCCGACAAAAAGGAGCCTCAGCCCATGGTGCCTCAGGCACCCCAGATGGACGGAATGTATTAATAACCGAGCCATTAAGAATTAAGGCAAATCGAGAAATTTAAAATAAAACAACAAAGCATAACCTCAAAGAGCAAAGTTGCCGTAAAAAAAACGACAACTTTGCTCTTTGATTATTTTGCTTAAGCAATAAAATAAGACAGCCGAGGCGAGAGAATTTTGAGCAGAAATCTTTCGTCACGACCCGAAGGCGTACAAGGGTACGTCGAGAGGGAGAGAGGGAAGATAGAATAAAAACTATAACAAAAACGGAAGAAAACCGTGAGGTTTTCAACTTTAGTATTTAATAAATTAAGAAAAAAACAAAAGAGGCACAGAGTTATCTGTACCTCTTATATTGATTTGTTTTTTTATTCGGTTATGCCAAAATGCACCGCCCCTAAATTACCGGCTTTCTGCAAACAGCCTTATACTCACAGTGCTCGCATACGTGAGGATTGTCCTTTGTGATATACGGCTTTGCACCGATATCTCCACTGCGTAGTCCCTTTGCTGCTTTAAGCACCGCTTTTTCGAGTTTTTTCTCGATTTCCTTAAAGCCCTCCTCACTATAAAGCAGATCCTGACTGCGTTTATCCGCAGTACCGTCCTTTTTGAATTTGACGGGGATATAATTTGCGTTCATAGCCCCTATAGATACAGGGTCATCAAGCATCATACCAAGGCGCTTTTGTGTTTTCATAAAGGCGTCTTTTTCTTCGTCTTCATCATAACTCTTTATCTTGCTTTCCTTGATATTGGTATTAACGTATATAACACCCGCAGGTATAAGTCTGCCGTTTTCCGTGACGCCAACATCGGATTTGAATTCCTCGTTTTTGGTGTCAATAATCGACTTTAAGTAAATAAACATTTGCAAATTCTGACCTAAATCGAGGTCTTCCGGCTTAAAGTCCTTGCTACCTGTTTTATAGTCTACCACTCTTACGTAAACGTCGTTGCCCGATTTGAAGGTATCAACTCTGTCTATCGTACCGTATAGGTACACCTCGCCATGATCGTCCTTGAATATTACGGGTGATGGGCTGCCACCCTTACCTCTTTCAATTTTTAATTCAAAGAATTTTGGCTCGAAGTCGCAGTCCTTGAACTCCTCGCACAGACCCTCGATAATAGGCAACGCCGCGCTCTTAAGCCGTTTTACCATCATATCGGTACGTACGTCCTTTACACTCTTCTCACTAAGGACACACCCCAGATATTCCTCAGCGCTTTTTTCGATAAGCTCGCTCTTTTCCTTTTCGCTAAGTTCGTATCCGAGTTTTTTCTCTTTTACCGACTTAAAGAAGTTTTCGAGTATTGCGTGGATAAATGAACCGATATTTCTTGCATCAAATCTCGCTTCTCGGTCCTCTTCAAGTTTAAGAACGAAACTTAAGAAGTATTTTAAGGGGCAGTCCGTGAATTTATCAATCCTGCTCTGCGTTAATCTGAGGCTTGCTCCGTAGAGTGATCTTGCCGTATCCTCAAGCAATTTTAAGTCGCTGTTTTCAATAGGCCTTTTCATTGCTTGTATTCTGCCGTCCATTCCTACGGCAATAAGCGCCTCTTCTATAAGTTTTATCTCATCTTCCTCTGCCTTTGGCAAAAGGTTGATGGCGTTTTCCTTGCTGTACACTCTCTGTATTATCGGCATATCCGATATTTTTTGTATAGGGGCGCCACTTAACTCGCTTATCCTCGTAAGGCACTCACTCCTTGTTGCCGCCTTAAAGGATGTATCGCGTACAGGGTAGGTAAGTGTTACACTCTCCTTACCTATGGCAAAGGCTCTTTCAAATATATAAAGTTCTCTGCCGCCTCTTTGACGCTTGTCCGATTTTATCTCGCTCTCAAAGAAGTTAAGCCTGTCCTTTTCGGTGTCGCTGAAGTATCCGCCATCACTTTCCTTAGCAGGGAAGACACCGTAGTTAGCGCCGATAATATAGATGTGCTTTTTGTTTTCCAGCCTTGTTGTGTCAGCACTCTCAATGCTCACCGTATCGTAGTAGGAGGGTATCTTGCCCACACTCACGTTTGCAAATACCGTCTTAAGTATGTTTATAAAGGTGTGCGCATTCATAAGCATGTCGCTTTCTGTACACTCCACTACCGTATCAAGGCAGTCGCAAATTATCTTAAAAAGCCTTGCCCTTTCATCATTTGCGTCCTTGACCGATGCGCTTATCTTTTCATCTATCCTCTGCGCCAAAAGGAACTCTGTAAGGATAGTCGCGTGCTCCTTTGCCGTATGCTTGCCCGCGCATTTTTGGGACAGTTCAACAAGTGGGGCAATAAGAACCTTTCTTGTGTTTTCAATGCGCGAAAGTTTTTCCTTTGTGTAATCGCCAAATCGCTCTGTGTACCCTTCGGGGTTCATCTTAAATGGGGACAAAAATGCTCTGCCGTTTATCTGCCAGCGATTTACGTATATCTCAAATTCATCACACTGATCGCGGCTTGCGTCTGAGAGCGCGCACTTTGCGTATGACAAAACGTCGCCCTTACTAAATCCGCCCTCAACTATGCTATATGCGGTATATATCAACTTTATCGCCTCAAAGGAGGATATGTCGCTTCCACCCGAGATAAAATACGGTACTCCCGCATTCTCTAAGGATGCGTCAATTATGCCCTTGTAGGCATCGGCATTTCTTAAGCATATCGCAAAATCACGGTAACTCTCACCCTCACTTACACGCCTCTTGATATCGTCTGCAACAAACTCGCATTCGCTATACGGGTCAAGAGATTCGAATATGCGTACTGCATCACTCTGACACTCGGCTTTGTCGGATGCATCAACACTGCTTTTAAACAGCCTTTTTGAAATTTCATACAACTCACCGTTTACGCTCTTTTTGTTACCCTCAAGGCGTAAAAGTCGCTTTTTAACTCCCGCCATATCGGCGCATCTTATTAACTTTCTTTCGGTGTCCCTGACCTCGGCATATTCAAAATTATCTGCTCTTAACTTTGGTAATGTAAACCCTACATTTACATTTGTGCGCTTAATGAGGCAACTTATAATCTTGTACTGCATATCTGTATACGAGGTAAAGCCGTCTATGAATACTGTATAGTCGCTAAACAAATTCTCGTTTGCTATCAGTTTTTCGTAGAGCTTATCAAGTATGCTTTTTGTATCGGCATACTTTTCTTCAAGCCTCTCTCTGTATAATGCAGTTATGAGTGAGACGTCATAGAGCTTATCCCTTAAGCGCTCATCAAGTGCCTTTTCGTTACTGAGCCTTAAAAGGCCCTCAGCCCCAATGCCTATATTTTCAAACTCCCTGACGGCATTAAGCGCCTTTTTGACAAGACCCTCGTTTACCTCGGACTTTGAGATAAAGACCCTGAGTGTGGGTTTAAGGTGCTCAAGCACGCCCCACATAATAAGCGATTTCTCGGCATTACCCAGCCCCTTTTTGCAAAATCCGCCAACAAGTCGGAAGGTCATATCGGCAAAGCGTGTAAAGTTGGTTACCTCAAAATACAGCGGCGCATCGTTTGGCAGCATCCTTGCCATCTCGCCCTCTGTGATAACCGTGTGCTGCTCGGGTACTATAAAGATACACCTTTTCTTTTCCTTGACGAGCCTTGCTATCTCATCTTTGAATTCTTCTCTTGCGCTGTTATAAAAATTGCCCTCGCATAAGGTTAACAAAGCCCATCACCTCCTAAAAATTTTTTGTCTATCCTATAGCCTTCCTTACGGCCTGCGATAATTACCTTTTCGCCATCCTTTTCCAGTTTTTTTCTGAGATAATAAACGTATACGTTTACAATACCGATATCGGCGCTGTTATCCCATACTGTCTTTAAAAGTTCCTCGCGGCTGACAAACTCGCCCATAGCACTGTAAAGAGAATAAAACAGTTTTTTCTCAAACCCAGTAAGGCGTATGTACTCTCCCTTAAAACTTACCTTTTCGCCCTCGCCCTCGCAGTAAAGTATATTCAAAGAGGCGCCCCCTTTAAAGTAAGGCTCAAGCGCGCCGAGCTCAAAGGGCAGGGTAATATCTGCATCTCTGTCTTTAGATAAGGTTACGTCGTTTGGTGCAGGCAGGGCAGTGTCTATGTCGCAAAAAACTATATCAGCCCTCTTGCCCTCATAATATTCGTGTCCAAGGTAGGTAGCCTCAAGTATTATCTTTTGCTTTAAGTACTTATTTTTGCTCTTCACAAAGAAACGCATAAGGACGCCCTCCTTTTTTCTAATTTATTAGAAATATTATAATATATTTTCCCTCTCTTGTCAACAAGGCGGAATAAAACAAATGTTTTTCTTGACAAAGTAAAACCCGAGTGTTAAAATTAAACTAGAAAAATATCTTTTTTAAGGAGAAAAGTAAAATGAGCAATATGAATCAGGAACTTTATTCTATTGGTCTTATCCCCGTAATTAAAATTGAAAATGCTGAGGATGCTGTTCCTCTTGCAAAGGCGCTTATCGACGGTGGTCTGCCTGCGGCAGAGATCACATTCCGTACACCCTGCGCAGCAGAGGCTATCAAAAACATCACCGATGCATATCCCGATATGCTTGTAGGCGCAGGCACCGTTCTTACTACCGCGCAGGTAGATGCGGCAATTGCAGCAGGCTCCAAGTTTGTTGTATCCCCCGGTCTTAACCCCAAGGTTACAGCATACTGCCTTTCTAAGGGTGTGCCTATGCTCCCCGGTTGTTCCAACCCCTCTGATGTAGAGTGCGCTCTTGAACTTGGTCTTGATACCGTAAAGTTCTTCCCTGCAGAGGCAGCAGGCGGTCTTCCTATGCTTAAGGCAATGTCAGCCCCCTACGGCAACTTAAAGTTTATGCCCACAGGCGGCATCAACGCAAACAATCTTCTTGACTATCTTAAGTTTAACAAGATAATCGCTTGCGGCGGTTCCTTTATGGTAAAGGATGAACTTGTTAAGGAAAAGAAGTGGGATGAAATCACTGCTCTTACAAGAAACGCAGTTAAGACAATGCTCGGTCTTGAGTTCACTCACATGGGCATTAACAATGACAGTGCCGAGGAGGCAGAAAAGGGTGCAAAGCTCTTCTCACTTATGTTCGGTATGCCTCTGCGTGAGACCTCTAAGTCCATCTTTGCAGGCGAGTCCTTTGAGTTTATGACCAAAAAGGCACCCGGCAAGCACGGCCACATTGCAATCCGCACCTACTTTGTAGACAGAGCAATGGCATACTTCAAGCGCATGGGCTTTGAGTTTGATGAGCAGAGCATAACCTATGATGAAAAGAGTGGCAAGCCCAAGTTTGCATACTTCAAGGATGAAATCTGCGGCTTTGCTATCCACCTCGTTCAAAAATAAAAATTTCGGCAAAAATCGCCGTTCGTCACCACTCGTCGTAGGTAACTACGCCGTCGGGCTCCGAACGGCGTTTTTTCTCAAAATTAATTCTATTCAAATCGGTTTGATTGAGTGCTCGTCGTAGTTAATTATGCAGCCGTTCTCCATGTTTTTTGAGAACGGTTTTTGTTTTACCCTCATATATTTCATTTTCAACTTTAAACTTTCCATTTTCAACCCTCCCTTTTTCGTTTTTATTTTTCAAAACATTTTGCAAAAATTTTCTCACGCGATTGATTTTTATTTTATTTTATGTTAAAATAAGATGAAAAGTTATAATTATAACCCGGAGGCATACGCAGTGTACATAGATTTTTTGCATAGCGACATTTTGTCAGGCCTTATGAGCGAGGGCTTTAAGAGCTCTGTAATGGACAACCTTTCGCCAAAACTTTTGGCAAAATACGGCGAGTGTGATATTCAGTTTTATGAGGATTATATCAAGGACGGCTTTGTGCTTGATAAGGATTTTTATTACCCCATTACCATTATAGTTAATTCATCCCCGAGAACTCAGTGGATAAAGTGGGAAAAGAATAATAATTTTGAAAACGGCATCCCCTATGCATACGTAGGTATGGGTGAAATAGATTTTACTCTTGTTGATACTGCGCCCTTTGGCTTTGCTGAGCAACTTAAGGGCAGGATGAGTTATGCCAAAAACGATACGGTGGAGTTTAAAATCTCATCCGTTTCTGCCGACAAGACCTTCCTTTGCGGTAAGGCGTCGCAGACCTTTATTGATATGCTTAAAAAGGCTCTGACAAGCGAGCTTGAAGAAAAAATGCTTGTCAAGGGTGTAAAGGACTCTAGCCTTGAGGTGCGTATGATGTTTGCGCCCGAGAGTTATATGGAGCATACGACCAACAACGTTACCTATCGCCGTTTACTTATAGGCAGTGCAGGCAGTGCGGCAAGAGATCTTTGGATAAAGTGGACACGCCTTGATTCTGACAAGGAGGGCTATTCTGTATCCGATAATCCTTTGCCCGGTACGATAAGCTTTGAGATAGCAGACAACGTGCCTCAAAAGGTACGTGAGAGGGAATACCGTTTCCTTGTGCGTGTTGACGTAACAAAATACCACAACTCAATGGGTAGAAAGAATATTACCGAATGGCGCGAGGTGCTCAAGCGTCTTGTTAAAAAGGGTGAACTTACTAAGGTCAGCCTAGAGGAACTTAAAAAGACAGATAGCGCCGAGTTTGAACTGCCCGTATTTGATGCCCGCACCCCCGATAACGAGCCTGCGCCCGATGTGGACGTTCCCGCGGTAGAGAGTGTGGCAGATGAGACTATAGATGCTGCTAAGAGCGCTGAGGGTGAAGATGATAACTCCGGCCTTGATAAGGTCAGCGCAATGCTTAACGACGTGCTTAAGCGCTATGCCGTTGAGGATACTGAGCCTAAGGAAGAGCCTGAGGCTGAGGAGGAAAGCGAGACCGACAGCGAGTTTGAACGTGCTATGCGTGTTGCCCGCCTTGCCGTAATGGGTGAGGTGCAGGGTGAGGAGGACTACGCTACCGTTACCGATACCCTTGAGGTTGATCTTGGCACTGACAGCGAGGATACAATAGATTTTACTACCATCCCCTCATCAGAGGAATACGGTATTATTGATACCTTCTTTGATGATACAGAGGATGAGAGTGAGGTGGAAAATGAGGCGGAAAGCGAGGCAGAGGATGAGGATGACCTTCCTCCCTTTGATATCGATGATGCGCCTGTTAGCAATGAGCCTATTATAGAGGAAGAGCCCGTTCTCGCTTTGACCAAAGAGGATGAAATGATTATTGAAGAGCCCACTCTTGATGATAATCTCTTTACTGCGCCCACGGTCGATGAACCTAAACAAGAGCAGAACGAGGTTGACACCCCCGAGTACATTGAGGCCGAAACGATAAGCATCTTTGACATAATCGACAAGGAGCAGAGTTATACTCCCGCGCCCAAAGAGGACACAAGCGAGATAAATAAAATACACGAAAAACTTCTTTATGAAGAAACACTTGAAAAGGAAGTGGCTGAAAGAGTTGCCATTGCTACTGCTAGCCTCAGGCTTGAGATACAGCGCCTTAAGCAGGAAAACGAGCAGTTAAAGTCTCATAACGACTACATAAAAGATGAGTATGAGATAAAATTAAAGGCGGCTGAAAATCAGGTTATAAAACTCAAAAACGCAATTGATCTTAAGAACAGGGAAGAAGAGCGCGAGATTTTACGTGCCCAGGATGCCGCAAGGCTTGCTATCCTCAATCGCCAGAAGTTAGAAGAGGAAGCGCGCGCACGTAAGTATGAGGAGGCAGAGGCCATCCTCAGAGAAAAGCGTGAGGAAGAGGAGCGTCAAAAGCGTCTTGAACTTGAGAGGGAGAAAAAGAGAGTTGAAGAGGAGAGGGCAAGGATTGAAAAAGAGGCCCTTGAATATCAGCAAAAGACCTTTGAATTTGAGCCCGAGCCCGAAGAGGAGCCAGAGCGTAAGGGTGGCTTTAGTATTGAAGCAGAGCCCGTACTTCCCAAGTACACCTATGAGCAAAGACTTGTGCGCATAATGTTCCGTCAGCCTGCTGACCCCAACATTCTCTCACGCATAAGCGAGATAATGAACAAGACTGTTGAGTACTTCAACAAGAGCGACGTATATATCCGTGTTAAGGCTAGTATGCCCGACCCACAGACGGCTCTTCTTAACTTTGTTGAGATTCCTAAGGAAGAAATGGAGCTTCTTGTAAACATTATCAAGGTGCTTGGTAAATCCGGTCTCAACATCGCAAAAATAGTACTTGAATAAAATACCATTTTACGTAAGCACAAATAAAAATAACAAAAGAGGTACGGATAACTCCATACCTCTTTTTATATTTGCACCGGTCCTGTCATTGATTGCCGTTAACGTCAGTGTCATAGGTAGTGAATGTAATGAACGTAATCATTTAAAAGGGTTACTTTTCAATAATAAGATTAACAAAAAGCCTTTCATCATCCTCATTTATTTCTCGTTTTATTCCAACGCCACTGAGCAAAAGCCTCTTTGCGCCATTATCAAGTATATCCTTAAAGTCGCTTATAAGCCTCTCTTTACTCTCTTTTATCCCCTCATCGGCCTCAAGCATATTTTCAATTATCGCCTCGGCATCCGCAACGCTTAAATTACCCTCGCTTATCTGCCGTAAGGCTATGTACTGCTTTGCCTCATCACTAAGACGCAGTATTGCTCTTGCGTGTCTTTCGCTTATCCCACTTTCAACAATTTTCTCCTGCATAAAGTGTGAGAACTTTAAGAGCCTCAGTTTATTTGCGATAAATGACTGGCTTACACCAAGCGCTCTTGCCAACTCATCCTGCGTTTTCTGACACATTCTGACAGTGCCGTAAAGCGCCCTCGCCTCATCAAACATATTCAAAATAAAAACACCTCGCTTTCACTCATATTTTAGCACAAAAAGTACACAAATATTGTCAAAACAAGGCATTTTTATTATATATTACAATTTTTAAAGCGATATAAATTTACATTAAACGACATATCTTAAAGAGGCTTTTTGGATATTTTTGCATATACTCTGGGGTAATCCTTTGGTGTCTTATTTATCTTTGAGATAATGACCATGGGATGTACCATATCCTCGTCTCTATTGCCGTTTGTTAGCGTGTAGGCTACAGTTTCCTTGTGTCTTGCGCCAAGGGTTGCAATAGCCCTTTTGGCATCATTGAGTTCAAACTGCACGTTTCTGCCCTTTAGCGCCAAAAGTTCTCCGCCTACCTTAACGTACGGTACACACAACTCACACAGTATCCTTAATTCTGCTACCGCTCTTGCTGTTGCAAAGTCAAAGCTCTCGCGCATATCGGGCTCCTGTCCGCCTTCCTCAGCTCTTTTGCATATTGCCTTTACGTTTTCAAGTCCTAATAGCTCGCTCGCCATATTGACAAAATTAACTCGCTTTTGAGTAGAATCAAGTGCTGTAATGTTTATGTCATCTCGTAAAATCGCAAGCGGCAGAGTAGGGAAGCCGGCGCCACATCCCACGTCGATTATACTCGCCCCCTTCGGCAGATATTTTACCAAAGGCGCGCAGTCGGCATAGTGGTTAAGTATAATTTTTTTAGGCTCCTTTATCGCTGTGAGATTATATTTCTCGTTTTCCTCGATAAGGAACTCGGTAAGCCTATAAAAGGTTTCGCCCTTTTCTTTATTCAAGAGTTTACCAAGACCGTTTATGTCAAATATTCTGTTTAATTCTGATAAAAAATCCTTAAGTGTAATGTCCATATACCACCGCAAAAAATCTTTTTATTAATTGTATCATTTTTCCTTTATCTTGTCAACATGTCTTGATGAGTATGTTTAAATCATAAACTCTCAAAAAAACAACTTGTTATATTTTTAACATACCTATTGACTATCTAAAATATTTATGATAATATAATAAGGTGGAAAATTTTTAATCTAAAAAGGAGCTATCTAAAAATGGCAGCATACAACAAAAAGACTATTGAAGACGTATCCGTTGCGGGTAAAACTGTTCTTGTTCGTTGTGACTTCAACGTTCCTATGAAGGATGGCGTTATCACATCAGATAAGCGCATTGTGGGCGCACTTCCTACAATCAAGTATCTTCTTGAAAACGGCGCAAAGGTTATCCTTTGCTCACATATGGGTAAGCCCCACAGCATCTTTACAGAGGGCTTTGGTCTTACTAAAAAGGAAAAGAAGGCAGTTGAGGCTCTCCCTGAGGCAGAAAGAGATGCTGCAAAGGCAGAATATCTTGCAAAAGCACTTAAGAATGACAAGAAAAAGCTCACCCTTAAGCCCGTAGCACTCCGCCTTAATGAACTTCTCGGTAAGGAGCTTGTTACCTTTGCTGAGGATATCGTAGGTGAGGACGCTAAGGCAAAGATTGCTGCTCTTAAGGCAGGCGAGGCAGTTCTTATCGAGAACACAAGATTTGACGCACGCGAGACAAAGAACGATCCCACCCTTGCAAAGGAACTTGCATCCTATGCAGACATCTTTGTAAACGATGCATTCGGTGCAGCTCACAGAGCGCACGCATCTACAGCAGGTGTTGCAGACTACATTCCTGCAGTTTGCGGCTACCTTATTCAGAAGGAAATTTCTGTTATGGGTAAGGCTCTTTCTAACCCTGAGCGTCCCTTCGTTGCTATTCTTGGCGGCGCAAAGGTTGCTGATAAGCTTAACGTAATTGACAACCTCCTTACAAAGGTTGATACTCTTATTATCGGTGGTGGTATGGCATACACCTTCGCTGCAGCAAAGGGCTACGGCGTTGGTAACTCACTTCTTGATGAGACAAAGCTTGACTACTGCAAAGAGATGATGGCAAAGGCAGAGGAAAAGGGCGTTAACCTTCTTCTCCCCATCGATACAGGTATTGCTAAGGCATTCCCCAACCCCATTGATGCACCCATTGACGTTGATTACGTTAACATCGACAGCATTCCCGCTGACTGTGAGGGTCTTGACATCGGTCCTAAGACAAAGGAACTTTTTGCAAACGCAGTTCTCAGCGCAAAGACCGTTGTTTGGAACGGTCCTATGGGCGTATTTGAAAACCCCACTCTTGCAAAAGGTACAATAGCAGTAGCAGAAGCACTCGCAAACTCCAGCGCAACAACAATAGTAGGCGGTGGTGACAGTGCCGCAGCCTGCGAGCAACTCGGCTACGCCTCAAAGATTACTCACATCTCCACAGGCGGTGGCGCATCACTTGAATTCCTTGAGGGTAAGGATCTTCCCGGTATCTCCTGCCTTTTAGACAAATAAATTTTGGCTAAAACTTCCGTTTTTGTGCACTCGCCGTAGGTCTCTACGGCTATCGGCACAAAGAACGAAACTTTTGTCCGAGAATTTAAGTTGCTTGGAAAAAACATTTTATTAAATTATTTAAACATCAAAAGGTTATTATCATGAGAAGAACAGTAATTGCAGGAAACTGGAAGATGAATATGACGCCTAAGGCGACAAAGGCGTTTATTGAGGAGCTTGCTCCGATGGTAAAGGGACTTGACAAGTGCGATATCGTGCTTTGTGTTCCTTACGTTGATATTGCAACGGCAATAGAGGCGGCGGCAGGCACAAATATTAAGATCGGCGCTGAGAACGTGCACTTCGCAAAGAGTGGCGCGTACACAGGCGAGATAAGTGCAGAGATGCTTACAGAGATCGGTACTGAGTACGTTGTAATCGGTCACTCAGAAAGACGTCAGTATTTTGGCGAGACAGATGAGACTGTAAATCTGCGCACAAAGGCGGCTCTTGCCGCAGGCCTTAAGGTTATCCTTTGCCTCGGTGAGGTTAAGGAAGAAAGACTTAACGGCATCACTAACGAGGTTGTTTCTTTGCAGACAAAACTCGACCTTAAGGACGTAAGCCCCAGTGAACTTAAAAACGTTATAATCGCATACGAGCCTGTATGGGCAATCGGCACAGGCCTTACCGCAACTCCTGAGCAGGCAGATGAGACCTGCGGCGTTATCCGTAACGTTATTAAGGAACTCTACGGTGAAAATGCTGCTGAGGAAATCACCATTCAGTACGGTGGTTCTATGAACGATGCCAACGCAAAGGAACTTCTTTCTAAGACAAATGTTGACGGTGGTCTTATAGGCGGTGCATCACTTAAAACCGATAAGTTTACTGCCATCGTCAAAGCGGCAAACTGATTTTGGGCTTGGATATTTTGGCATAAATCTTCCCTCGCTCCCACTCGACGTATGAAAATACGCTTTCGGGTCGCGATGAAAAATTTCTGCTCAAAATATCGTCGCCCCGGCTTGGATATTTTGGCATAAATCTCCGTTTTCTCCCACTCGACGTACACAAATACGCTTTCGGGTTGCGATGAAAAATTTCTGCTCAAAATATCGTTGTCCCGGAACATGTTTTTGGCATAAATCTTCCCTCGCTCACACTCGACGTATGAAAATACGCCTTCGGGTCGCGATGAAAAAATTCTGCTCAAAATATCGTTGCCGAGACACGGGTTTTCGGCATAACCGAATAAAAAACAAGCGAGACATGAATTTGCTTTATGTCTCGCTTGTTTTTATTTTCTCTATATTTAATAACAAAAGCTTACATTTTTCTGTATTTTTTGTTATTTTTCGCTTTTTAATTCTTCAAGGAACTCGCCAATTCTCTTAAGTGCTTCCTTGATATGAGCAACAGAATAGCAGTAGGATGCGCGTATATATCCCTCGCCGCCCTCACCAAAAGCGGTACCTGGTACTACTGCAACCTTTTTTGCATACAAAAGTCTTTCGCAAAATTCCTCACTGCTAAGTCCGCTTGATTTAATACAGGGGAAGGCGTAGAATGCGCCCATAGGCTCCTTACACTCAAGACCGAGTTCGTTAAAGCCTTTAACTATAATTCTTCTTCTGCCGTTATACTCCTCCTTCATCCTCTCTACCTCATTGTCGCATGAGCGCAGCGCCTCAATTGCGGCATACTGCGAGGTTGTGGGGGCGCACATTATTGCATACTGATGTATCTTGGTTATAGCCTTGGTAATTTCCTTTGGCGCGCAGGCATAGCCCAGTCTCCAGCCGGTCATTGAAAAGGCCTTGGAAAAGCCGTTGACCGTAACCGTTCTTTCCCTCATACCGGGGTGTGATGCAACGGCAAAGTGCCTCTTGCCACCGTAGGTCAGTTCTGCATATATCTCATCTGAGATAACGCAGATATTGGTATCCTTTATCACCTCATAGATGGCATCAATATCCTCTCTTTCCATAATTCCGCCCGTGGGGTTAGAGGGGAAGGGGAGAATAAGCACCTTTGTCTTATCGCTGATTTTTTCTTTTAATTCCTTAGCAGTCAACTTAAAGTTGTTTTCTGCCTTTAATTCAACTGTAACCGGTACACCGCCTGCAAGGCGTGTCATCGGCTCATAGCACACGTAACTTGGCTGCGGTATAATGACCTCATCGCCTGCCTCTATAAAGGCTCTCAGAGCAATATCTATAGCCTCACTGCCTCCTACGGTAATCAGCACCTCATCCTTAGGGTCATATTCAAGTTCAAAGCGCCTCTTTAAGTATCTTGTAATCTCGATACGCAAAAGGTCAAGACCCTTATTTGAGGTATATCTTGTGCTGCCTGCCTCAAGAGAACGTATACCTGCGTTGCGTATCTGCCACGGTGTGTGGAAGTCCGGCTCGCCAACGCCAAGCGATATAACGTTTTCCATAGTATTGGCAACGTCAAAAAACTTTCTGATACCTGAAGGCTTCATATCAACAACAGTTTTTGATAAAACCTTACCGTAATCAATCATAATATAATAGTATCCCTTCCGTCCTCCTCGTCACTGACAAGCTCGACGTCAAATTCCTTGTATCTTCTCATAACAAAATTAGTAGCAGTAGAGGTAACAGAGCCTATTACCGCAAGTTCTCTTGCCACAAATGCCGCAACCTCGTGGAAGGTTCTGCCCTTAACAACAACGTTGAGGTCGTAAGCGCCCGACATAAGATAAACGCTCTCTACCTCGGGGTATTTGGCTATCCTAGCCGCAACCTCCTCAAAGCCAAAGCCTGCAGTTGGAGTAACCTTAAGCTCAATTATCGCGCTTACTCTTGAGCTATCAACCTTCTCCCAGTCGATAAGGCCCTTATAACCCTTGATAACGCCGCTCTTTTCCATTTCCGAGATTTCATTCTTTACGCTATCCTCGCTCATATCGCATATGGTAGCAATATCCTTTATGCTTATTTTAGCATCCTTTTCTATAAGCTTTAAAATCTTCGTATTCATATAAAAATCCTTTCGGCAAAATGTATTTAAATAAAAAAGCCCGTAGCAATCCAAAGCTACGGACGTAAGACACGTGGTACCACCGTAATTCAGGCAAAAGCCCCTCATTAAAGCTGTAACGGGCAAACCCGATGGGATTTACTCACAAAAAATGCTTTCTGCCCATAACTCCAAGACTGCTTCGCCCCATATCCTCACGTGCTCGCACCAACCGCACGCTCTCTTAAGAGGGAGTTTGGGACTACTCCTTCTCTTCAACGTTTTTATCATTATACTTTATATTTTTTGTTTTGTCAATACCTAGGCAAGAGAGAATAATACGAGCCTCGCTCTAAAGGCCTGAATTTTCTGCGCTTTAGGCGCTTATCTCTCTTGACTAAGATATTGACAACTCTTAAAAAAAATGTTAAAATGAAATAAAAAACAAAGGACAAATAAAGATGGAAAGATATGCTTGGAAGGGATATATAAAAAACGGCACGCTTGAGGAGTACAAACGCCGCCACGATGAGATATGGCCCGAGATGGTGGAACTTTTAAAGAGAGCGGGTATTTGCAACTATACCATATTCAACGTTGGTAACGAACTCTTTGGCTACTACGAGTGTGAAAATGGCATTGAATATGCCTCAAAGGTACAGCGCGAAAGCGATATAGTGGCAAAATGGGATGAATATATGCAGGACATCCTGGAGCTTAAAAAGGATGAGGAAACGGGCGCACAGGATAAACTTGTTGAAGTGTTCCGTCTTGATTAATTTTTATTATATCCAAATATGTAAATAATACATATACAAAAAACGGCTTTAGCATCATACTAAAGCCGTTTTTTCTTTTTAACTATAATCAAAAATTCTTTCTTTGCTCAAGGTATTTTTTGCGCACCTTATACAAAAAACTCTTCACAAGCTCTGACTGATAGTCCATATATGTCCAGATAAATTTTTGCCACGCACCCCTTGCAAAGTACAGCGTCATCTCGGTATAAATACCGTCTTTAAGCGGGATACGGAAACTTGCGTCCTTTGTTGTGGAAAGATTAAATCTGCCGTGGTTCATTAGTCCCGGGTCAAGATTGATTTTGCGATTTCCATCTATACTGAAAAGTGCCTCAAGTGAGTTTGTAAAGGTCTTTATATCTGCGTGCATAGTAGGGTCAACACAGTTTTCAAAACTGATTAAAAATCTTATACCCTCGCCACCAAGCTCCTTGTCATAGTAATTTGAATATCCCTTTGAAAATGAGTATTCCTCGGATACAAAATCAATTTCTCCAAAGCGACCTTTAAGCATATCAAGCGCCGCTTTCAGCACATCCTTATCGTGATAAATTATTCCTATTACAAGTTTTTCCTTTTCAAAAGCCCCTAAAGTTCCCATAACAAGGCTCCTTTTTACTCAATTATTCCGCCACCGATGACGGTGTCACCGTCGTATAGTACGCCTATCTGTCCCTTTGTGATTGCCCTTACCGGGGCATCAAATTTGACATAAAGCCTGCCGTTATCAAGCATTCTGACGCTTGCAGGCGCAGTATCCTGGCTGTATCTTACCTTGATCTCTGCTCTGAATTCCTCTCTTAACTCATAGGGATAAATATTGTTAAAGTCTTTAAGGTACATTTCATCCTTATAAAGATCATCCTTATCGCCAAGCGTTACCGTGTTTTCCTTAGTATCAAGCGAGATAACAAACTTAGGCTCGCCAAGAGCAATACCAAGCCCTTTTCTCTGTCCTACGGTATAGGCAAGCGCACCCTTGCTTTTACCAAGTGTGTTACCGTCTTTGTCTATAAAAATACCGCTGTCGTATTTCTTACCGCGCATATTTTCCAAAAAGGCAAGATAGTCTGTGTCCTTGATAAAGCAGATGTCCTGGCTGTCGTGCTTATCAGCCGTCGGCAACTTACCGTCATTTGCAAGCGCCCTTGTCTTTTCCTTAGTAAGTTCTCCAAGAGGTAAAACAATGCGCGACAGTTGTTCTTTAGTCAAAAGAGCAAGCATATAACTCTGGTCTTTTTTTGTATCCCTTGCCTTTTTAAGGGCATAATTTTCACCGACTTTTTCTATCCTTGCATAGTGACCTGTGGCTATTTTTTCACATCCCAACTCATCTGCAAGGGAGAGCATATTTTTGAATTTGCAGTATCTGTTACACCATACGCAGGGGTTGGGCGTGCCGCCACCCTCATAAGTTTTAACAAAGTTATCTATAACCGTATTTTCAAAATCCGCCCTTACGTCGCTTGTGTAAAACGGTATACCCAAGTCCCGGCAGACGGCTTTTGCATCGGCAATGTCACTTTCATTTTGGTTATGAAATTTTAAGGTAGCGCCAAGGGTATCGTATCCCTTTTCCTTTAGGAGCATAGCGCACACGCTTGAGTCTACGCCTCCGCTCATAGCAACTAAAATCTTCATATATCAAAAAGTGGTGTCGACAGATATTTTTCTGCCCCGTCGGGCAAAATCACTACTGCTTTTTTGCCCTTATTTTCCTTTCTTTTAAGTATCTCTTTTGTGGCATAAAGCGCCGCTCCTGAGGAAATTCCTACAAGCAGTCCCTCACTTTTTGCCAAAATTCTTGCATATTCATAAGCACCCTCATCAGGGACTTTTACTATCTCGTTGTAAATATTTGTTGTCAAATTCTTGGGTATAAAGCCTGCGCCGATGCCCTGTATGCCATGCGCACCTGCGCTTTCTCCTGAGAGTACTGCGCTGCCAAGCGGCTCAACACCCACTATATAGATATCGCTTTTCTTTTCTTTGAAATACTCACCGATACCACTTACCGTACCGCCCGTACCAATGCCGCATACAAGTATGTCAAAGTCACATCCAAGGCACTCGTATATCTCCTTTGCGGTAGATTCTCTGTGCGCCTTTGGATTATCGGGATTTTCAAACTGGCCTGCTACTATGGCGTCCTTTGTCTCTGCTTTTATTTTTTCGGCAAGCTCCGTTGCGCCTGCCATTCCTTTTTCTTTGGGCGAGAGGACAAGGGTTGCGCCGAGTTGCTTTATTAAAGCGCGTCTTTCTCTTGACATATTCTCAGGCATAACGATAACGGCTTTATATCCCCACTCGGCACACAGCGCCGCAAGAGCAATACCCGTGTTACCGCTGGTCGGCTCTATTACCGTACCGCCCGGCTTCAGTTCACCGCGCTCTATCATACCGTTCAGCATAGATAGTGCAACTCTGTCCTTTATACTTCCATAGGGGTTAAAACTCTCAAGCTTTGCAAAAACCGCCCCATCTATATTCTGTGTCTTCTCAAATCGCTTAAGTCTGACAAGCGGTGTATTACCTATAAGTTCGCTTGCCGAGGAGTATATCTTAGCCATAATAACCTCTTTTCCTTTTTATCTATTCTAGCATTTTCAAACGGCAATTGCAACACTTTTTATTGACAAGGGGTCAAATATAATGTAAACTAAAAAAAGAAAGACAAAGGAGGATACTATGCAAAATATTACCTTACCAAAAAACGTAATAGAACTCATTGACCTTCTTTGGGCAAACGGTCATCGCGCAGACATCGTCGGCGGCTCGGTGCGTGATTATCTTCTTGGTACAGAGCCTCATGATTTTGACATCACAACCGACGCTCCCCCCACACAGATAAAGGAAGTGTTCAGGGACTACCGTACCCTTGATATAGGTATCAGGCACGGTACAGTAACAGTCATCTCGGACGGTGCACCTGTTGAAATTACCACATATCGTATTGACGGCGGTTATCTTGATAACCGTCATCCGAGTGACGTTACCTTTTCTAAGGATCTAAGAGAGGATCTTGCACGCCGTGATTTTACGGTAAATGCGATATGCTATTCACCAAGGTTTGGCTTTACCGATAATTTTGGCGGTATAGAGGATATTAAGGCTAAGACTATACGTGCGGTCGGTGACCCGATAAAGCGCTTTAATGAGGACGCACTCAGGATTTTAAGAGGCATCCGCTTTGCTTCACAGCTTGACTTTACGGTTGAAGAGAATACAAAGAGTGCTATGTTTACTGAGCGCGCGCTTCTTAAAAACATCTCTATGGAGCGCATTAATACAGAGTGGCAAAAGCTTCTTTCGGGCAAGGCTCCGCTTGAAACCGTAAGCGAATATCTTGATATAATAAGAGTATTTATCCCCGAGATAAGAGAGGACTTTATGCCCTCTGACAGAGACTTGTTTATGGCGCTTGATCCTCACCTGCGTGAGATAGCGGTATTCAGAAATAACAGCGCACAAGAGTATAGGATGCTTAAAGGACGGTTAAAGAGCGACAGACATTCTTTAGATTTTGGCGCTGCTGTTATTTCGCATCTTAGCGGGGACTATATTACCGATACAGATATTCTTTATCTTATGCGCGATATAGGGAAGGATGCGGCATTGTCGCTCTTTAAAATAAAATCGATTGATGATAAAAAATACTCTCTTTACCCGGATAGGATAGAGGCGCTTATATCGGCAGGCAAGATATATCAGATATCATCTCTTGCCCTCTCGGGCACCGACCTTATTTCGCTTGGCTACAAGGGTAGGGAGATAGGCATAGCTCTCGATGGGTTGCTTTGCGCTGTGATTGAGGATAGGGTAGTAAATGACCCGGTAGCGCTTGTGTCATATCTTAATACAAAAAAATAAATAATGCATAAAATAATAGAGGTAGTACAAATTACCTCTATTTTTTTATCTACGGGGGCTGTGACCTTTGATCAAGTATCTTATAGGGGATAAGGATTTTATAGTTTTAAATAAGGGGCGCGAGCATTATAATTTATCAAAGATAACAGGGCGCAAATGCGGTCTTGGGGCAGATGCCGTTATTACTCCAACGGTTAGTCAAAGGGCGGATTTTGGCATAGAGGTGATAAGTGAAGGTTTGCCCGATGTATATACCTCAGCGCTCTGTGCCGCTTGCTATGCAAGATATATGAGGGAGCAAAAGGGACTGCAGCTTGTGGACTATGATATTGATGTAAACGGTAATATTATATCATTAAGTGCCGATAAGTGTGATAGTAATATTTTCGCCTATTTTCCGCCAAAATGCAAAAATATATTTACAAAAACGGTAAATTTAGACTCTGCACCTTGCAAATTCAGAGTAGTTGATATAGAAAAACCGATTGCAATTTTCAAATGCTACAGCATTGATACGGTAGATATAAAGCGCCTTTGTTTTTTGCTTTGGCAGACAGGTGGGGATATTGAAAAGGTTGTTTTCTATGACAAAAGGGGCGGTATTCGTTTTATCAGCCACACGCTGGCAAAGGGGAGTATGGAAAATCTCTTTGAGGTATCATACGCCCTTGCGCATCTTTTTGTAAAGAGTGGCCCGATATCATTTAAAAATTTGCCAAACGTCAACTTTTTTGATTGGGGCGATGGCAGAGTTTTTGCAGAGTTATCACCTCAAAAAATTTACGAAATAAACGGTATCTATATTTAATATAAGCACCCTGTATGTTTTTACGGGGTGCTTCCATAATTCTACAGAAATACTTAGTAATCCTATTTACTTTTAAAAAATATTTTGGTATACTATATAAGTACGAATATCATATTTACTGCACAAGGAGGATCGTCTATGCTTGATAAAAAATTCAACCTTAAAAGTTCATATAAGCCCACAGGCGATCAGCCCGAGGCAATAGAGAGGCTCGTTGAGGGCTTAATGGCAGGCGAGAGAGCACAGACCCTGCTTGGTGTAACCGGATCGGGTAAAACCTTTACTATGGCAAACGTTATTGCCAGACTTCAAAGACCCACCTTGGTGCTTGCTCACAACAAAACTCTTGCCGCGCAGCTTTGCACCGAGTTCCGTGAGTTTTTCCCTGAGAATGCGGTTGAATACTTCGTTTCATACTACGACTACTATCAGCCCGAGGCATATATTCCGGGTAAGGATGTTTATATTGAAAAGGACGCTATGGTAAACGACGAGATAGATATGCTCCGTCACAGCGCCACCAGCGCTCTTTTTGAGAGGCGTGATGTAATTATCGTAGCCTCTGTTTCCTGTATTTATTCTCTCGGTTCGCCAAGCGAGTATCTTGATCTGCTCGTTTCCATACGTGAGGGGCAGAATATGTCGCGCGATGAGCTTGTACGCGGTCTTGTTTCTATAAGCTATGAGAGAAATGACGTAAACTTTATCCGTAACAAGTTCCGTGTCAGGGGAGATACGGTTGAGATATTCCCCGCATCAAGCACCGATACGGCCATCCGTGTTGAATTCTTTGGCGATGAGGTAGACCGTATTTCAAGGATAAATCCTCTTACGGGCGAGGTTAAGGAAGAACTTAATTATATCGCAATTTATCCCGCTACTCACTATGCCGTCAGCGATGAGCACAGAGAGGCCGCCCTTCTTGAGATTGAGAGGGAGATGAGAGAGCGTGTCCGCTTCTTTGAGAGTCAGGGCAAGCTTATCGAGGCGCAGAGGATAGAGGAGAGGACAAAGTACGATATCGAGATGCTGCGTGAGGTTGGCTTCTGCTCGGGAGTGGAAAACTATTCACGTGTTCTTTCGGGCAGACCCGAGGGCTCAACCCCCTACACTCTGCTTGACTATTTCCCAAAGGACTTTATTATGTTTGTGGACGAGTCTCACGTTACTCTGCCACAGGTAAAGGGTATGAGCGGCGGAGACAGAGCGCGCAAGAGTAATCTTATCGAGTACGGCTTCCGTCTGCCGTCAGCCTTTGATAACAGACCGCTTTTCTTTGATGAGTTTGAGGAGCGTATAGGTCAGGTCGTATACGTCAGCGCAACCCCCGGAGATTATGAAAAAGAGGAGAGCTCAAGCATTGTTGAGCAACTTATAAGACCTACGGGTCTTATTGATCCCGAGATAGAGGTAAGGGGAGTTGAGGGTCAGATAGACGATCTTATCGGTGAGATACGCAAGGTGACAGAGAGGGGAGAAAAGGTGCTTGTAACTACCCTTACCACCCATATGGCAGAGGATCTTACCGAGTATCTTGAAACACACTCAATCAAAGTAAAATATATCCATCATCACGTTGAGACAATTGAGCGCATGGAAATAATAAGAGATTTGCGTCTTGGCGTCTTTGACGTGCTTGTGGGCATAAACCTTTTGCGTGAGGGTCTTGATATTCCCGAGGTATCTCTTGTGGCTATTCTCGATGCGGATAAAGAGGGCTTCTTACGTAGCGAGCGCTCACTCATACAGACAATAGGACGTGCCGCGCGTAATGTAAATGGTAGGGTAATAATGTATGCCGACAGCGTTACCGACTCTATGGATAGGGCGATAAGGGAGACAAACCGCCGCCGTAAGATCCAGTCAGAGTATAATGAGAAGCACGGTATCACACCAGAGAGTGTGCGCAAAAAGGTTGCCGATATTATTGAGATCGGTAAAAAGAGTAATAAGGGCAGAGTGAATGAGGATAAAAAACTCTCACGTATGCAAAAGGACAAATTGATAGAGACCCTTACTTTAGAGATGCGCGAGGCCGCGCGTGCGCTTGAATTTGAAAAGGCGGCATTTATAAGAGATAGAATTAAAGAGCTTAAAAGCGAGAAAAAATAATGGCAAAAGAAATTGTAATTAAGGGTGCAAGAGTAAACAATTTAAAGAATATTGATCTCACTATCCCAAGGGACAAGCTCGTAGTTCTTACGGGCCTTTCGGGTAGCGGTAAGTCAAGTCTTGCATTCGATACGATATACGCAGAGGGGCATAGAAGATTTGTTGAGAGTCTGTCCTCTTATGCGAGAATGTTTATAGGACAGATGGATAAGCCTGAGGTGGATCTTATAGAGGGACTTTCTCCCGCTATATCAATCGACCAGAAGACTACGTCAAAAAATCCGCGTTCCACTGTTGGCACCGTAACCGAGATATATGACTACTTACGTTTACTTTATGCACGTGTTGGTACGCCACACTGTCCTATTTGCGGTAAGGTAATTGAGCAACAGTCGATAGACCAGATAGTGGATAAAATCCTCTCTCTTGGCGAGGGTACACGCTTTATGGTGCTCGCTCCCGTTGTCAGAGCGCAAAAGGGTATGCACGAAAAACCTCTTTCGGATGCGCGCAAATCGGGCTATGTAAGAGTACGTGTAGACGGCATTATGTACGACCTTTCAGAGGAGATAAAACTTGATAAAAACAAAAAGCATACAATTGATATAATCGTTGACCGTCTTGTTATAAAAGACGGTATCCGCTCACGCCTTTGTGACTCTGTTGAGAGTGCGCTTAAGGCAAGTGACGGCAGGGTAAGTGTACTTACCGTTCCAAGAGACGGCGAGGGCGAGGAATACAGCTTTTCACAAAAGTTTGCCTGCGAGGAGCACGGTATCAATTTTCCCGACCTTGAGCCTCGGATGTTCTCATTCAATAACCCCATAGGCGCCTGCCCCGAGTGTGCAGGTATCGGCAATATGCAGCAGATATCGGTAAATAAACTTTTACCAAGGCGTGAACTTACCTTGCGTGAGGGCGGTATTGCGGTAAACGGCTTTAAGACTATGACAGAGGACTCCTGGACAGGCCCACTTCTTGCCGCAGTAGGTGAGGACTTTGGTTTTACTCTTGATACGCCCTTAAAGGACTTTTCCGATACGGCACTTGATGCTCTTATGTACGGTGTTCCGAATAAGAGATACAACGTAATGCGTTTCTTCGGCGGCGTTGGCAAAGAGCAGAATGCGACCTTTGACGGTATTGTAAATATAATTGAAAAGCGTATGAAGATGGCAGGAGGTCATTACTATCAGGAGTTTGTAGAGGAAGTACCGTGCCACAGATGTAAGGGCAGACGCCTTTCCGACGAGGTGCTTGCGGTAACTGTAGGTGGACTCAATATAGATGAGATATGCCGTCTTTCCATTGACAAAATGCTTTCCTTTGTAGAGGGCCTTACCTTTAACGAGAGCCAGGGCAAAATTGCAAAGGAGATACTTAAGGAGATAAAGGCAAGGCTCAACTTCCTTGTAAGCGTAGGTCTTGATTATCTTAATCTTGCGCGTACTGCGGGCACACTCTCAGGAGGTGAGGCGCAGAGAATTCGTCTTGCCACACAGATAGGCTCTGCCTTAACCGGCGTACTCTACGTACTTGACGAGCCCAGTATCGGTCTGCACCAGAGGGATAACGGTAAACTTATCGGCACTCTTAAAAGGCTGAGGGACCTCGGTAACAGCGTGCTTGTGGTTGAGCATGATGAGGATACTATGCGTGAGGCAGATTTCATTGTTGATATAGGCCCCGGGGCAGGTATCCACGGTGGTGAGGTAGTTGCCTCGGGTACGCCCAAAGAGGTTAGTGAAAATACTGCATCCATCACCGCAGACTATCTTTCCGGCAGACGTGTTATTGAGGTGCCAAAGAGCCGCCGTAATGGTAACGGCAATTTCTTAAGCATCATCGGTGCAAGAGAAAATAACCTTAAAAATGTAAATGTTAATATACCTTTAGGTACATTTACCTGCGTTACAGGTGTATCGGGCAGTGGCAAGAGTTCGCTTATAAATTCTGTTCTTTATATGACACTTGCAAGGGAACTTAACGGGGCAGACACCTATCCCGGTAATGTTGATAGGATAGAGGGTCTTTGTGCGCTTGATAAGGTTATCAACATTGACCAGAGCCCAATAGGACGTACACCTCGTTCCAACCCCGCTACCTATACAGGGCTTTTTACCGATATACGTAATCTCTTTGCCAAGACTCAGGATGCAAGGGCAAAGGGCTATGAGGCAGGCCGCTTCTCCTTTAATATGCGCGGAGGACGTTGCGAGGCTTGTGAGGGTGACGGTGTTAAGTGCATTGAGATGAACTTCTTGCCCGATGTGTACGTCAAGTGCGACGTCTGTGGCGGTAAGAGATATAACCGTGATACGCTTGAGGTAAAGTATAAGGGCAAGAGCATTTATGACGTGCTTGAGATGAGTGTTGAGGAGGGACTTCACTTCTTTGAGGGTCTTCCTCAGATTCAGCGCAAACTCAAAACTCTTTATGACGTAGGTCTTGGATATATCAAGATAGGTCAGTCCTCAACCACGCTTTCCGGCGGTGAGGCACAGAGAGTAAAACTGGCAACCGAACTTGCAAAGCGCTCTACGGGTAAGACCATCTATATCCTTGACGAGCCCACTACAGGTCTGCATACCGAGGACGTCTCAAAACTTATTAAGATACTCCAGCGCCTTTGTGAGGGTGGCAACACCGTTGTGGTTATTGAGCACAATCTTGACCTTATCAAGACTGCAGATTATATTATCGACCTCGGTCCGGAGGGTGGTGACGGCGGCGGTACTGTCGTTGCTACGGGTACGCCTGAGGAAATTGCGGCTTGTGAGAGTTCCTACACCGGCGCATTCTTAAAAGAAAAACTGGAGGGTCAAAAATGAACCTTTCAGGAATAAAAAAGAGCGATATATCAAACGGCGAGGGCATACGCACCTCTATCTTTGTCAGCGGCTGCCGTAACAGATGCAAAAATTGCTTTAATAAGGACACGTGGGACTTTGGCTTCGGCTTTGTCTTTGATGAGGCGGTTATGGAGGAAGTGCTTGCTACCTTTAAGCACTCCTTTGTAAAGGGTCTTACCGTCCTTGGCGGCGAGCCTATGGAACCTGAAAATCAAAGGGCGCTTTTACCCTTTATAAAGGAGTTCAAGCGCCGTTATCCCGATAAGGACTTGTGGCTTTATACGGGCAATCTTTACGAGGAACTTATCGGTCAAAGAGGTGAGCACTACAAGCACCTTGATATTACCGAGGAGCTGTTGTCATACGTCGATATTCTGGTTGACGGACCGTTTATTGAGGAAGAAAAGAGTATAGGTCTCAGGTTCCGCGGCTCGAAAAATCAAAGAGTAATAGATTTAAACAAAACCCGCAGAGAAAACAAAATAGTGATCTGGGACGGCTGTAAGGGCGACAAGATCTACACAGGGGGATCTAACGAATGAAGATGAATATAAAAAAACTAAACGAAAATGCGATAGTGCCTACCTACGGCACCGTCTATTCCGCAGGCGCAGATCTCTATGCGCTTCTTGAAAATCCGCTCACAATTGGGGCGCACAAAACCGTGCTTGTACATACGGGTATAGCAGTGGAGATCCCCGAGGGATACTGCGGTCTTATATTTGCACGTAGCGGCCTTGCATCAAAAAGAGGCCTTGCTCCTGCAAACAAGGTTGGAGTAATTGATGCAGACTACCGTGGCGAGGTTATGGTAGCGCTGCATAATCATACCGATGAGGACAAGGTGGTAGAGGCAGGCGAGCGTATTGCTCAACTTGCGATAGTACCGTTCCTTAAGTGTGACTTTGAGGTTGTAGATGAACTTTCCGACACGGTGCGCGGCGCAGGCGGATTTGGATCAACAGGCACAAAATAACTAGAAAAAGCAAACTGACATTTACAAAAACTAGGATTTAACAAGAAAGGAGCGGTCCTATGCAAGAATTGATAATAGGTAAAAATGATGCAGGACAAAGGCTTGATAAGTTCATAACAAAGGCCCTTGATCTACCTATGGGTCTGCTTTATAAATCCATAAGACTTAAAAAGATAAAGGTCAATCGCAAGCGTGCTACGATTGACCAAAAGTTAAATGAGGGCGATACTATTCAGTGCTTTTTGCCCCCTGAGTTTTTTGAAAAAAAGGTTAGTGAAAACTCCTTTGATAACATAAAAGTGCATCTTGATATCCTCTATGAGGATGAGAACATTATGCTCTTGAATAAGCCCGTAGGTATCTCGGTACACGAGGACGAGGATGGCTCTACCAACACGCTTATCACCCACGTGCAGGCCTATCTTTACCAAAAGGGTGAATATGACCCTAAGTGTGAGCAGTCCTTTGCTCCCGCGCTTTGCAACCGTATTGACCGCAACACCTCGGGTATCGTAATTGCGGCAAAAAATGCCGAGAGCTTAAGGGTTATGAACGAGAAGATTAAGTTGCGCGAGATTGATAAATATTATCTTGCCGCTATCCACGGTGTGCCAAAGCAAAAGGAGGCAACGTTGAAGGGCTTTTTAAAAAAGGATGCAAAATCAAACCTTGTTAAGGTCTATGACAAAAATCCTCCAAAGGATGCAAAAAATATTATCACAAAATATAAAGTTTTGCATTCGCTTGATAACACCTCGCTTATTGAGGTAGAACTCCTTACCGGCCGTACGCATCAGATAAGGGCGCATATGGCATTTATCGGCCATCCCCTCGTAGGTGACGGTAAGTACGGTATCAATAAGGATGATCGAAAAATGGGGCACAAATATCAGGCGCTTTGCTCCTATAAACTGCGCTTTTCCTTTAAGGGCGAGCCTACTCACCTTGAATACCTGAGTGGCAAGGAATTCGCCATCAAAAAGGACGAGATATATTTTACCAAGCCGTATTTTGAAAAATAAAAGCATAACAAAACGGACTCAGTCAATTGACCAAGTCCGTTTTTGTTATTTGGAATAGAGTTCATCTGTACCGACCCCAAGCACGCTGGCAATTGCAAAGAGTTCGATATCCGTTACAGTTCTTGAATAGTCTTCGATGCGTGAGACAGAGCCTCTGCAAACGTAAACACCAAGCAACTCAAGTTTATTAGATAACTCCTGTTGGCTCATTTTCTTTTCGTTTCTTATTTTGCGCAAATTAGCACCGATAAGATTTTTCTTTTCTCCATCTATAATACGCGCCATTTTTCTCTCCTTTTTGTCTTGACATAGGACATAATTTATGATATACTATGTTAGCCAAAAGTTTGTCCTATCATAGGACAAATAAGGAATTTTATATTTGTTGGTTTTATTGGAGTATATATGGAAAAAATAGGCATCAAAAAAGAAATAGACAGTTTAGGTCGGTTGTGTATACCAAAAGATATGCGGGAGATATTCAAACTTGATAAAGAAGTTGAGCTTGTTATTACAAAAGAAGGTATACTTTTAAAAAATCCCGAGTATGAGCTTGTAAAAAAAGACAAAATAAAAAAATGAGGCGCAAATTACTTGCGCCTCATTTTTTTATCAGATATCAATTAAAAATTCTCAGGATAAATGCCCTTAGCCTTCAAATCCTTAAATGCCTCAACAACTAAAGCCTTATCCTCCTTGTAAGTAACGCCGTACCACTTGTCGGTATTATCAAGCACTCTTACGTCAGCAAGACCCTCTTCAACAAGTTCTGATACAACAGTAGGGAGGAAGAACTCGCACTTTTCGGGGTTCTTCTTAAGATTTTCATCAAGGAATTTAGGGAAGCGCTTTTTGCACTCGTAAAGATACTCTGTGGTAAAGCCCCAAAGGTTCATTGAAACGAGTGTATCGGGGTCAAGGTCGGTATCCACGCCGTCCTCGGTGTAATAAATCTTGCCGTCCTTGGTGCCGATCTTAGTGCGCTCAACGATATTTGTGAGCATACCGTTTTCATCGCTCTCGCACACACCTCTTGATACAGTACCCTGTTCGGTAACGGTATTCTTTATTCTGTAACCAACCATTGCAAAGTGATATTTTCCGTCATTTTCCGTCTCTTTAAGGAAGTTGTATATCTTGCCAAAGGCGTTTGCGCCGTAGTAGTCATCGGCATTAATAACTGCAAAGGGACCCTCTACAGTACCAAGACAGCAGAGCAGTGCGTGCGCTGTGCCCCAGGGCTTTTTTCTTCCGTCGGGTACGCTGTATCCCTCGGGGAGTTTATCTATCTCCTGATAAACGTACTTAACGTTTATATCCTTGCCGGCAAGGTGCGCGTCCATAACCTCACGGAAGTCCTTTTCAATTTCCTTTTTGATAATAAAGGTGATGTCCTTAAAGCCGGCCTTCATCGCATCGTAGATAGAGTAATCTATGATGATGTGTCCGTTGTCATCAACCTTATCGATCTGTTTAAGTCCACCGTAACGGCTGCCCATACCTGCGGCCATTATTACAAGCTCGGGATTCTTCATAGTTTTTCTCCTGTTTTTTGTTTGAATTTATTTTAAATTTTTAACAATTTCTTCTGCTATTTTAGAGTTGCCCTCAGCATTCGGTCGCAGACCGTCGCTAAAGCATTCGGGATGGTCGGTAGTAAGTGCCCAAAGCGATGAAAATTCGCGCTTTAGAGCAGGTTAGGATTATTCTCTTTTGCTTAGTCTATCACACGCCTTCTGGATTTTCAAGAGATGGAGCAAAAGTTGTGACTTTTTTTAAAAAAATTATACTATTTTACATATTTTTTGACAAAAGCCTTTCAAAAGCGCCATAAACCAAGCAAAGAATTATTGACTAAAGAAAAATAATGATGTATAATAATTAAAAAAGATTTTAAAAGAGGTAAAGAAAATGAGCACCTTCCATCTTATCGACCATCCGCTTATTCAGCACAAACTCACCATTATGCGTGATAAAAACACCTCATCAAAGGATTTCAGAACCCTGCTTGATGAGATTTCAATGCTTATGGGATATGAGGTAACAAGAGACCTGCCTCTTGAGAGCGTTGAGATTGAGACTCCTATATGCAAGGCTAATTTCAATATGCTTTCCGGTAAAAAACTTGGTATCGTGCCCATTTTACGCGCAGGTCTTGGTATGGTAGACGGCTTGCAGAGGCTCGTTCCCAGCGCAAGGGTAGGTCATATCGGTCTTTACCGTGACCCAAAGACACATCTGCCTGTTGAGTATTATTGCAAGATGCCTCCCGATATTGATAAGAGACTTATTATAGTAGTTGACCCTATGCTTGCTACGGGCGGTAGCGCGGCAGACGCTATTACAATGGTTAAGGCAAAGGGTGCTACAAACATCCGTCTTATGTGCCTTGTAGCCGCTCCCGAGGGTGTTAAAAAGGTACAGGATGCGCACCCCGACGTAGATATTTTCTGCGCCGCGCTTGACAGCCATCTTAACGACCATGCATACATCGTGCCCGGTCTTGGCGATGCAGGTGACAGAATTTTTGGCACTAAGTAAAAGTACAAATAACACCCAAAATACTAACTAAAATTTACATATAGGCTGTTATGAAACGATTTTTAATCAAACTCTCGGCTTTTGTCCTAAGTCTTACAATGTTTTTATGCCTTGGCTTTGTTGCCATAATTATCCCTGCAACCTCCGAGGCGTTTTATGAGGGTCAGTTTGAAAAGCACGATACTCTTGCATACGTACAGTATCAGGCAAGATATCTTGAGGGAGATGCAAAGGAATATATTGCTTCACTTGACGATGAGGCTCTTATAGACCTTATGCTCCACGCAATAAGATATTGCTTGTCTTTAGAGGATAATCTTAATCCCACGATTGACGGTAAGGTTCTTGAAGTCTACAGTGAAAATGAACTTTCGCACATGAAGGATGTAAGGGACGTCTTTTCGGGCGGTATGACCATAGTACTTGTGGCTTTTGTACTCTCTGTGCTTATACTCGTCCTTATCTTCTTTAATAAAAAAGACTACTATCAAAGCGGCAGGCGTTATCCCTTTTACTCGCTTATTTTAGTAGCAGTGCTTTTAGCGGCCGTTGCCATATTCTGTGTAGTTGATTTTGAACTCGCGTTTGTCATCTTCCACCTTCTTCTCTTTGAGGGCAATTGGCAGTTTGCAAACGGCGTAATGATTGCCATGATAGGTGAGATATTCTTTGACATCGCCTTTATCATAGCCGCCCTGTGGGCGATCTTCCTTGCGCTATACGTAATCTTTATCCTTATCCTTAACGCTACCTCAAAACCGAGGATGGCAAAAAAATAAAAAACAATGATAAATTAAAGCCGAGGCAGTTGCATCAAGTTTGTAACCGCTTTGGCTTTTTAATATATCCAAACTAAAAACATCTTTACTTGTATCGGTAATTGTGCTATACTTTATAAAGTGAATTTTTTAATACTATCAGTTTTATAAACGAGGAATATAAAGCATGGCGATTTTTTCTAAGAAACAAATAATCAATAATGCTAAGTGTGTTGACTTTTACGATGAAAGTGAAAATCAAAAGCAACCCGGTGGCAAACTACCCGGATTTGCATTAATAACGGTTATTTCTGCTGCTGTTGCTATCATTATTTCTATAATTGTTGTCTGTGTTATTTTGAGACTTGATGACATTGGGATTATATACGATGTATCTGAAGACGGTGAATATGCCGAGGTTGTATCATACCACGGTACTGCAACAACTGTAGTTATTCCGGATACCTACAATGGTCTGCCGGTAAGAACCATACGTGACAGCGCATTTTCACATAAGTCTGTTACATCAATTACAATTCCCGACAGTGTAACATGCATTGAAAGATATGCGTTTGCTGCCTGTGAAAATCTTAAGAGCGTCACAATTCCGGATAGCGTGACTAGCATTGATGAGGGCGCGTTCTCGGGTTGTACAAGCCTTATAAACATAACAATTCCATCAGATCTGACTAGTATAAGCGATCATACGTTCAATGGTTGCGTGAGTCTTGTGAGTATCACAATTCCATCTGCTGTAAAAAGCATAGGCACTGATGCGTTTATGGGTTGCTACAAGATTATTGAAGTAATAAATAAATCACAGCTTAATATAACTGACGGCATAGACGTTTACGGTGGTTTACCCTTTTATGTAAAAGATATACATAATGGAGAAAGCAGGGTAGTAAACCTTAATGACTATCTTTTCTATACGTATGACGAAATAAATTATTTGATTGGATATGTAGGAGATGATACGGAACTTATATTGCCACAGAATTATAACGGTGAAAATTACGAAATATATGAATACGCATTCTATAGTCGCGATGGTCTTGAGGGGATCTCAATTCCCGAGAGTGTAACAAACATTGGTGATTTTTCGTTCTACGAATGTGAAAGTCTTGAGAGTATCGCAATTCCCGACAGCGTAGTTATCCTCGGTGGTAGTTCGTTTGGCAATTGTAACAGCCTTGTAAGTGTAACCTTTGGAGAGAATAGCTTGCTTGAATACATCGGTAGAAACGCCTTTGAAAATTGTGTGCGTCTTGTAAACATTGCAATCCCTGCGAGTGTAACAAACATCGGTTGGCAAGCGTTCAGAGGTTGCACAGCCATTCAAAATATGACACTTCCTTTTGTGGGAGATGACTTAAACGGCACTAACCCTTATTTGGGCTACATATTTGGTGCAGATAGTTGTTATAATAATTCGGATTATGTTCCAATAAGTTTTAAGAGCGTAACCGTAACCGGCGGAGAAAGCATCGGTTATGGGGCATTCTACGGTTGCGTGGGTCTTAAGAGCGTCACAATTCCTGACAGTGTGATAGAAATATGTGAGGACGCATTCAATTCTTGTGTAAGACTGACAAGCGTAACCTTTGGAGAAAACAGTCGCCTTGAAACTATAGGCATTTGGTCTTTCAACGGTTGCGTGGGGCTTGAGAGTATCACAATTCCCGACGGTGTAACAAGCATTGAGGACTGCGCATTCCGTGATTGCAAGGGTCTTAAAAGCATCACAATTTCTGACAGTGTAACACATATCGGAGCAAGTATATTTAGTGGTTGCGCAGGTCTTGAAAGCATAACAATCCCATCAAGTATCACCAGTATCGGGCACTCTGCGTTTGCAAATTGCGCAGCTCTTACAAGCATTACAATTCCCGCTAGTGTAACAAGTATCTATCTGTATGCATTTGATTGTTGCACAAGCCTTACCGACGTATACTATACGGGAACAGAGCAAGAGTGGTCTGCAATATTTGTAGATGAAGGAAATACTCCTTTGACTTCGGCCGCAGTCCACTATGACACCACATCTCACAATCACGATTTTATAGCAGGTAAATGCGAATGTGGTGAACTTGCACCCGACTATACATCAGATGGTCTGTCATACATTCGTTCAAACGATGGTACGTATTATATACTTTCCGGCATAGGTGAGTGTACAGATACAGATGTTGTTATTCCTGAAACCTATAACGGTTTGCCTGTGGAGCAAATTGCGGCATATGCATTTAAGGCTTCTACAACTCTAAAAAGCATCACCATTCCGAATAGCGTAACAACCATTGGCGAATATGCGTTTGCTTTCTGCACAAGCCTTGCTAGTATTGAAATTCCCGATAATGTAATAAATATCGCACATTCTACGTTCCGTGATTGCGATAATCTTACAAGCGTAACCTTTGGAGAAAACAGCAAACTTAAAACCATTGACGCACATGCATTTTGTTCTTGCGATGCCCTTGCAACGGTAACATTTGGAGAAAATAGCCGGCTTGAAACCATCGGTTTCCATTCGTTTTGTTCTTGTGATAGCCTTGTGAATATAACAATCCCCAAGAGTGTAACGAGCATTGGTCCTGAAGCGTTCTATGAATGTAAAGGTCTTGCAAGCATCACAATTCCCGATAATATAACAATCATTGATGCTCTTGCGTTCTCAGGCTGTACAAGCCTAAGTAGCATAACAATCCCGAACAGTGTAACTAGCATGGGTGATTGTGCATTTTCTGATTGCACAAGCCTTACCGACGTATACTATACAGGTACAGAGCAAGAGTGGTTGCAGATAAGTATTGGGGATGAAAATACTCTTCTGACTTCTGCTACAATTCATTATGGCTATGTTCTTGATGAAGAATAAAAGTTGGCTAAAAACAAAAAGGCGTTACACTCATCTTGAGCGTAACGCCTTAAATATTATCAAAAAGTCTGAAAATACCAAGTAATATTTACAAAAATTCCGCATTATGCGTTTAAAACAGCCCCCTACGCCCTTGCTTCTGTACACGTCAGATATATTATCTGCTTTTCCTTAGACAGCGCCTTTATTGTTTTAAGGGCGCTTTTTTGCTTTTTGTCATCAAGATAAGCAAACGGGTCATCGAGTATGATAAAGGGACTCTCGCTCTCATAAAGTGCATCTATAAGCGCAAGCCTTAATGCAAGATTATAAGCATCCTGCGTGCCTCGGCTATAACTCTCCTTTTCGCGCTTTTTGCCCATGTCGTTCTTTTTAACCTCGAAGGAGGTATCAAGTTCAATATCCTTAATCTCGACCTCGCCTATTCCTATGGCGCTTAGGTATTTGTTAAATGCCGTTTTTGTTGAGCCTATATATTTTGAGACTAAACTGTCCTTTGCCAAATCAAGCATCCTTGCTGCCTCAGTTATTGTATCCAGCGTGTCCTTTTCCTTTACTAGCCTTTCGTTAAGTTCATCAATATAAGTGGCAATTGCATCAGCCTCATCTGCTAACCTTGACGTTTCACACAAATCGCGTTCGAGTACTGCCTTTTTGCCTCTTAAATCACGCAGCTTTGCCTCAATTTCCTTGAGTTCACCCTCAAAGTCCTCACCGTCATTTTTGATTTCGCTCTCAAGTTCATGGATGTTGTGCGTACGGCAAAATTCATCGTATGAATTTTTGGCTCTTTCGAGCATCATTTTAGTATATTCATACTGCCTGAGCATATGCATTATTTCGCTAAGCGGGTCGACGCTTGAGGTGGGGTAAAGGGCAACAAAATCTGCCACTTTCTTTCTCTTTTCCTTGATGGCATTTGTGGCTCTCTCGGCCTTCTTTATTTCCTCAAGGTTCACCCTTGCGTCAAGCACCATATCGTCAAGTCTCTTTTTGGCATACTGATATGATCCGCTAAGGTCATATTTTGCCATAATGCCGTCAAGTTCATCCTTTAACTGCACAAGTCTTTTTTCAAGTGTCAAGGCCGTGTCATTTTCGTGCTGTGCGCCCGCACTTTCGGGGCTCTTTTTTGCCGTAAGCAAAAGACAAACAGGGAAGACTGCGGCAATACAAACAGTAAACAGTATCGGTTTTACAAGTAAGCCGAGTAAAATACCCGTAAGCGCAATACAAAGAGCGAGTATTATGTAAATAAGTCCTCTTGTATCCTTTGTATTTGGCTCATCTGTCTTTGCGTTATCCCCCTTTTCTTTTGCCTCATAAAGTTCTTTTTCACACCTGTCAAAATCAAATGCAAAGCCTCTGAAGCGCTCGTTGTCACTCTTTATCTCATCAAACGTATAAGGCAGGTAAGAGCCTGTGTCCGTGCCGTTATATGCATCGCACTCTCTTTTTGCCGCCATATGTTCGTCAATTGCCTCGTGCGTGGGTAATCCGTTTTTAAAGAAAGCCTCGTAACTTTCAAGTTGTATCCTCGCATCATCAATTGCGCCCTTTTTTTCTCTTAAGAGTTTTATCTCGCCATCTCTTTTCATAATAGCGGCGCTCTTTCTTTTTTCCTCGCGCTCTTTAGTCTCAAGTAGGGATATTTCTTTACCAACCCCTGCTATCTCATCTTCTATTTCAAGCGCGCCCCTTTCGGCTCTTTGTGCCTCGGCAAGTCTTTGGTTTTGTTCCTTTATCAGATTTTCTGTTGCTGTAATAATACCGCTTTTACTGCGCGGGCTGTAAACCTTTCTTTGCATCTCCAGCCTTTTTTGGGCGATTTCAAAGTTTCCTACGTCTCCGTCAACTCCAACAAGGTTAGATAACTTTGTATGTATACTTTTGTCCTTTATCTCTCTTTCAAGCGCCTTGTCGCTAAGGAGAACAGTACGCATAAAGCCCTCTTCGTTTATCTCAAAAAGCTCCTTGCCTATCTCTAGCGTATAGTCATTACTCTCTTTGTTTGTAAGCGCATCGTACAGTTTAAAACTGTCATCCTTATCGCTTTTACCAAACTCTCTTTCTATCCTATACTCCTTTTTTCCAATGCTGAATTTAAGTGCGCCGCCGTACGCACCGCCCTGCCAGGGAGCATATCTTTTTCTCTCGTTTTTTTCTATGTCCTTACTGCCTCTGCCGTCACCCGGCATACCGTAAAACATAGCCTTGATAAAGGCAACCAGCGTGCTCTTGCCCCAGCCGTTATCCTCAAGGATGGTGTTGAGGCCGCTTTTAAAGCTTATGCTCTTTTTAGACAACTTACCAAAATTTTCAATATAACACTCTATAAGCCTCATATCATCCTCCGTAGTCCTCATCGTTAAGCGCGGCGATGGCGCAGGAGATTATCTTAGATTTCTTTTCTTCACCGATATCATCTCTTGCCATTACTGTGCGAATAAGTTCACCCTTAAGCGACTTGTCGTATCTGAGTTCGTCCATATTGATTTCAAGACGTGACTTGTCCTTTATTTCAAAGTAAAAATACCTGTACGCAAAGGCGCTTAAAAGGGCATCCTTGTTGTACTTAAAATCGGTACTGTAGGTGCCTGTTATAACAACTCTTACAATATCTCTTTCCTTAGCTATACTAAGTGCGTCCTCGAGTGCGCTCTCGCACTCAAACTGACGCCTCTTGCCCGTAAGGTCTACTTCGATTTCTCTCACAGTCCTTTTTGCAAAGGGGACAAAGGTCTTTGTGTTTCTCATCGTATCGATAAGCACGTATCCCTTTTCGCCGCACTCGTCAAAGCCGCGTCCCTCAAGCGTGCCCGAGTACGCATAGCTTACTCTGCGGTCTATCTCACAAAGTTCAAAACCGTGGTAATGGCCAAGCGCAATATAGTTAAGATCGCTTCCTGCCATATCACGTTTGCCTATTGTGTTTTCGGCGCTGCGTTCCGCAATCTCACCGTGCAAAACTGCGATATTATATCTGTCCTTTTCTATAGGCAAATTATTAAAAAGACCGTAGCCGAGATTGTTTCTGCCGATAAAGGTAACGTCTTCAATATCGTATCTTGTCCACTCATCACCAAAGACTTTAAGGTTGTCCGGCAGATTTTCCATAGAAGAAAGCGCATCGCCCTCGTGGTTGCCGTTAAGATATAAAAACGTTATCTCCGAGAAGGCCTCTACTGTTGACAAAAAGGCCTCCTTGGTGCTCCTTGCCACCCTCTCGGTATCAAAGAGGTCTCCCGCTATTATGATAGCCGATACACCGCTGTGTCTTGCACTCTCGCAAAGGCGTCTTACGTTGCTAAGCAGTTCGGCCTTGCGCAGTTCTGCATTTGATCTTGAAAAATGTGTCAGGAGCCTTGAGCCCAGATGCAGATCTGCAGTATGTATTATCTTCATTGTTTCTTAGTGCCTCCGTTACCTTGTCGGAACTCGCTTGGACTTATGCCAAAGCGGTGTGAAAATACCTTTGAAAAATAGGACTGATCGGCAAAGCCGCATTCTATTGCTATCTCACTTACGGTAAGTTCTCTTTCAATGAGCTTTTGCTTAGCCCTGTCCAGCCTTATCTCGTTAAGCGCGGTGTTTACAGTCATATCATATTTTTTCTTGAATGCGTTTATAAGAGTGGAGCGTGAGCAACCTAAAAAGGCGCACATGCCGTCAATGCTCACCTTTTCTTTATAGTTGTCGTATAAATACTTATAGGCAACCTCGGCAAGGCTGGGTCTCTCGCTGGGCACTGCGTTTGAGAGGGTGAGATACTCAGCGCATATCGTCATAATTTTGATATACGAATTAACAATGTCACCCTTTACCCTACATATACTGTCTTTAAGCCTGCGGCAGACCTCAGGGGCGCCTATCGGCACCTCTACCTCACCGTCGTCTATTACTATCTGTCCCATCATAAGAAAGCCGGAGAGAGCGCCGTAGTTATAAAGTGGGCTGACCACCTCGGTAAGACCGCATCGGCAGGTATAGATATATGTCTTTTGGCTCTCAAGTGCTATCTTACAGGCCTCGATATCCTGTGATATGCAACGGCGGAATTCCTCAGGATTTTTGTGCAGTTCCTTGCAAAATGGCAGTCTTTCAGCAGGATATGCCGCTATTTCGGTAAAATCGGTGCCGTGTAAGGATAAGCGAAAGCCGGTTACGGCATGCAACTCCTTAAGAACCGATATAATTTCTTCTTTTTTCATAAAACACCTCAAAAAGATGTATTTTTTACAAATAATTATACTATTTTACATTGTATTTGTCAAGATTTTAATATATAATATAACAGTAAGTAAAGTACAAAAAATACGACATCATAACAAAAAGGGGTAAAAATATGAACAATCTTTTTGAAATTGCTGAAAAATTTGACTTAAAATGCGACATTATTTCTATTGAACCCTATGGCAACGGCCATATAAATCAGACAAATCTTTTAAAAAACAACGAGGACGGTAAAGAGGTCTGGTACATACTCCAGAGAATAAACCACAACGTTTTCAAGGACCCTGCGGCTCTTATGGAGAATTTTGCAAACGTTACCTCCTACTTAAGAGAAATCATCATTAAAAACGGTGGTGACCCCGAGCGCGAGACGCTTAACGTAATAAAGACCAAGGATGGCTCCAATTATTATAAGAGCGAGGAAGGCCATTACTACAGACTTATTAAGTTTATAGTTGACAGTATGAGCTTTGATAAGGTTGAAAGACCTGAGCAGTTCTATGACAGCGCCGTAGCTTTCGGTAACTTCCAGTATCTTTTAAAGAACTATCCTGCCGATACGTTAAATGAGACTATAGTTAATTTCCACAACACTCCCGATAGATTCAGACAACTTATGGAGGCTGTGGAGAATGATGTAAAGGGTAGGCTTAAAGAGGTGGAATGTGAAGTTAACTTTGCAAAAGAGCGCCAAGAGTTCGCAAAAACGCTTGAGATAGCGCACGCGGAGGGTAAACTTCCCTTAAAGGTAACACACAATGACACTAAGCTTAATAACATCCTCTTTGATAGGGATAGCGGCAAGCCTATATGCATTATCGACCTTGACACAATAATGCCCGGCTATGCTGTAAATGACTTTGGCGACTCCATCCGCTTTGGCGCGACCACAGCGCTTGAGGATGAGAGGGATCTTAGCAAGGTCAACTTTGATATAGGCCTTTATGAGCTTTACGTTAAGGGCTTTATCGAGGGTGCTAAGGGCGGTCTTACTGAGGGTGAGCTTGAGCATCTGCCCACTGCTGCAATTATGATGACCTTTGAGTGCGGTATGCGTTTCCTTACCGACTATCTTAACGGTGATACCTACTTCAAGACTACAAGAGAGGGTCATAACCTTGACAGATGCCGCAACCAGTTCAAACTTGTTTCGGATATGGAAAAGGTGCTCCCCGAGATGCGCGCAATAGTTAAAAAATACTCATAAAACGAGGTATAGTCATGATAAAAATTATCTATGCAAAGGATGCTTTAGATGCAAGCAAAAACGCAGCCGAGGTTATGGCTGAGGTTATAAAGAATAAGCCCGATGCAGTTCTCGGTCTTGCAACCGGTTCTTCACCTATCGGTATGTATAAAGAACTTATTAGGATGAATAAGGCGGGCGAGATTTCCTTTAAGGATATAAAGAGCGTCAACCTTGATGAGTATGTAGGACTTTCTGCCGATCACGATCAGAGTTACGCCTACTTTATGCACGATAACCTCTTTAATCACGTAGATATAAAGGAGGAGAATACAAATCTTCCTAACGGTCTTGCCGCTGATCCTTTGGCAGAGTGCAAGAGATATGACAGCGTTATAGCAGAGATGGGCGGTATCGACATACAACTGCTCGGTATCGGTAACAACGGCCATATCGGCTTTAATGAGCCAAGCGACGTTTTCTCAAAAGGCACAGGTCTTGTAGACCTTACCGCATCCACAATTGATGCAAATTCACGTTTCTTCGCATCCCGTGACCTTGTGCCCACCCAGGCGCTTTCGATGGGTGTAGGCCAGATAATGAGCGCAAAAAAGATACTCCTTATAGCGCTCGGCAAGGGCAAGGCAGATATTCTTGAAAAATCTCTCTTTGGCGACGTAACACCCAAAGTACCTGCCTCAATTCTTCAGTTTGCTGCTGACGTTACCGTTTGCGCAGACGAGGAGGCACTCTCAGTGATAAGGGATAAACACCCTGACTTACAAATTTAAGTTTGGGCTTAGGTATTTCGGCATAAATCTCCGTTTTTCAACCTCGACGTAGGTAACTACGCAACTACGCCTATCGGTGTGAATAACGAAAATTTCTGCTCAAAATCCTGTCACCCGGGTTTGTCGTATCACGAACACAAATAAAACAATTTTTAATCAAGAGGCATGGAATTACTCCGTGCCTCTTTTGTGTTATTAAAGCACCTTGCATAAAACCTCATTTCTCTGCAAATAATACCTACAAATCTAATAAAAAGGAGAAAAGGCAAGTGCAGTTAACACAAAAAGAAACAGAACTTTTAAAGGATATGAAGGGGCAGGAGGAACTTTGCATTAAGAAGTATACAAAGTATGCATCCGAGGCAAAGTGCGAAAATCTTAAAAACCTTTTTACCTCTATGGCAAAAACAGAGGAAAGCCATTTGCAGACGGTAAATCAGATGCTACAGGGTACCTGTCCCGAGGCGCCCGGAGCGCTCAGCGCAAATAACGAGTATTGTCAGAGTTGTCCTGAGAGTTACAAAAATCAAGCCGACAGAGATAATGATGCATTCCTTTGCCAGGATATGCTTAGTATGGAAAAGCACGTATCAAGCGTCTACAACACAAGTGTCTTTGAGTTTAAAAACCCCACAGCGCGCAGAGTCCTCGGTCATATCCAGCAGGAGGAGCAGCAGCACGGCGAGCAGATATACGCCTTTATGAATAATAACAATATGTACTGCTAAAACGCTCGAAAATAGGCGTAAAATATAAAAAAATAAACATCGTTGTCCCAAAACAGAGATAATTTCAGTAATCCGTGTGCCTTTTGCGCACGGATTACTTTTTCTTTTTTGTATTCTGTTTTTGCAGTAGGTGATAAATATGCCGCTGTCTTTATTTCTGTTGTTCGTACCGCTTTTTAAATTTTTATTGCAATTTATTTTCTTGTGTGCTATAATATCTGCATTAAATCTATAAACTTATTCAAGGCAACAAAATGAAAGACAGATTAAAAGGCAGACTTGCTATCGTTATCTCAATGCTCATCTTCGGTACGATAGGCGTAGTCAAAAAATTTATTCCCCTCGCCTCCTCCTTTATAGCATTCATAAGGGCAGTGCTTGGCGTTGTTACATTACTTTTGGTTATGCTGCTTATCCGTAAGCGCCCTGATATAAAAGCAATAAAATCAAATCTTATAATTCTCGTAATCTCGGGTATTGTTATGGGCTTTAACTGGGTGCTGCTTTTTGAGGCGTATAATTATACCTCTGTTGCATCAGCGACCCTTTCATACTACTTAGCGCCCATATTTGTAATAATCCTCTCTCCCGTGTTTTTAAAGGAGCGCATTACACTCAAAAAGGGCATTTGTATTTTGACGGCGCTATTTGGTATGGTGCTTGTATCGGGCGTGCTTGATGGCGGTAACGTAAGTCCTCTCGGCATTATCCTTGGCGTATCTGCCGCGGTGCTCTATGCTACCGTTATTATCTTAAACAAAAAGTTAAAGGCAATTGATACCTACTCAAAGACTACAGTTCAACTATTTTCTGCGGCTGTCATTATGATACCGTATACCTTTCTTTCAGGCGGCTTTGACTTTGGCGGTATCAATATTACACCCACTGTAGTTTTGCTTGTCTTGTGCATTGGCGTTGTGCATACAGGTCTTTCTTATGCCCTTTATTTTGAGTCACTTTCTTTGAATTCCCCCGGCACTATCGCAGTTCTCAGTTACGTTGACCCTGCCGTTGCGGTTATCCTTTCAGCCACCGTACTTTCAGAGCCGATAACTCCCTTTACAATTATCGGTGCCATCCTTATTATAGGCGCCTCTATAGTAAGTGAAATTGATATAGATTTCAAAAAACTCAAAAGCAAAAGTTGATAAAAATTAAGCGGTATACCGATTTCAGTATACCGCTTTAATTATGTCATTTCGTTTCGTTTTTGCAACCGTTTATTTACAAAAACTGACATTTTCTGCGAACATTTACTTATTTTGCCCACTCGCCGTTTTCAAAGATCACTACCTCATCTCCGTCTTTGGTGGTAGCAACTATCTTAAGATCGGGCGTACCTATCATAAAGTCCTCGTGCACGATAGAGTCATTAATTCCTCTTTCCTTACACTCCTCATTTGTAAGGTTTTCACAGTCGGGTAAAACGTTAGAGAAGCCTCTGCCAAGGGCAAGGTGGCACACTGCATTTTCATCAAAGAGCGTGTTGTAGAAGAGCAGTCCTGTCTGGTTAATAGGAGAGGAGAAGGGTACAAGTGCGCACTCTCCGAGATATGCTGCGCCCTCATCCATACCGATAAGCTCCTTAAGCATTGACTCGTTCTTTTCCGCACCGCACTCAACAGCCTTACCGTCCTTAAATCTTATAAAGAAGTTATCTATAAGTTGTCCGCCGTAGGAGAGGGGTTTTGTCGAATAAACGATGCCCTCTGCCTCACCCTTCATAGGAGAGGTAAAGACCTCCTCTGTGGGGATGTTGGGGTTGAAGAAGTTGTGTGAGCCTACTGTGTATTCACCGCCTGCCATAAACTCAGCGCCGGGGATAAGACCTACTGTAAGATCTGTGCCGTTAGATGCTGTGTAGTGCAGTTTTTTGATATTTAATGAGTTAAGCCAAGCGCACTTGTCTGCAAGATTTTTGTTATGCTTGTTCCATTCCTCGTTGGGGTCATCCCATACTCGGCTGGTGTGCAGTATTGCCTCCCACAGCGCTTCAACAGCCTTGGATGTGCTAAGGGTGGGGAATACCTTTTTTGCCCACGCCTTACTGGGCACTGCGGCAATACACCACTGATAGCGGTTTTCCATTCTCATTCTTATCGGTTTAATTGCCTTTGAGCGTGCCGCTGCCATTTTTGCGTACTTTTTCTGATTTATTCCCTTAAGTCCGTCGGGGTCCTCGGACATAATATAAATTTTGCAGGGCAAAACCTCTGCCTGGTGCTCCCATTTATCAATAACCCATTTTTCCATTTCAGCAAGGGTCTTGTCTGTGCAGTATTTAACGTTGACCTTTGTCAGAGGCTGATAGCCAAAGTCTACGTACACTCTCTTAGCGCCTGCCTTATAGCACTCCTCTGCAACCATTTTTACAAACTCGGGCTGGTCAAGTTCACAGTTGATAAATACCTCCTGGCCGCGTTTAACGTTAGCACCTACCGTTGCGATAAGATGCGCATATTTTCTTAGTCTTTGTTTTTTCATATCTATCTCCTTATATCTCTTTAAGTAAATTAAGTAAGAATTCCCACACCCTTGCACTTGAGGATATGCTAAGCCTCTCCTCGGGTGTATGTATATCAAAATTATCAGGGCCAAGAGATACACACTCAAGCCCCGCAATCTTTTCTGCAAAAATGCCGCATTCAAGTCCTGCGTGTATTGTCATAACCTTTGGCTCTTTGCCGTACATCTTTTTGTACGTATCGATAAGCACTCCTTCAAGATGCGTACCCTTATTGTATTCCCACGCAGGGTATTCGCCGTGTGTGGATGAGTCCATGCCGTATTTTTTCGCTATATCAAAAAGCTGATTTCTTAGCGCACTTTTTTCTTTATTTTTTGATGAGCGCAGTGAGTAGGTGATATTCACCTCGTCCTTAATTCTCAGTATACCGAGGTTAAGGGAGGTCTGTACAAGACCCTCTATGTCACTGCTCATTGTTACTACGCCGTTTGGCGCTTCACAAATAAGAGAAATGATTTTTTCGCTGTCCTCTTTGGTAAAGTGACAGTCGGCATTTGCTTCGCTTATAATAATATTGCCATCTCCCTCGGCACTTACCTTGGGCAGGTATTTTTCCTTTGCTTCCTTAAGTTCAGGTAGGATATCCTTATCGGATGAAATAATGGCATAAGCCTCTCTCGGTATAGCGTTATCAGCATTACCGCCGTGTATTTCACAAAGCAGTATATCCGGTATTTCCTTAAGTATACTTGCGATAAACTTGTTTGCGTTGATTCTGCCCTTATCAATTTCAATTCCGCTATGTCCGCCAATCAGACCGCAAATTTCAATCTTATAACACTTTTTGCCAACTAAAGGTTGCTTTTTTAGGTCTTTTGCGCTAATATCAAGGCGCATACCTCCTGCGCAACCTACGGTAAATACACCCTCGACGTCCGAGTCTATATTTATCATAGTGTGGCCCGAAAGCCTTTTTGCATCAAGTGCCGCAGCACCTAAAAGACCTATCTCCTCATCCGAGGTAAATACACATTCAAGTGCGGGGTGGGGGATATTATTTGCGTTAAGCAGAGCGAGCATATAGGCAACGGCAATGCCGTCATCTGCTCCAAGGGTCGTTCTGTCAGCCTTTATAAAGTCACCGTCTGTAAAGATGTCAAGGCCCTCTCTTTGCATATCTATTATTTTTTCGGGCGTCTTTTCCGCAACAATATCCGTGTGTCCCTGTATAATTACAGTGGGGCGATCTTCATATCCTGCGCTTGCACCCTTCTTTATAATTACGTTATCCTTTTTGTCACGTATAAATTCAAGTCCTCTTTCCTTTGCAAAGGCTACAAGGTAGTCTGCAATGTGCCCCGTCAGTCCCGAGGGACGAGGCACCGCACTTATTTTTGCAAAAAAGTCAAAGACTTCCTTTGCGCTGTCATAACCGTTAATTTTGAGCATATTTCTCCTCCAAAAAGAGAATTTTTTCTTTCTTTAATTATTTTACATTAAATGATAACTTTTTTCAACCGTAAAGTTGACATTTTAATATAAAAGATGTAAAATTGTTCTGTAAATATAAAAATATGGAGCGAATATGAGTTTAAAAAATCTTTTTTCGTTTATAGATGAGGCAAAAACCTCGTATCACGCAGTAACCGCTACGGCAAATATTCTTAAGAAAAACGGCTTTACCGAGCTTTATGAGAGTTGCGATTACGTGCTTGAAAATGGCGGTAAGTATTTTATTAACCGTGCAAATTCCTCCCTTATCGCCTTTGTGTATAACGAGAGCGCTAAGGGCTTTATGATGTGTATGTCACATTCGGACTCACCCACCTTTAAGGTAAAACTTACTCCCGAGAAGAAGGGTATTTATACCCGTCTTGACGTAGAAAAATACGGGGGCCTTATCAATTATTCATGGTTTGACAGACCTCTTTCCGTAGCAGGTAGGGTAGTGATCAAGACTGAGGGCGGTGTAAAAGAAGTGCCTGTTGATATTGATAAAGATCTTCTGTGCATACCCTCCCTTGCAATTCATATGAACAGAGAAGTGAATCAGAGTGCCAAGTTTGACGTAGCCAATGACCTTTTGCCCCTTTATTCTACCTGTGCAAATGCAGATCTTGTTGATGAGATTGCAAAGAGTATCGGTGTAAACAAATCGGATATAATAAGTTGGGATCTCTACCTTTACGTAAGAGAGAAGGCAAAGCTCTTTGGTGCAAACGGTGAGTTTATACTTTCCCCCCGTCTTGATGACCTTATGTGTACCTATGCGACACTTGAGGCATTCCTTAAAGCAGAGAATACAAAGTCGACTCCCGTATTTGTTCTTTATGATAACGAGGAGGTAGGCTCCGGTACAAAGCAGGGCGCATCCTCCACATTTTTAAGAGATACCCTTTATAGGATAAGCAAGAATGAGAAGGAGTATCTTAAGTCACTTGCCAACAGTTTTGCAGTAAGTGCTGACAATGCTCACGCAGTACACCCCGCGCATCCGGAACTTGCGGATAAAAATAACGCGCCCATGCTTAACGGCGGCATAGTTATCAAGCACAATTCTCAGCAGAGATATTCTACCGACTCAATATCCGACGCTATCTTCACAACCCTTTGTGAAAGGGCGGGTATTAAAGCGCAGAGATACTATAACCGTGCAGATATCTTAGGAGGCACAACCCTTGGCCCGCTCAACAGCACCCAGGTGTCCGTACACACCATAGATATCGGCTTTGCGCAACTTGCAATGCACTCATCTACTGAGACTGCAGGCGCAAAGGATTATCCCGATATGGTAAAGGTGCTTAAACTCTTTTATGAGAGCGCACTTGACAACAAGGGCGATGCTATTAAAATTATTTAAGTCTTAAAATGTCGGTAATTAATTTTTATAAATCACCGACAGAAAAGGAATATCAGCTTGAAAAGTAATTATAAGTTTACAATTTCCAAGGCTTTAAAGCATTTATGGCTTATTACTAAGCACAAGTGGCTGGTCTTTATCCACTGTGTTAAGTGCGGTCTTGTATGGCGTGGATTGGTACACGATCTGTCTAAACTTTCTCCCATAGAGTTTATTGAGAGCGTTAAATATTTCCACGGTGGCCGTTCTCCCATAGGTCTTTGCCGCAGGGACACGGGGCTTAGCAACGCATGGCTGCACCATAAGGGCAGGAATAAGCATCACATAGAATATTGGTATGACGTTGAGTGTGAGATACAACCTCTTGTGCCGTACAAATATGCAGTAGAGTGCATATGCGATAAACTTGCCGCTACAAAGACATATAACGGTAAAAATTACACTCCCGACAAGGCGCTCATTCATTGGCACAAGCACGGCTCGTTTGCACAGGCTAATGAGAAAACCAAGGCCTTTATCGAGAGGGTATTTACCGACCTTATGCAATATGGCGAAAAGTATATACTTAACAAAAAGTATATGAAAAAGACCTATAAGGAAGTTTGTCTTTCGGACAATTAAAATTAAAGAGGCGCTTGCTTCACTCCCTGTTTTTGGGGTGTGTCGACAAGCGTCTCTTTTTTTATTCAGGCAGATTGTCTTTTTAAGAACAACCCGATAATTTGATATTAAATATCCTCGTCCGTATCGTTATCAAGATCAATCTCGGCAATATCGCCCTCAATTCTGCCTCTGATTTTTCTTATCGGCTTTTCACCGTGTATCTTGAGGTAGTTTTTGTCTGCCGCTTGCGCAATAGTCTTTACGACCTTGCCGGGGTAGAGCCACCAGTCACGGCACCATACACGCAGTATGGTCCATCCGCGCGACTCAAAGAACTTGGGTCTGTATACGTCTCTTTCCATAATAGACTCAGAGACCTTATACGCATCCTTGTCAAGCTCAACGCCCACAAGATATCTGCCGCTTCTCTCATCGTATACCGCAAGAGAAATTCTGTTCTTTCTGTTACCGAGCCTTGTGTCGACGGTATAACCGAGCTTTTCAAGTTTTTCCTTGATATCGTCCTCAATGCCCACAGTGGCCTCAAGGCTTTCTGACTTGCTCGCATCAATATTGATAGCGTTAAGGATAGCCTTTTGTGACGCATAGTCCTCAGCGGATACGGCTCTTGCAAACATAAGGTACTGCTTGAGCAGTTTAGGTCCTTCGTTCTTAGCACCCTCGACCTTAAGCGCCTCGGGCTCAATGCTTGTTACGATATGGATCTTGCGCTTAGCACGTGTGATAGCAACGTTAAGACGGTTTTCTCCGCCCTCGCCCGAGAGTGAGCCAAAGTTAGTATAAACCTTGCCCTGCTCGTTTTCTGCATATCCGATAGAGAAGATTATGATATCTCTCTCGTCACCCTGTACGTTTTCAAGGTTCTTGATAAATATGCTGGTGTCCTCACCGTTTTCAATGCGGCTTTGCTCGTTAAGCATATTTGCGCGGAAGTCGGCATCCCTCACCATCTCCTTGTCAATTGCATTTGCAATTGCATCCTGTTGGTCGGAGTTAAAGGTAATAATACCGATGCTCTCGCCGTTTTTACGTGTCGCAAAGATATTCTTGAGTATCCTTACGACCTCCTCTGCCTCAGCAAGGTTCTCACGGTTTATCCATTTGCCGTTTACCTTGTGTCTTATAATAGGAGTGCTGTCCTCTGTACGTTTAACGTTGGGAGATATCTGCAACTCCGAGTTATAGAAGGCGTTGTTGGAGAATTCAATAAGTTCCTGGCTCTGGCTACGGTAGTGGTAGGTAAGCCATGCGCTCTCGTACCTTGATACCGCAAGGTCAAGCAAACTCTCAACCTCAAGGGCAGCCTGTACGGAGTAGTCCTCCTGGAGTTCAGGATCAGCGCCGAGGTATCTCTTGATAAATGTTGCAGAGGGTCTTAACTGCTTGGCGTCACCTGCGACAACAATATTTTTACCTCTGTAAATGGTGGGGATGGTGCTCTCGATAAATACCTGAGATGCCTCATCGAAAATAACTATATCAAAAAGATTTTTTGTAAGGGGTAAAAGGGTAGATACGTTCTCGGGTGAGAGCAGCCAGCAGGGATAGAGAGAAAGCACGAAGTCGCCGTAGACCTCAAGTGTCTTACGTATAGGCCACTGCTTTTTCTTCTTTGATATCTGGTATAGATAGTCCTTGTTGTCCTCTCTTGACTCATAAAGGGCGTTGTATTCACCGCTGCTCTTACCTGCGCAGATCTTGGCTGCAACGCCGAGTTGCTCATTACGCAACTTGTAAATGCGTGAGGTAATGTTGGAAAAATCGACCGTTAATGCCAAGTCATCTTTACATTCCGCCTCGCAAACCTGTATCTCGTGATAAATCCTTAAGTGCAGCACTTTTGAAATTATGTCAAGATAATTCTGGTATCCCTTGCTGTTGATATAAGCAAAGTTAAGCACTGTGATGTTGTTTTTGTCAAGGCTTTCAAGCAGCTTGTGAATATCGCGCAGTGAGATATAATCGTCAAGAGCATCGTTTACGTGCTTGATGTACTGCGTGTTACCTCTTATGATGTTATCAATCACCGCAAGGAAGCCGTCGTCGGTCAGCACACGTCTTAAGAAACGGTAGGTTTCGATATATTCCTCAAGCGCCTTTATGGTATCCTTGAATTTATCCTTTATCTCCTTTTTTGCCTTGGAGCGGAAGAGCATCTTAGGATATACAAAGCGGCTCTCGATATCAACAAGTCTGTCAATATTTTTCTCGTTTTCTAGCTCGTAGTAGTAGGTAAGCACCTGGCGGTAGTAGGGATATTTTTTGGTATTGAACATACCCTTTCTGCTCTTTGCGGTCTTTGCAATAAGTTCCTTTACCTCGCTTATAGTACCGAGGTCAACGTCGGGCCTCAGATGCTCTATAATCGGGTTTCTCTCCTTGTTTTCCACAAAGTTATAGTACAGTCCCTCAAGGTTCTGTGAGCGTATTACAAAGAGCGCATCGGACAAAGACTTGTAGTCAAGCGCCATTATATCGGGGTTTTCAATAAGTTCCTGATAAATCTTATAATCGTTTGACTGCTTTGAGATATTGTAACTCTTCTCGTACATCTGTGCAAGCGAGAGGCCAAAGTTACGCTTATCGTTAAGCACACTATAGATACGGTCAAGTTTATTCTTCTCGGTGTTTATCCTCTTTTCGAGTTCGGCAAATTCCTTCTCGGCAAAGCTGAGGTCTACCTTAGCTTCCTCAATACTGTTTGTGTGGGATGCAAAGCATCTGTCATAGAACTTGCCCTTTTCACGGCTCTCGTCGGCAATATATATAGCCTTTTCATTGAGCGCGCCAAGACGGTTGAATACAACGTCCAGCGCCGCCTTTTTCTGAGAAACAACAAGCACGCGCTTGTTCTTTACGATAGAGTCTGTGATAATATTTACGATTGTCTGCGACTTACCTGTACCGGGAGGGCCGTAGATTACCATATTGCCCTTTTCGGCAACCTTTTCTATAACGCGTGACTGCGCATAGTCAAGCATTTTTACTGCATAATAACCGTCCTGCGTCTGCGTGTTCTTTTTCTTAGCCTTTACCTTTTTCTTCTTGTGCTTTTTGGGGATAAGCAGCTCATTAATAGCATCGTTAGTGAGTTTCTGCTTTTCAAGCACCGTATAATCGGCATAGATTGCGTTAGAGAGGGGGAAGCGGCCCATAACACAGCCGTGTCTTATTGAAAGATCGGGCTTGCCGTCAGGCTCCTTGAACCTCTGATATGCGTAAATATTCTTTGAGTTCGTATATTCGATCTTGACGCCAAAGGTGGCAAGATATGCAACAACGTCCTTAACGGTAGGGAAGTCGGAAAGATCGTCATACTCGAGCTGTATATCTTCAAGATTAAGCTTCTTTGATTGCGCGTATGCGTAGACCAGAGCAGGGTTGATGTGAATTTTTTCCTTACGGCTGATATATATTTCAGCGGTGTTCTCATCGGGGAACTCGATAGTTACGGGGATGAGCATAAGGGGCGCCTTAACCGTAGTTTTAGTGCCCGACTGCACGATTGTACCGAATACAAAGGGATAGCCGATATAAAGTTCATATCTGCCTGTTTCCTTTTCAATTTCCTCGGTCTCACGCTTGAGTTCCTTTATTCTTGTGAGTTCTGTATCAATAGCCTTCTGGTATTCCTCGCGGCGGAACTTATTTTCCTTTTCCTTATGCTTTTTGAACTCCGCATCGTCCATTTCGGCATTTATCTTGAACTTCTTTTCAACCTTATCTTCGACATCAAGCGCAGTAAGAATTTCCTTGCGCTCCTTTTTGTCAACAAGGGTCAGGGGAGTGTTGGCATCTGCGTGTAAGAATTCTAAAAACTCTGCTATTTTGATATCGCGGCCTTCAAATATACGGCCGATATCATAGGCGTTCTTTTTTACGATGCTGCGAAGACAAAGACACTTGTTATTGCCGCCTATTTCAATAAGACGTTCTTTGTAATAAGTATAGATACCTTTACCCATAAGCCCTCCTTGTTTTTGTGTCACCTTAAATTTTAACATAGCCGTGTCAAAAAATCAATAAAAAAACAGAAAATATTTTTAAAAAGAACAAAAAATATTTATTACTTTTTCTAAAGACTTTATTATTTAACGCGTGTTGTACAAAAAGCACAAAACGGGGATATAATTTTTGCTAACTTGGCGAGTTGATTTTTGTGATTTTTTTGTGCTATAATTAACTTGTATAAATATTTTACTCTTTTCAAGGAGAAGTGGAATGAAACTTTTGAAAAAAGCATTAATATCCGTTTTGTCCCTTGCTGTGTGCCTTGCGGTATTCGCTACGGGTGCATTTGCTATGGAGGCAGACGAGGTGGCGGATGTACTTAAGTATTACGAATCCCCCGAGTATCTTATGGAGGATTTCTCTGATGCAGAGAGTGCTGTCATGCCCTCATACAATAAAGATTTTGAGGAGGTTACAGTCTCTGTCACGGACGGCGCTCTTAAGATAGTTAACTCAGCCGTACAGGGCAACGCAACTGCTGTAAGATACAGTGTTGAGCTTGCTCCCGATCAGATAGGCTACGGCGTCAATCTTGACGTTAAGAGTTCTCTTGGCGTACTGACCGTAAGACTTCAGGGTCAGGGTGTTACCGAGCAGGCGCTCCACCTTCTGTTTATAGATTTTGACAAGGGTGCGGTAGTATACCGCGGCTTTAGTGAAGAGGAGCAGGATTACGTTGACACCACCGTTTCAGATTTTACTCTTGCATCTGACGAGTGGACGTCCGTGCGCTTCTTCTATAATTCAACCGATAAGACCTTCTCCTTTAAAGTAGGCCCTAAGGATGGCGAGCTTGCGTCGGTTGCTGACATATCTTTCCCACTTCTTGAAAGTGTATCCAATATTATCTTCGGCTTTGAGGTAAACGACTATGATCAGAGCGGCGAGGCAGAGAACGTTGGTATAACCGCATACGTTGATAACGTTGAGGTATATTCCTCCGATGCAATGTACACCGCGGCTGAAAAGCAGCTTCTCGTTACCGCCAAGGTAAAGGAACTCAAGGCTCTTTACGCTGAGGCTGATGATGAGTTAAAGGCACGTATAGTAGACATTATCGATACTCTTGTTAACGTATACGGCTATTCTACAGATGATTTAGAGGCTAAGGAGTTTGTGGATAATCTGCTTCCCGGCATCTCTGTCGCATATCTTAATGTATTCCTTGATGCTGTTTCGGCGATTGATAAGGATAGCAACTATCAACAAAGACTTGCTCAACTCGGTGTCATTGCTGCGGCTAAGGCAAACATCCGTTCTGAGGATGAGTTTACCGATGAGCAGGTAAGCGCTTATGCTGATGCAATTGTTCTTTACGAGGCTGAAGTGGCAGAGGTTGATGCAATTGCCGCATCCTGCGAGAACTTTATGGCATCTCTTAAGGCAGAGGGCGAGTACATAGATATCACCTCTCTTAACTATGCCAAGATTCTTACGTACACAAATGTAGCGGCTGAGTATGCGTACGATATCTCTTACGAGGGTGTTTCTGATGCGCTTGCGGTATACGAGAGCGCTCTTGCAACTCTTGAAACTTTAAAGGCAGATGCGATTAAGTATTATAACGCAGTATGCATCCTTGCAAACGATGAGGGTGATAAGACTCTTGGTGAAAGATATCTTGCTTACCTTGATGCAAACACGGTAAAGGATATCGTAGACTTCAGTTACACAGATGAAAATATTACGGGTGAACTTCTTAATGCCTGTCCTACAAAGTATACGGTAGGATACGGTGAGATCGAAGCGCTTGTTATCAAGTGTCAGGACTTTATGACCAAGATTGATCAGGCAGGCCTTGTAGCATCTTACTACACCAAGGCGGCGTTCATTTACGGTCAGGAGGCTACTGAAGATAGCAAAAAGGTTGTTGGTGCAAGAGAAATACTTGCTACTTTCACAGATGGTGTTGAGGAAACCTATCCTGATATGGATAAGTATCTTGAGACATATTATGCAACCGTAGAATATCTTGAAACTTCTATGACAAACAAGAACCTCTATGTTGATGCGGTAAATGAACTTGAGGCTCTTTGGGATTCTCTTACCTACAGCGAGAGAGTGGAAAAGGTTAATGCGGCTCTTGAACTTAAGGCAGCAGGCACCGTACCGGGTCTCAGCATTATCGTAGAGAATACAAAACTTGATAACTACAAGACCGTTATTGATACTCTTAAAATGCACTCGGATAACCTTATAAACATCGTTAACGTTAAGCTTAAAAAGAGCGGTATTACTCTCCTTGAGCGCAGACAGCTTATAGCCGAGGCACAGTATGCGGCTGCTAATTCCGAGCCTACTTACACAGGTGTATATGATGCTAAGGTTGCTCTTAAAGCGGCTATCTCGCTTTATAACAGTGACGTAGCAAACGCAAACAGTGCGTATAAGAACAATCTTGACGTAGCAGTCAGCGCTACAGGCGGCGTATCGCTTTCAAGTGTGCTGATCGCGGTAGTTGAGGTACTTAAAAGAATTATAGCATTTATCTTTGGATAATAAAAACTGAGGCTGGGTCAAATGGCTCAGCCTCAAATGATATACGGAGTAAAAATATGAAAATAGAAAAGTGTTTTCCGAACTTTGTAAAAAAATCTCTTACCTTTACAATTGATGACGGTAATATTAAATGGGACAAGGTTTTCCTTGATATACTTAACCCTTATGGCTTTGTGGGTACGTTTAACCTTGTAAGCTCAAATATGCGTTATTTTAGTCTTAACGAGGGCTCATATCCCGATTTTTATAAAGGACACGAGGTGGCAAACCACTGTAAATACCACCCGTTCCTCATAAAGGAGGGCATAGCAGAGAGGATAGCCGACACCTTTTACGACAGAGAAACTGCCGATCCCGAATATCTTTACCGTGATAAGGAGAATCCTTCGCTTATCTGGTTCCCAATGAATAAAAACGATAAGAACTCCTGGCGCCAGTGCGTAACCTATGAGGACTATTTAAGATACGTTAAAGAGGGTAAGGATGAGATAGAAAAAATATTCGGCGAGGGCAGTGTAAAGGGCTTCATCTACCCTTATGGCTGGCAGAGGAATGAGGAACTTGATAAAGATATCGAAAAAATGGGATACCAGTCTATACGCCGTACAGGTGAGAGACTTGACCTTGATAACTTCGCCATTCCCAAAAACCGTATGGCGTGGAGTTATAATGCGACCTGCACAAGCCTTCTCACTCTGGCAGAAAAATACGATGCCTTGCCCGATGACGGTGAACTTAAGTTTTTTGCCTTTGGTGTGCATTCAGTCGACTTTGAGAGGGAGCAAAGATGGGATGACCTTAAGGAGTATGCCCAAAAATATGGCAACCGTAAGGATGACTTCTGGTACGCCTCTGTCGGCGATATTATGACTTATGAGGACAAGATAAATTCTCTTATAGTTGAGGATAATAAAATAACAAATCCCACCGATACACCTCTTTACGTTAAGGTTGACGGCGAGAAAATAGTTCTTGAGCCAAATACGAGTTACGCCGTCTGAAAGACAAAAAAGCAAACTTTAATTTACTTTTAAATGCAAAAAGTTCCGCGAGATAATCGCGGAACTTTTTTTGTTTTATTCACACTCGTCGCTTTCCTCTTTGGGTTTTGGATATCTGCCGTTAAGTCTGTATCCGTCAATTTGTGCCTTGCACATTGCGTGGAAGATACGGTGCTTAAGTCCGTCATTGTTGTTTTCGAGCGAGTTTAAAAGAGCCTTCATATTTTCTCTTTCGGTTGCGTGGTCCTCAGGGCACAGACTCTTTATTACGGGCAGATTGCGGCGTCTTGCAAAGTACTTTACGTCCTTTTCCTGGGCATATAAGAGGGGTCTTATAAGGGTAAGTTTTCTGTTTGACAGATATGATTTTGGTGAGAAACAGCCAAGGCGTCCTTCAAAGAACAGATTAAGCATAAAGGTCTCTACGGCATCATCATAATGGTGACCGAGCGCTACCTTGTTGCAGTTTGCATTCTGCGCCTCCTGGTGCAAAGAGCCACGGCGCATCTTGGCGCACAGTGAGCAGGGGTTTGGCTCTTTTCTTACGTCAAAGATTATCTTTGCTATGTCGGTTTTGACTACTCTGTACTCAACGTTAAGGCTGTCGCAAAGTTCTTTTATCGGGCTAAAGTCCATTCCCTCAAAGCCCATATCAACCGTGATAGCCACGACCTCGTATTTTTTAGGATAAAATCTTCTCATCTCTGCAAGAGCAATAAGCAGGCACAGCGAGTCCTTGCCTCCGGATATACCGACGGCAATTCTGTCGTTTTCCTCTATCATGCCGTAATCATCAACGGCGCGTCTTACAAAACTTAAAATTCTTTTGAGTTCATTCATAGGCAAAAATAACTGTCCTTCATAAAATATATGTAGAATAAAGAATGCACTGTGTGTGCGTGAAAGGATAATTTATGGCATACAAAGTATATATTGATCAGGGACATAATCCCAGGGATTACAATACAGGCGCTGAGGGTAACGGATTTTTTGAGCAGGATATAACCTATCGGATAGGACTTTTGCTCTATGACTATCTTGCCGCTGATCCCAATTTTATCCCAAGGCTGTCCCGTCCCACCCAAGACACCGTCCTTGGTACAAATAACACAAGTAGCCTTACTGCAAGAGTAAATCAGGCAAACAGTTGGGGGGCAGATATCTTTGTCTCCCTGCACACAAACGCCTCTGCCAGAGAGGCGGCAAGCGGTGTTGAGTGTCTTATATACGATAATAATCTTACCGAGGCAAACACACTTGCCACTTATATTGCCGAGCAGGTGAGCCTTGTTGTAGGTATACGCAACCGCGGTGTGATAGAGCGCCCGGGTCTCTACGTACTGAGGCGCACAGAGATGCCTGCTACGATAGTGGAGATGGGCTTTATCACAAACGCAAACGACGTCTATCTTATGACCACCTCGCCAAATCTCTTTGCTCTCGGTATTTACCGCGGTATTCAGCTCTTTTACGGACTTCTTTAATTATTTAAGTGTAATTTCGTCAAGCTCAATAAGTTCGTGTGCGCTTGCCATACTTGGTACGTTAAACTCGTATGTTGCGCCGCATTCTTCGCAGTAGACTTCAATAGAGTGATCGGTATAGCGCACCTCATAACTGCCAACCTTACAAGGGCAGTTGATTTTGCCGTCGGCCTCCAGCTCCTTGACTAAAAATCTTATTGCATCATAAATCTCGGGGTCTGGCAGTACTTCACACTCGTCAACCTCGCTTGGCTGCATATCCTTAAAATCATCAAGTTCAAGGGCGGTCACAAGCGCATTAAGTTCTTCTGTGTTCTTTTTTACTGCCTCGTCTACCGCATCCTTTTCACCGACAAAAGCGATATCTGTATTGGCATACGGGCACTTGATAGGGAAGAGTTCCTTATCAAAGAATATCCCCTCCGATATAACAAAGGAGTGGTTAGTCTTGCAAAAAACGCAAGGGACAGACAATTCTATCTTCTTATCGCTCCTTACCGAAATATCAAGGCTGCTCTTATCACCGCAAGCGCACTTAAGTCTTACAAGGTTGCTTTTTAATGCAAATTTACCGATAAAGCCAAAGGTGGCAAAGCCACACTCGGGGCAGCGGTAAGCAATATTCGTTTCATTTTTTGACATATCAGTAATCTTCCTTTATTATCTGTTTGGCAATTTTTTTAGCCGCATCTTCACCCAAAAGCACCTTTACAAGCGTAAGGGCAAAGTCACATGCTACGCCCATTCCTCTTGCCGTTATTATTTTTCCGTCTGTGACAACGCCCTCACTCAGTACCGTAGCGCCGGTAAGTCTTTCTTCAAATCCGGGGTAGCAAGCAGCGCGTTTGCCCACAAGCTCGCCTCTGTCACCGAGGATTATGGGCGCTGCGCAGATAGCGGCAATATATGCGCCGCATTCCTTTGCCATATCAAGTGTTTTTTGTACTGCTTTTGATGCGGCAAGGTTGTTTGTGCCGGGCATCCCTCCGGGGAGTATCACCATATCGCATTTTTGGGGCACAAAAGCATTTGTATCGGTATCGGCGATAATTCCGATCCCGTGTGCTCCCACAATCTGTTTTTTATCTACACCAACGGTCAGCACCTTAATGCCTGCGCGTCTTAAAATATCGATAGGTGTGAGCGCCTCAATCTCCTCACATCCGTCTGCTAAAAATATATATACCATTTTCTCCATGTAAAAAACGTGCCTCTCTTAATTTATATTGCTCCTGCTTTTTCGCAGGAGCAATACTTTTTGAAGTGTTTTTGTAAAGTGAAGTTAACAAATCTCGGTATTTTAATCAAAATTTGTTCTGGCAAGTCTTTCGTGCCATTCATCTCTTGTGATAAGCACGTCACGCGGCTTTGAGCCGTTTGCCTCGCCTACGATACCGAGATCCTCCATTATGTCAACGTATCTGCCTGCCTTCTGGAAGCCGATACTCAGTTTTCTCTGCAGGCCTGAAACCGATATCTTGCCCATCTTAATAGCAACGTCAACAGCATCAAGGAACTGGCGGTCGTTGTAGTATCCGTCACCGCTTGTGCTCTCTCTGTCATCGGAGTCATCAAAGTCCATATCAGAGTCCTTTTTCTTTGAGCATTTCTGTGCTGCGCGGTTAATCTCATCGGCAATCTCATCGCTGTAGATCTGTCCCTTTGCCTGGGATTTAAGGAATTTGATAACCTTTTCAACCTCACCGTCGGAGACAAATGCGCCCTGCACACGCTTGGGCTTGGGGGTACCTACGGGCATATAGAGCATATCGCCGTTGTTAAGCAGTTTTTCTGCACCTCCAAGGTCAAGAATTGTCTTTGAGTCAACGCTTGAGGATACCTTACAAGAGATACGTGAGGGGATATTTGCCTTGATGACACCCGTAATAACGTTTACCGACGGGCGCTGAGTACCGATAATAATATGTATTCCGGCGGCTCTTGCCTTTTGTGTCAGTCGCATTATCAGTCCCTCAACGGGGTCTTTTACCTGGAGCATAAGGTCATTTAACTCGTCAATTACTATAACGATCTTTGACATAGGCTTGCCAAGGGATGGGTTTTCAAGCATCTTTTCGTTGTATGAGTCAATGTTTCTTACGTATGCGCCCTCAATAAGTTCAAAGCGTCTTTCCATCTCATCAACCGCCCACATAAGTGCGCCTGCGGCTTGCTTGGGGTCTGTAACTGCAGGTACTAAGAGGTGTGGGATGCCGTTGTACATATTAAACTCAACCTTTTTGGGGTCGATAAGTATAAGCTTGATTTCATCGGGTCTTGCGCGGTAGAGCAAACTTAAAAGGAATGCGTTTATACAAACCGATTTACCCATACCCGTAGCGCCCGCAACAAGCAGGTGTGGCATTTTAGCAATATCTCCGTATATGGGAGAGCCGGTAACGTCCATACCTACACATATCTTTGTTTTAGAGGGTGCGCCCATAAACTGATCGTCCTCAATAAGGTCACGCAGGAATACCGTGCTTGGCTTTTTGTTGGGAACCTCAAAACCGATAGCGCTCTTACCGGGGATAGGCGCCTCCATACGCACGCCGTCAACGGCAAGTGCCATTACTATATCCTGGTAAAGGTTTGTAATGGCGTTTACCTTAACGCCTCTTGCAGGGACTATCTCGTATCTGGTTATACGGGGGCCTCTGTCAATGCTCTTTACCGTTGCAGTAACGTTAAAGCTGGATATCTTATCAATAATCCTTTCGGCATTTTCCTGTATCTCGGCATTGATATTCTCGTCGTCGTTTGTACTACCTGTCTTCAATAAGTCGATTGGGGGGAACTTATAATCGGAGTAATCCGGCTCCTTGTATTCCTCCTTTTTCTCTTTCTTTTCCTTTGGTGTATCCTTTTCTATCCTTTCTCTGTCGGGTGGGTAACTCTCAGCCTCTTCACGGTCAGGTGGATAATTTTCCGCCTTTTCTCTATCAGGAGGATAGTTTTCCATTTCCTCTCTGTCGGGCGGATAATTCTCTGCCTGTTCTCTGTCGGGAGGATAGTTTTCCACTTCCTCTATATCGTGAGGATAGTTTGTATCGCTTGCGCTATCCTCAGCCTCATCCTTTTCTTCACTGTCGTTCTTTTCTTCAAAGATAGAGAAAAGACCTCTTAAGTCGTTTATCCTCTCGTTCTGCTCTTCCTTGGGGATGGGTTTATCATCGTATTCACCCTCCTCCTTGTCCTCGGCAGTGTAGGTAATGTCATCATCGTAATCCTCATCAGAACTAAAATAGTCATCTTCGGTAAAATCTATAGTAGGCTCTACCATAGTTCTCTCAACTCTCATGGGATCATTTTCGGATGTATTTTCCTCTTTTTCGTAAAGGAATGTTTGCGTTTCGATGGGTTTTTCGAATTTTTGGGATATGGTTTCATAAACAGTAGGTGCTTTACCGAGATCCTCGTTTTCACTCTTGCTAAAGCCAATTATCTTCTGTACTGGCACAAAACTGCTATTCTGCGCCGCGCTTCTTACAGCGCTATCGTCAATAGCATTTTCCTTTGCCTTTTCCTCGTAAAGCATCTGTTTTGCAGCGGCTTTTGCCTTTTGCTCTTCTTCGGCCTTCAGTTGCACGTAATAACTTGCCTTAAGCGCTTCAAATTCACTCTTGCGCTTGTCCTCGGCGTTTTCCTCGCTCCTTACAACGGGCTCCATAAGTTCGGCAATACCCTCGCTATCGCGTGGGGAAGCCTTGCTTGAGCGCTTGTACTGTGCGCTTCTGTTAGTTGCCATGTCAAACGGGTCAAAGTTCTGTGTAAAGACGTCATCAGCCGCCTCATCGAGCTTGAACCTTGATCTTAATTCCTTTTCGCTAGGCTCATCGGGTTCGTTAAACGCATCGGGTGTAATACCCGCTTTTTCTTCATCGGTAAGCTCAATTCCGTAATCAAACTTTGTACCGTTGAGTTCGTCACTTATACCTTCCTCGGCTCTGTTTTTCCTTACCGAGTTTTCAAGAGTAATATTTTCCTCAGTGGTTTTCTTATCTCTTGTCTCGCGTATGCCGAGCTTGTCTATTCTTAATTCGGAGAGTTGATTTGAACTTGCAAAGAAGTTATCGTTATAAAGATCGGGGGTCTTTTTGTTTTGCTCCTTAGCCCTCTTTAATCTTTTTTCCTCGCTCTCACCGTTTTTCTTTATATCCTTTTTTTCCTTAACGCCGTTTTCAATATTTGCAAACTTATCAAGTATTTTTGCGATAAATCTTAAAAACGCATCCTTTATACTGCCTCTTGATTTTGAGAAGAAGAAGGTTACGTAGAGTGCAAATATCGCTACTGCAATAATGCCAAGACCCCATGGGCCAACAAGGAGCATAATGCAGTACGCCAGCGTATTACCGATAGCACCACCACCGATAAGTGAAGTGCCAAGGGTGTAAAAGTCTACTATATTGTAACTTACCTCACCCGACGTTGTATAGAATAAATACAGAACCGAGCAAACCGCGAGCAGTGCAATAGAGGAGAAAATTATACGTGATACAAGCGTTTTTTCCGCAATATCAAATTTATAAAAAACTGCGTGGATTATAAGTAACAGGGGCAGTGCAAATGCCGCGCCGCCAAAAAGTCCAAGCAAAACTCCCGATATAGCGGTACCGAGCCAGCCTGTACCGAGAGGCAAAAAGCACAGCGCTATAAATGCTGCAAGAGCGCACAGAATAATAGGCACAGCCTTATGTATGCCAACAAGCTCCGGCAGGTTTTGTTCCCTTATTTTTTTCTCTTCCTTCATATTTTCCTCACAGATAATGATAATTCTTCTATTATATAATACCAAAGTACCGCCAAAAATACAAGAGCAAAATAAAAAAAGTTAAATATTTAAAATACACTAAAGGTTATATTTATAACTTAGTGCTATGCGCTTGACAATTGCGTGCAGTTCTGTTAAAATGATATAATAAAATAAATGTTTTGGCCAAATATGGCACAGTGGAGAAAATATGCGTTTATACAACTCTGTAACAAGACAAAAGGATGAATTCAAGACAAGGATACCCGGTAAGGCAACTATGTACACCTGCGGCCCTACGGTATATCACTTTGCCCACATAGGTAATCTGCGCTCCTATATTATGGAGGATATACTTGATAAGTATCTTCGTTATACGGGCTATGAGGTTACCCGTGTAATGAACATTACTGACGTAGGACATCTTACAAGTGATGCCGATACGGGTGAGGATAAGATGCTCAAGGGAGCAAAGCGTGAGCATAAAACGGTTATGGAGATTGCCAAGTTTTATACCGATGCATTCTTCAGCGATGCAAATAAACTCAACATCAAGCGCCCTGAGATAGTAGAGCCTGCGACAAACTGCATTAATGAGTTTATCGATATGATAAAGACCCTTCTTGAAAAGGGCTATGCATATTCCGCAGGAGGTAACATCTACTTTGATACCTCAAAACTTGAAAAATACTATATCTTCAACGACTTCTCAGAGGATGACCTTGCAGTTGGTGTAAGAGACAGCGTTGAGGCTGACAGCAACAAGAAAAATAAGACAGACTTCGTTTTATGGTTTACCAAGTCAAAGTTTGATGATCAGGAGCTTAAGTGGGACTCTCCCTTCGGCCTTGGTTATCCCGGCTGGCATATTGAGTGCTCCTGTATTGCGAGAAAGCATCTTGGCGAGTATCTTGATATTCACTGCGGCGGTATTGACAACGCCTTTCCCCACCACACTAACGAGATCGCACAGAGCGAGGCAACCTTTGGACACGAGTGGTGTCCTCAGTGGTTCCACGTGCATCACCTTAACACCAAGGGTGGCAAGATGTCAAAATCCAAGGGCGAGTTTTTAACAGTTTCTCTTCTTGAGGAGAAGGGATATGATCCTATAGTTTACCGCTTCTTCTGTCTGCAGTCACACTATCGCAAGAACCTTGTATTCTCTTGGGAAAATCTTGACAATGCAAAGATCGCATTTGAAAAACTCTTGCAAAAAATAGCCCTTATAAAGGATGAGGGTGAATTTGATAGAGTAGGTTTTGAATCTGGCAAAAAGGCATTTACCGATGCACTTGACAACGACCTTAACACAGCAGGGGCAATAACTGCGCTTTACGATATTCTTAAACTTAAGACAAACGGCAAGACAAAGCTTATGCTCCTTGAGGACATTGATAAGGTGCTTAGCCTTGATCTTATCGCTAAGGCACAGGCGTACAAGGTAAATGAAGAGGAAGAAAATGTCGCATCTGACGTTGATCCTAAACTTCTTAGTTACATTGAAGAAAAAATAGAAGAAAGACGCCTTGCTAAGAAGAACAAGGACTTTGCTACTGCAGATGCAGTGCGTGCAGAGCTTTTGGCAAAGGGTATTACTCTTATCGACACCCGTGAGGGTACAAAGTTTGAAATAAGCAAATAAGCCTATTTTTGACAACCTGAATTTACAAATACCGATTTAAAAGAAAGGAGAAAGACTGTGTTTGATCTTGGTGATGCTGATAGCGCCTTTATAAAGGGCGATTATGAGAGAGCGGCAAAACTCTATCGTGAGCTTGCCAGGGGCGGTGATGCAAGGGCATCCTTCAACTACGGTTATTGCCTTATAAAGGGCATTGGTACCGAGTATGACCCGTATGAGGCAAAGAGCTTTTTCTCCTTTGCAAGAGACCTTGAGGGTGGTGAGGCAGCCTACAATCTGGCTATGCTTTACCTTACGGGCGAGGGTGTTAAGCAGGACTATCAAAAGGCCCTTGACTATATGAAAATGTCAGCAGAAAAGGGATGTATTGAGGCGCAACTTTACCTTGGTATGGCGTATACTCTTGGCAGTATGTTTGAGCCGGATATCGTTCTTATATCGCTTATCCCGTTCCACAAGGCTGAGTACAGAGACCTTAATACCTATTATCTTCCGGGTGCTGACTTTGAGGCGCTCGAGCGAGATGAGGATCTCAGGTGTTCTGTTATAAGAGCAGACCAGCGTGAGGCTTTTGAATATTTCCGTGCTGCCGCGTGGCACAAGCCAACTTACGTAGAGGAACTTGTGGCTAAGGGTCAGTACCTTTACGCCAAGTGCTACGTTGACGGTCTTGGCACCGACTTTAACCGTGACAAGGGGCTTAAGCTTATGCTTGCAGCAGGCAAGAGCGGCTCAAGCGAGGCAGTCGCCTATCTGCAAGAAAACGGCGTAACCCCCGAGATGCTTATCGAGGCGGCAAAAAGAAAATAAAGATAAAAAATGAGAGTCACCAAGCTCTCATTTTTTTGTTAATATAGTATGTCAAGCACAAATTAAAAATGAGGCACAGAGTCATCCGTACCTCATTAATTGATCTATTTTTTATTCGGTTGTGCCGGAATTTCAAAGCCCTAGGGCGCACAAATTGTGAGCAGAAATCTTCGTTCTTCGTCCCGAAGTCGTACAAGAGTACGACGAGAGGGCGAAAACGGAGATAGAATAAAAAACCATAATTAATATGGAAGAAATTCGTAAGAATTTCAACCTTAGTACCTTTTAAATCATTGCAAATAAAAAATGAGGCACAGAGTCATCCGTACCTCATTAATTGATCTGTTTTTTATTCGGTTGTGCCGGAATTTGAAAGCCCTACGCTAAAAATCTTGAAAGGAAAGCCTTGGCCCTGTCTGTTTTGGGGTTAGCAAAGAATTCCTTTGGGTCACCCTCTTCGCAGATCTTACCCTCATCGATAAAGATAACTCTCTCGGATACGTCTCTTGCAAACGCCATCTCGTGAGTAACAACTATCATAGTAAGACCTTCCTTAGCAAGGTCACGCATAACGTCAAGCACCTCGCCGACCATCTCGGGGTCAAGTGCGCTTGTGGGCTCGTCAAAGAGTATAACCTCGGGGTCCATAGACAGCGCTCTTGCGATAGCAACTCTCTGCTTTTGACCGCCTGAGAGTTGTGAGGGACGTGCGTTGATGTACTCTGCCATACCTACCTTTTTAAGGTACTTAATAGCATTTTCCTTTGCCTCATCCTTATCTTTTTTTAGCACTATTGTCTGTGGCTTAACACAGTTCTCAAGCACAGTCATATTGTTAAAGAGGTTAAATTGCTGGAACACCATTACTATCTTAGCGCGGTATTCGTTAAGATTTATTTCGTTTTTAGTTACGTTTTTGTCGTAAAAGAGGATATCACCGTCAGTAGGAGTTTCCAAAAGATTTATACAGCGCAGCATCGTACTTTTACCCGAGCCTGAGGATCCGATAACCGATATAACCTCACCTTGGTTTACAGTAAGATCAATGCCCTTGAGTATCTCTCTTTCACCAAAACTCTTTTTAAGACCCTTAAGTGTAATTACGCTCATATTCTTACCTCCTTATCCTGGGGCACGTGTATCTCCGCGTTTGGATCAGACTGTGAGCCGCAGATGGTATAGGTATCATTGCCTGCAAGCTTCTTTTCACACACACGCAGTATTCTCGTTACCGAGAAGGTCATAATAAAGTACATTACACAAACTATTAAGTATACCTCAAATATCTGCCAGGTCATCGTCTGTATCTTGCCTGCCATATAGTACAGTTCCATAACGCCGATAACGTTAAGTACCGAGGTATCCTTGATGTTTATAACAAATTCGTTTGATATAGAGGGTAAAATATTACGTAAAACCTGGGGGATAACAACGTGTGTCATTGCCTGCCAGTGTGTCATACCAACCGAGTAAGCGCCCTCAAACTGACCCTTGTCAATAGAGATGATACCGCCTCTTACTATCTCGGTCATATAAGCACCGGTGTTAATAGATACGATAAAAATACCTGCAGGGATAAGTGGCAGAGTATTGCCATCGTTCATAAAGGCAAAGCCCCAATAGATGACCATCGCCTGCACCATCATAGGCGTACCGCGGAAGATTTCCACATAGGCTGATATAAGTGCATTAATAACCTTTTGTGTGTAATAAATACCCTTGTTTTTGGAAAGGGGAATAGTCCTTACAATACCGGTTAAAAGACCGATTAAAAGACCTATAATCGTACCGATAAGCGCTATAAGCATCGTATAACCGAGACCGCTTAACAGATGTGACCAATATTTTGTAAGGATATTGCCTACGTTTTCAAAAAAGTTCATATATAAACCTTTCTATACAGTAAATAGGCTCGGCTGGAAAAATCCAGCCGAAACCTGTATTTTTGTAAATATTAGTTAGCCTTTTTGTAGATAACAACGAGGTTTGAGTTGTAGTAGCACTCTGTAAAGTCTACAATTGCCTCTCTTTCAGCAGTGGGGGACATACCTGCGATAATGCCGTCGTATGTCTGTGCCTGCAGACCGGGGATAAGGCTATCCCATTCAACTGCGTAGATCTCAAGTGCCATACCGAGCTCCGCTGCGATATACTTAGCGACCTGTACGTCATAGCCGTTTGCATAGAGGTCGGAGCCGCTGATTTTAACAGCGCCGTTTACGTCTGTTAACTGTGACCAGTTAAAGGGCTGGTAGTTACATTCCATAGCAATCTTAAGAGTGCCGTTTGATGTATCGGTGTTTGTGGATGCAAGTGCAAGTGCCTCGCCAAGAGATGCATCTGTATTTGCGCTCATTGTAACTATCTGTGCCATAAGGGATTGGCGAGTTGCTGTGTCAATGCCACTTATGATTGTGTTAACGTTGCTTACACGCGCATCGCCTGTTCTGAAGGCAACTGCAATACCTGTATCGGCATCTGTTGCTGTAAAGCCTGTGGAGTTGTTAACAAAGGGAAGATAAGCAAGTGTTGAGTCGGATTCTACAACTGCGAGCGCTGTGGGTTCTTCTGCAACGTAGCCGTCAATAGCGCCTGAGTTAAGAGCAACAAGTAACTTTGCAAAGTCCTCATACTCCTTAACCGTAACGTTTGTAAGTGTATTAAGTGCATCGAGGTGGAAGGTACCTGTCTGTGCGGCGATGGTAGCGCCCGCAAGGCCCTCAAGATTTGTAGCGCCCGAGATATCAACCTTTTCTCTGCCGCCGCAGGATGCAAGGCCTACGCAAAGGAGCGCAACTGTTAAAATAACTGCTAAAATTCTTTTCATTTTGTTTGTTTCCTTTCGGTTTTTGAATTTATTAAAAATTCAAAAGGTCGGAGCATAGTGCTCCGACCGTAATTATCTTGCAAATAAAGCAAAAAATAAACATAATCAATCGAAAGCAGCACTCCACATAAAATGTGACAGTCAAGCAAATATTTTTCACTTGCCCAGCAATTACTTACTCAAATAAGTAACCACTTCGGCGGTATTGCCTTTCACCCTAAACGATAGATGTTTGAGCATCCGTATAAGGTTAATAATCTTTACCGCACCTCTAACTATTCTAAGTCCGACTATTGAATTTTTTTACATTGTATCACAGAAAAAATGTCTTGTCAATATATTTTGCACAATTTTGTCAACCTTTTATAAAAAGTCTTAAAAGATATACCGATTATAGGTAAAACTGTCTTTCCTTACTTAAAGTTTATGCAAAAATTTTCTTGATATTACAATACAAACTTTGCAAAGGACTTTTTACCGCGCTTGATAAGCACGCCCGCTTTGAGTTCATCCTCGCTTACGGTTGCCTTTGCGTCTGTAACCTTTTCACCTTCAACTGATACGCCACCCTGCTCAATAGCGCGTCTGCCCTCAGAGCGTGAGGGTACCATCTTGCCGAGCACAAGCAGTGAGATTACGTCAATCTTGCCCTCAACAAGATTAGATGCATCAACAGTAACAGAGGGGGTAAGTGCGCTTGAGCCGCCTACAAAGAGTGCGCGTGATGCCTCTTGCGCCTTGCTGGCCTCTTCTTCGCCGTGGATAAGCTTTGTAAGCTCGTATGCAAGTATCTCCTTGGCCTTGTTAAGCTCAGCGCCCTGCCATTTGTCCATAGCATCAATTTCCTCAAGGGGGAGGAAGGTGAGCATTCTTATGCACTTAAGCACGTCGCTGTCTCCAACGTTTCTCCAGTACTGATAGAAGTCGTAGGGAGAGGTCTTTTTGGGGTCAAGCCAAACTGCGCCATTTTGTGTTTTACCCATCTTCTTACCCTCGGAGTTGAGCAGAAGATTGATAGTCATAGCGTATGCGTCCTTGCCGAGCTTTCTTCTTATAAGCTCGGTACCGTAGAGCATATTCGACCACTGGTCGTCGCCGCCAAACTGCATATTACAGCCATATTCCTTAAAGAGGTGATAGAAGTCGTAGGACTGCATAATCATATAGTTGAACTCGAGGAAGGAAAGACCCTTTTCAAGTCTTTGCTTGTAGCACTCTGCAGTAAGCATACGGTTTACCGAGAAGCAGGCGCCAACGTCACGCAAGAGTTCGATATAGTTAAGGCCGAGCAACCAGTCTGCATTGTTGACCATAATAGCCTTGCCCTCGCCAAACTCAATAAATTTCTCCATCTGCGCCTTAAAGCAGTCGCAGTTATGCTGGATAGTTTCAGGTGTAAGCATAGAACGCATATCGCTTCTGCCGGAGGGGTCACCGATATAGCCGGTACCGCCGCCAATAAGCACTATGGGTTTATTGCCTGCCATCTGCAGTCTTTTCATAAGGCAAAGGGCCATAAAGTGTCCTACGTGCAAAGAGTCTGCCGTGGGGTCAAAGCCGATATAAAAGGTTGCTTTGCCTGCATTAACAAGTTCCTTTATTTCATCCTCGTCGGTTACCTGGGCAATAAGTCCGCGGGCAACAAGTTCGTCATAAATCTTCATTTTCTTTTCTCCTTTAATAAAAAAAGTCCTTGAGCCAAAAAGCTCAAGGACGTAAAATACGTGGTACCACCTTGATTTACCGATAAAATCGGCCTCATTACTGCTAACGGGCAGAGTCCGTTGTAGCCTACTTGCCAAAAGGCTTTCGGTACACACTCAGGGATGTATTCACCAATTCTCTCAACACGCCTCTCACCAACCGGCAATTCTCTTTTTTGATCTAAAAAGGCTACTTGTTCCCCTCAACGCTTTAGTATTAAATTAAACGATGTGTAAAGTTTACCATACATATTAAAAAAAGTCAAGACCTTTCCTAGACATTTACAAAATATCCGTCGTATGCAATTGTAACGCCTTTTTCTTCGGATAGTTCGCACATATCCTCGTGCAGGGTCTTCTTTTTATCGGTAGGTATATTTGTTATTATTATCTTAGCGCCGCTATTCATAATACCGGAGGAAGTAAGCATATCCTTCACTATGAGCGCCATATCAAAATTATTGTCCTGCATTGAAACAGACGGTGGCATAAGACCGCCGCCGCAGCCGATAATCGCGCCGTCAAGATGTATACCCTGTAGCACCATGCTTGTATTAGGCGTGATAAGTGCGCCGCTTGGGGCATAAAACACCGACTTGTCCTTTGATATAGCGTAGGATAAACACACCTCTTTGGCATACTCGGTCCTGTGCGTGGTAGGCAGGGCTAATACCTTGTATGCGCCCACCACCGTAAAGGATAGGGGAGAGAGCGGCACAAATTCTATATTCTTGTTTTGCGGTACAAGTGCGCTAAGAGCCGTATGTGCAAAAAGTTTTATTTTTTTAAATCTCGCAAGGCGCAAAAGAGCCTCTTCACATAGATACTCACTGCTTGTAAGGAGCACCTCCTTGACCTTACTGTAAAGGCCGTCAAGTCCGAAGTGGTCGATAAAATCAAATGCTGCCACAGTAGGGTCAATCAAAAGACAGTCGTCTATAATAAGTCCACAACTTCTGCGATATTCCTTGCTTAAGACCTTTCTTATCTTGCACTCGCCCTTGCCCGTGCCGATAAATCTTAATTTCATTTAACCCTCTCTACCTTGTATACGGTGCGCTGTGTATAAACTTCTCCTTTATCATAGAAGCCGACACCGTTATTGATAGAGTTAGGCTCGGTCTGTGCCTCAAGACAAAATGCGCCGTGCTTTACCTGTTTTACCCCGCCCTTAAAATCGGGCTTTTTGCCAAGGAAGTTGCCGATATAGAATTGGATACAGGGCTGGTCTGTATAAACCGAGAGAGTGAGGCTGCCGTTAGTTACCTCTGCGGCAAGCGGCAACTCTTTGTCCAAAAAACTGTCGCATTTCTGTGTCTTTAACATATAGTTATGGTCATAGCCCACAAAATCGCCGCCTACTCTCGCACCGATTTTTTCGGGAGTATTAAAATCAAATACCGTGCCCGTAACACTCGGACGGTTGCCGTTAGGTATAAGAGTAGCATCAACCTCTGTATATCTGTCGGCATAAATGGTAGCGATATGCTCCTTTACAGTACCGCCAAATCCGTCAAGGTTAAAGTATGCGTGATTGGTAAGCGATATAGGCGTTTTACCGCTCGGCGTAGCGGTGTAATCTATGATAAGAGCACCGCCGATAAGGGTAAATTTAACGTCAAGAGATACCTCATTCGGGAAGCCCTCCTCACCGTCCTTTGACGTATAGGACATAGTAACACTCGTAGCGTCATATTCCTTTACGGTAAAGTTGTGCATATCAAAGCCCCAGCCGCCGTGCAGACAGTTGCCGTTATCATTCTCTGTAATTTTATATTCAACTCCGTCCATATTAAAGCGCGCTTTTGCAACTCTGTTTGCAACTCTGCCTATAGTAGCGCCCTGGTGCGAGTCATCAAAAAGATAATCCTCAAGTGTATCAAAGCCGCCTACAACGTCAACACCGTCTACAGTAAAACTTTTTATAGTGGCGCCTCTTGTCATAATTTCAACCTTAGCCGTGTCACTGATAAGTGGGTAAACCCATACCTCACCCTCGTTTTCAAGTCTGCCAAATAAGTATTTTTCCATAGTCAAACCACCTCTTGATTTATTAAAACCATTATACATTAAATTATTAAAAAAGTAAAGAGATTTATTGACTTTTATTCTTTTATGTGATAATATGAAACAAAGTATAGATGAGGAGCTCGGTGTATGAAAAAGACCGTAATCGTAATAAACGGCAAGGGCGGTGTCGGCAAGGATACGCTCTGCGATTTTGCTATGGAGGCCTTCAAGGTAAAGAATATTTCGTCCGTTGATCCTATAAAGGCTATTGCAAGAGAGTGCGGCTGGGCAGGGGAGAAGACCGATAAGGCGCGCAAGTTTTTGTCCGACCTTAAGGGGCTTACCGTTGCATATAACGATTTTCCCACAGTCTGGGCAAAAAATGAATACGAGCGCTTTTTGACTACGGATGAAGAAATTATGTTTCTTCATATAAGAGAGCCTATTGAAATTGCCAAGTTTGTAAAGGCTACAGACGGTAAGGCAAAGACCCTGCTTATAAGGGGTGGGGCGCGTTCTGTAAAGGATGGTAAGTACGGCAACGCCTCGGACGATAACGTAGAGGAATACGCTTACGATTATTACTTTGTAAATGACAAACCCTTAGATGAAACCAAGGAGCTTTTTATAAACTTCCTTAAAAATATATAAGAGGCAAAAAAATGAAGATCCTGTTTAAAGAACTTAATAAAGAAAAATGGCAGACGATAAAAACTCACCCGTATTATCAAAAGAGGGTAGAGAACCTTATTAAAAAGGCAGACTCGCTTATGGAAAGTGAGCCTTTGCGTCTTAAATTCTCCGACTTGCACGCATACGTTACAACGGGCGACCGTTCTATGTACCAGATGCAGCTTGGCAGTTATTCCTCACGCCTTGAAGCATTCTTTATGGCGTATATCCTTACTGAGGATGAAAAATATCTTGTACCCCTTACGGATACGCTTTGGAATATGCTTGATATCGAAACGTGGGCACTGCCTGCGCACGTAAACGAGGATGACAGTTTAGATAGGCGACACACCTTTATTGACCTTGCCGCAGCAGGCTGGGGCTCAAGTATTGCAGAGGTTATCAACTTTATCGGTGATAAAATGCCCGAGCTTGTTGTAAGACGCGCCAAAAACGAACTTAAGGTGCGTATTATCGACTCCTTTATTAACAACGATTTCTGGTGGATGCACGCAAAGCAAAACTGGCCTGCGGTATGCATCAGCGGTGTGTTCAGGGTATTTGCATACTTTGCTACCGATGATGAGATGGCAAGGGCTATGCCCAAGTTCCTCGAGTGCGCCGATAACTATATAAACGGCTTTGATGACGAGGGCTGCTGCCAGGAGGGTTATGCCTACTGGACGTATGGCTTTTTCGCATTCTGTATTTTTGCACAGATGCTTTGTAACTACACAAACGGTGAGATAGACTACTTTAAAAATGAGAAGGTTAAGCAGATTGCTAAATTCCAGCAGAATATCTCTGTTAACGAAAAACAGCACATATCCTTCTCTGACTGCAACTCTGACTTTAATCCCGAGTGCGGTATGTCTCACTTTATCAAGAATAAGTACCCCGATGATGTTGCTATACCTCCTATTCCCGGCGACAGAGATAAGCAGGCAAGCCTTACACGTCTTATCTTTATGGACCACACTCTTGCAGACTGTCAGATGAAGCCTAAAAACAAGATATTCCACGCCAATCAGTGGTTCATCCACAGAGATGGCGCATACACTCTTGTGGCAAAGGCGGGCAGCAACAACGAGTCACACAACCATAATGACGTCGGCTCGTTTATCATTTCCAAAAACGGCAAGGTAACCTTTACCGACCCGGGTGCCGGCGAGTACACACGCCAGTACTTTAACGAGGGCAGATATACTCACGTTGCAACCTCCTCACGCGGTCACAGTGTGCCTATCATTAACGGCGAGTATCAAAGGACGGGCGGCGAGCGTGCAACGATATATGAGGAGGGCGAGGATATCTACTCCTTCTCTATGGAGAACGCGTATAATGAGGGTACTGTAAAATCGCTCAGACGTACCTTTAAGTGCGATGAGAGTATAACTCTTACCGATACTTATGAGTTCGACGCTGTTCCTACCGATATTACCGAGAGATTTGTCAGCCTTACTGAAATTGAAGTTAAGGACGGCGCTATTATCTGTGGCGAGAGCAGAGTAGTGTTTGATAATAACCTTTACGATATTACACTCGGAAGCGAGGATTTGCGCCGCTCACCCATAAAGACAGATAAGGTGTATTTTGTAGACTTTAAGGTAAAAGAGCCTAAGAAGAATATGGAACTTGTGTTCGTGTTTGAATAAAACCAAATAAAATTTAAAAAGACTATTGCGACTTGCAATAGTCTTTTTTTGTAAATAAATATTGTCAATATACCTTCTTTTAAAGCAGAATGCACACTAAACCGTTTGCGCCCTCGTTCATTATTCTTTCAAGGGTAAGGCCGAGTTTTTTGCGCGAGTCCTCGGGCATATTATCAAGTTTGCTCATCATTCCGTCCTTTACAAGTTCACTAAGCGAGCGGCCGAAGATACTTGCCTGCATAGCGCCCATCGGATTTTCTTCATACTCTGCCTTAAGGTAGTTAAGCAAATCGTTTGCCTGCGCCTCGTTACCTACTGTGGGGGCAAGCTCGGTATTAAGCCTAAGCTTTATCATATGCATCGACTCACCGCTTGCGGATATGCTTACGCCGTATGCTCCGTCTCTTTTAACAAGTTTAGGCTCGCCTATTTCCATCTTAGTCATATCGGGCATAACTATGCCGTAGCCGCTCTCCTTGCACTCATTGAGCGCGCTTTCGATTTTCTCGTATTCCTTTTTTGTTTCGGCCATTTCTTTAATAGATTTCATAAGGTCGCACTCGTCGTATATTGTAAGTCCGCTCATCTCACTGAGCGCTGTGAAAAAGTTCTCTTTACTGTAGGGTATATCTATTTTGCAAAGTCCCTCCGAGGCATCGGTAAGTGTGCGCTTAAAACCATAATTTTTGAGCACATCATCTCTTACCTCACCCAGCCTTGCCACAGCCTCGCACATATTACCTATGCGCTCAAGCGCGCCGCTCATCATAGGGTGAGTATCGGGCAACGCCTTTATCCATTTAGGCAGACTGAACTCAATTTTTCTTATGGGGAAGTCGTTTAGTATAAGCGACAGTATCGCGCCAAAGTCCTCTTTTTCAAGATCTGTACAGTTTACCAGCGCAACGCCCACACCGTACTTTTCTTCAAGCTCCTGTGCAAGCCTGTGTGCTTCTTCACTCTCGGGTTTTTGTGAGTTAAGTACGATACAAAACGGCTTGCCGTTTTCCTTAAGTTCATTTGCCACTCTTTCCTCTGCCGGTATAAAACTCTCTCTTTGTATTTCGCCAAATGATCCGTCTGAGGTAAGGAGTACTGCAATAGTAGAATGCTCGCTTATAACCTTTTTTGTGCCTATTTCAGCCGCCTCGCTAAAGGGCATTTCATTTTCCGACCAAGGCGTTTTTACCATTCTTTCTCTATCAGCTTCGCCACCAAAGGCGCCGTCAACCATATACCCCACACAGTCTATAAGCTTTACGTTGAGTTCGGTATTGTCCATATTGATTTTAACGCCATCATCCGGCACAAACTTTGGCTCTGTTGTCATAACGGCCTTGCCCGAGCCACTTTGGGGCGATGAGTCAAGAGCCCTTTCTCTGTCATATTCGTTTTCAATATTCGGTATTATCACACTCTCAAGCAACTTATGTATAAAGGTAGATTTACCCGTTCTTACAGGGCCTACTACTCCGATATATACGTCGCCCCCACATCTTCTCGCTATCTGATGATAAATGCTTTTGTCCATTTTATCCTCCCAAAAACCATTTTACTTAAGGCTATGCGTTCATCATATTAAATATGCAAGCGGCAAATGCTGTGTAAATAAAAAATCTCCAAAGAGCGCCGGGCCATTTGGAGATTTTTCTTTTAATTTTATTTTTCAAATTTTATTCTCATCTCTGTCTTTAAAAGTCCGCAGTAATACATAGCATAGGCAATATAGATAAGCGAAGCGACTGTCAGTATCAGGGAGAAGTAGGGGATTACGGTTGTAATTATATCCTGTCCGTTTGCATTCTCAATGATTTTTACGTTTGCGTTTACAAAGACCTTAAGGCATTTTAAAATTGCTGTGATTATACCTATACCTGTAAAGACTGCGCCTCTTATTACCAGCATCTTGTGGTATTCCCCGTCAGATCTTGTATACCTTTCCGACATAGGAGAAACACCCGTGCATTCAAGCACAAAGCGTCTTAAAACAAAGAACATCATTATAAGAAAGGCAATTGCTACTATAAGTTCAAAGACAGATATTATCTCAAGGTAGAGATAACTTTTGCGGGCCAAGGTATTCTCAAGCAGGTCAAGATATGAGTACTTTGAAAGGAATATTGCCTGTATTATGCAGGATGCAAGCGTCAGGCAGGAGAAAACAATGCCAACTCTTGCGGCGTGCTTTGCCTTAGGCACAAAGTCCTTTAAGCCGTATATTGCAAGTATAAAGAATAATGGGTAGAGCATTCTTGGCATTACGTCAACTCTGTTAAAGTTTTCAAACACCAATTCAATCGTAAAGATAGCACCTACGATAAAGAATGTCATTGATCTGCCAAGGGTTGAACTTGTTGCTCTTGCCACTGCGCGCAGTTTCATCTGCGGGTCGTGTGACATAAGTTCATCTATTGACCTCTCGTATCCATTGTTCACAAAAACGCTTTTAGCATACAGTCTTATGCGTGAGTACCAGAGTATTCCTGCCACAAGACCTATAAGCAGAGCGATAATAAGCGCTAACGGATAGTATTTTATAAAATTCACGGTAACTGTTGGGTTAAGATTGTTTTGTGAGAGTCTGAAGATCTCGGGCAAAACGTACAGCCCGCATTTGATTATGGCAAAAACGTAGCAGCCTGCCCGTAAAGATTCGGGTGACATTACCATATCGCTATCATTAACCACCTTAAAAGGGGTTATAGCAGCTCTTAATGAGGTGCGCTCGCCAAGATAAAACAGCGCGTCAAAGGTATTCTTTATAGCGCTTACAACAAATATTGCCTCAGCCGCGGCAAACACAAGTGCCGCAAGGGCATATATATCGGTATCCGCCGTATTGCTCATCCTTATAAGAAAGACGATAATAATGGCAGGCACCTTTAAAAGATTTACGACGCCAAGGCGTATAAACGAACTCTTGGCTTCCTCAAAATAAGGGACTATACCGACGCCGCTGTTTGCAATATGCGCAAGTATAAACCAGGCGATAAAGTCGGGCAGGGGGTCAAAAATATTGATATTGGGATTTACAAGCAGTATAATGCAAAGGCCTATAAGAGGCAAAGAGATTGCCTTATTATTCTTTGTATCGCTTACTGTACTGATATCTTTTTCCTTCATACGTCCCTATCCTTGTTTTTCATTTGTAAAAGCGCATCCTTGCGCTCTTTTCTAGATCTTTCAAAAAATCCCATTTTCTTTTCCTTGGTATCTTTAAGGGGACTGTCAAAGCGCTCCTCGGGCATACAGATACGCATATAGCAGGTGTAAAGCAGCATTATGTTTAAAACAAGCATTACTACGTGCAAAACCGTAACTATTACACCGATAAATGAGATTACCGATATTGCATCGCTTGGCAAAAATGACCATACGGGCAACTCTAAAATAATCAAAGGAATATAGCATATAGGCAAAAGGATAAGATTGCGCTTGGTCCTTACCGTTATATCGGATGTACCTATCTCCTCTGAGAGGGAAAGTATGCCCTTAAGCAAAGATAAAGTAAGAATGAAAATGCACGCGCCTCTTAATGCACCGATAATGCTGCTAAGTATATCAATTTCAATGCTTAAAAATCTGAGCATCTCAAGAATAAAGCCAAAAAATGACACAAAAATAAAACCAAAGTTTACATAAAAGGTGTTTTTGAGGTCTTTATTTATCCAAGATAACTTACTTAGTGCCAACAGCATTATCAGTGATGCAATTATGTCAGTAAGGCCGTAATGGCTGATGTTGAGGAGTAAAAAATAGCCTATAAAAAGTGTGGCAAATCCCATTTTACTCGCCCTTTTCCTCGCCGCTACCCGCGCCGCAGCACTTCTTGTACTTCTTGCCGCTACCGCAGGGGCAGGGGTCGTTTCTGCCAACCTTTTGCACCTTAACAGGGCGTCTTATTCTCTTTGAGCCGTCACCGCCCGCAAAGCCCTCGCTCGATACCTTGTTTACGCTTTCTCTTTGCATAGGGCCGCTCTTAGGCACTACTGCAAGTATCTGCTTTACGGTATTTTCTCTTATATCAAGAGAGAGGTCCTCAAAGAGTTGCGCGCCCTCTATACGGTACATAGTAGCAGGGTCCCTTTGAGCGTATGCGTTAAGTCCTACGTATTCCTTGAGATCCTCCATGTTATCAAGGTGCTCTGTCCACTTGGAGTCAACGTTTCTTAAAAGAATAATCTTTTCAACCTCGCGCATCGGGTTGTTTATAGCAGTGGCGCTATTGCTCTTTTCAACTACCGAGGCATCATTTGCCCCTATCAGGTTGCCAAAGAGTTCCTCTTTGTTTTCGTATATTTTAAGAGCCTTTTCGATAAGCGCCTCTTTGAGCCCATCTCTGTCGTCATTTTCTCTTTCCTTAAGCCATGCGGTATCAGAGAGTAGTCCTCTGTAATATTCAACAAAGGCATCTGAGTTAAAGTCATTTAAAAGATGAGTATCAAACGCATCGGATACAGAGGCCTCAATAAAGCCGATAATCTTATCTCTTATATCCTTTTCGCAAAGCACGTCCATACGCTGCTTGTAAATAAGCTGTCTTTGCTGGTTCATAACGTCATCGTACGTGAGCACGCGCTTTCTTCTTTCAAAGTTATTAGTCTCAATTCGTCTTTGCGCGCTTTCAATAGAGTTTGAGATTATTCCCGCATCGATGGGGGTATCCTCATCAAGCCCCAACCTACCCGTAAGGCCTATAAGTCTGTCAGTGCCGAAGAGTCTTAAAAGATCATCCTCAAGCGAGAGATAAAAGCGTGATTCACCCGCGTCGCCCTGACGTCCGCTTCGACCGCGCAACTGGTTGTCAATTCGCCTTGACTCGTGTCTTTCCGTACCGAGTATGAAAAGACCGCCTGCATTTCGCACCATATCTGCCTCGGGGCGTATCTGCTCCTTGTATTTTTCATAAAGAGCGCTGTAGGTTTTTCTCGCCTCTAAGAGTTCTTCATCAAAGGTCTCTTGTGTGCCGTTTGCATTCTGTATAAGGTTTTCTTCGATGCCCATTCTGCGCATCTCGTTCTTAGCCATAAACTCAGGGTTACCGCCAAGCATAATATCGGTACCGCGTCCTGCCATGTTGGTTGAGATTGTAACTGCGCCGAGTTTACCTGCCTGCGCAACTATCTCAGCCTCTTTTTCGTGCTGTTTTGCGTTAAGTACGTTATGCTTGATACCGTTTCTCTTAAGTAAGAGCGATAACTCCTCTGACTTGTCTATGGATACGGTACCTACAAGTACGGGCTGACCCTTTTCATTACATTCCTTTATCTGTCTTACGATAGCCCTCATTTTGCCCTGATAGGTACGGTAGACCGCATCGTTATGGTCTTTTCTTATCATAGGCTTGTTCGTGGGCACCTCTACTACGTCAAGGGCGTATATTTCACGGAACTCGTTGTCCTCGGTCATGGCAGTACCCGTCATGCCCGAGAGCTTTTTGTACATACGGAAGTAGTTCTGGAAGGTAACCGTAGCAAGCGTCACAGACTCCTTCTGTACGCTTACGCCCTCCTTAGCCTCAATAGCCTGATGCAAGCCGTCGTTATAGCGGCGGCCGGGCATAAGACGGCCCGTAAATGAGTCAACTATAACTACTGCGCCGTCTTTAACAATGTAGTCAACGTCGCGCTTCATTATACCGTAGGCTCTTATAGCCGTTGTTATATGGTGATAAAGAGTATTGTTTTGGGGGTCGGAGAGGTTGTCTATGTGGAAGAATTTTTCTGCCTTCTCAACACCGTGCTTGGTAAGTACGGTTGTGCGCGCCTTTTCATCAACGATATAGTCCTCCTCGTAGGTATCGGTATCCTGCTTGGTGTCCATCTCCTTGATAACGCATTTTCTTAAGGTTCTTGCAAACCTGTCAGCCAACTGGTAAAGCTCGGTAGATTTTTCGCCCATACCGGATATGATAAGGGGGGTTCTGGCTTCGTCTATAAGGATAGAGTCCACCTCGTCGATAATAACAAAGTTGTGTCCTCTTTGCACCATTCTATCCTTGTAAAGAGCCATGTTATCTCTTAAATAGTCAAAGCCAAACTCGTTATTCGTACCGTAGGTAATATCCGCGCTATACGCCTTTTTCTTTTCCTCGTGTGTCTGTCCGTGTACGATAAGACCGGTAGATAGACCTAAGAAGCTGTAAACTCTGCCCATTTCCTCGGAGTCACGTGTAGCAAGATAGTCGTTTACCGTAACTATATGCACACCCTTTTCGCTAAGGGCGTTAAGGTATGCAGGGAGTGTTGCAACAAGGGTCTTACCTTCACCTGTACGCATTTCCGCAATACGACCCTGGTGTAAAAGTATACCGCCTATAAGCTGTACTCTGAAGGGGCGCTTGCCAAGTACACGTGTGTCTGCCTCTCTTACAAGCGCAAATGCCTCGGGCAAAATATCATCAAGCGTAAGACCGCTTTTTAAATCCTCTTTAAGCTTGAGAGTATAAGCCTTAAGCTCCTCATCACTCTTATTCTTAAAGGTCTCGGCCAACTCCTCGATTTTATCCACAATAGGTAAAATGCGTTTTATCTGTCTGTCGCTGTATGTTCCGAAAATTTTACTGAAAATACCCATTTTTTCCTCATCAAACAATAATTTTTCATCTTAGTATAGCACACTCACAAATAAAAATAAAGTCAAAAACAAAAATATTTATAAATAATTTAAAAAATCTTGAATAAAAATCTTTTTTCATTTAGGCAATATCTTTTTTGTTTATCTTGACAACGACTTAAGGAATGCGTATCATAAAATAGTAAGAAATTATGTCAAAAGGGCATAAAAAACGACAAAGAGGACAAGATTATGAAGAAAATAAACATCGTGCTTTTTAATCCCGAGATACCTCAGAACACGGGTAATATTGCCCGTACCTGCTCGGTTATAGGCGCCTCACTGCACATAGTTTATCCAATAGGCTTCGTTATTTCGGACAAAAATCTTAAGCGCGCCGGCCTTGATTATTGGTCAACGCTTGATATACACTACTACAAGAGCAAAGAGGAATTTTTCGAGATACACGCCGATAAGGATATCTACTATTTTACCAGCAAGGGTAAGCACTGTTATACCGATATCAGTTATCCCGATAACTGCTTTATAGCATTTGGCAGGGAGACTGCGGGTATAGACAGAGATATACTTGAAAGTAACGTAGAAAACACCTTGAGACTGCCAATGCTTGATAATCGCCGCTGCCTTAATCTTTCAAATGCGGTAGCCGTTGCGGCATACGAGGTACTGAGGCAGTGGGACTTTGAGGACTTTAAGGTAGAGGGTATTTTGGGAGAATAGCCAAAGGGTTCATTAAAATAATTTTTGAAGTAAAAAACTTCAGTTTAGGTCTTTTTGATGAAACTATGTTGGCTAAGCGCGGGAAAAGAGGAGAAATGTCAAACGCCATCCTTCTTGGCGGTGATCTTAACGCCTATTCAGTGGCCCGTTCATTTTATATAAGGTTTGGTACAAAGAGCTTTGTTTTATCAAAATACAAATGCGGCCTTACCTCGTATTCAAGTTTTACAATGCCCATTATCTGCCCAAATCTCGATAGGGCTGATGCTATGCTTAAGGCAATTGCGGATATTGCAAAGGATAGCAAAAAAGAATATATTTTAATTCCGTGCGCAGATTGGTACGTATGCACAGCACTTGAAATTAAGGACTTTTTGCCTAAAAATGTAAAGTATATTTTACCAAATAAGGCACATTTTGACTTAGCAAGCGACAAAACAAAATTCTACAATTTACTAAAATCGGTCGGTGTTTCATATCCAAAAACGCTGGCCTTTTCTCATTTTGGTAATGATGAGCAGATTTTGGCGAGTGATATGAGACCACCTTATGTTTTAAAGTCAAGTGAGAGTATTGATTACTGGAAGCTTAAAATTAAAGGAATAAAAAAGGTCTATTTTTTAGACACTCTTAAAGATGTATCCCGTGTAGCGGATGCAATATTTTGTGCGGGCTACAAGCATCCTCTTTTGCTTCAGGAAAGGATTGGGGACGGCTTTGATAACCTTATGACCCTTACTACAATATCGGATAAAAGGGGCAGGGTAGTAAGGGCAGTGCTGGGTGACGTTGTGGCAGAGGAGCGTGGGGCAAAGGCCGTGGGCAATCACGCAGGTATTATAACAAAGCCGCTTAACGATACAGCCTATCACCTTATAGATTTACTTAATAAAATCGGATATATTGGCATAGCAAATTTTGACATCGTAACTTCTGGCACTAAGGACTACGTTCTCGATTTCAATCCCCGTCAGGGGCGCAGTTGCGACTACCTTTACGGCGCAGGGGTCAGCCTTGCGGGTGTTATTTACGATATGATTCAAAATGGCAGTGTGCCCATGGATTTTACACATCGCAAAATCTTCTGGCACTCTCTTTCAAAAAGCGACTGCCTTTATTTTCTGAATGACAAGACAAAAGCCTCTTTAATAGCCTGCCTTTCGGTATGCGGCAGAGAATATACTCCATTTGACTGCTTTGGCGAGAGTTTTATCCGCAAGCTCTATACCGGCGTGCATCTTGTGCGCACCTCCGGGGCACAACTAAGTGGTGCAAATAATGCAAAGTGATAAGATTTTTAAAAACACAAGCACCCTTAGGGTAATAAGCAATCTTCCGATTGAGATAAACTCGGTCAGTTCAAATTCAACTAAGGCCGATAAGGACAGCATTTTTATAGCCAAAAAGGGCTTTTATAAGGACGGCAAGGACTTTTGTATGGATGCATATAAAAGAGGCTGCCGCGCATTTTTGACAGACGCTCACGTTTTGCTTCCTCCGAATTGCTTTCTTGCAATTTCAAGCGATATTTCAAAGGATGAAAATATACTGCTTGACGCCATATACGGCGCAAATTGGGAGGGTATGCGCTTTATAGGTATCACGGGTACCAAGGGCAAAAGCACCGTCGCTATGATACTTTATAAACTTCTGGGAGAAAAGGATGCCGTTTGCATAGGCACCCTTGGGGTAAAGGGGCTTGAGTACGGGCATATAAGTAACACTACCCCAGATAAAATTGAACTTAGGAAAATTATTTCTCTTGCCGCAAATGTGGGCAAAAAATACGTGATAATCGAGGCATCAAGTCAGGCGTTAAAGTATGGCAGGCTTGACGGTATAAGGTTTGATATAGCCATATTTACCAACCTTTCACCCGACCATATAAGCGAGTGCGAGCACAAAGATTTTTACGATTATCTTGCTTCCAAAAAACGCCTCTTTAAGGATTTTGGTGCAAGGATTGCTATAGCCGATGTGGAAGAACGGTTTGCGCACTTTATAACAAGGGATACGCCAAAAACAGTTTTCTCTTTGCCGATAAGAGGTAAGGAGAGCAAAATAACAAATGTGTGTACACAGGAGGACGGCACACATTTTTTATATAACGGTAAGGAATACACCCTCTCCCTTTTTGGTACCCATAATCTTAAAAACGCCCTTTTAGCCACACGCGCAGCATCAATACTCCGTGGGGTAAATGAGGAAGAATATTTTAAAAAATTAAACAGCATCACAATTTCCGGCAGAGGCGAGATAATAAAGATGGGGGGCAGGAATTTTATTATTGACTATGCGCACAACCCCGTTTCCTTTCTTGCTGTGGCAAAAGTTGCAAGAGCCCTTTTTCGTGGGCAAAAAACAATTGCCGTATTTGGCAGTGTGGGGGATAGAGCGAGCGAGCGCAGGCGCGGTCTTGTAAAGATAGCAGAGGCAAATTTTGATTTATCTATTATAACTGAGGATGATACTGTTTTTGAGAAAAATGAGGATATTTGTAAACAATTATATTCATATTTTGAGGATAAAACAAAATGTATGATAGTTTTGGATAGAGAAAAGGCTATTAAAACCGCCGCAAGATTATCCGGTGAGGGGGATGTTATTTTGCTTCTTGGCAAGGGGCACGAGAGGACTATAAAACGACATGGCAGAGAAATTTTGTTTGATGAAAAAAGCATACTTTCCTCCCTTGACTTTTAAGGCGTGGTATGATACCATATATCTGTTATTAAATTTATAGGAGCTTATATGATTACTAAAGTTAAGGATATCCCCTACACAAGATATACTCTTGAAATGGGCAAGGCTGCCTTTGCCGCTTTTGAGAGTGCTATAGCCGATGCAAAATGTCATAGATGCGTTCTTAGCGCAAGAGAAAAGTTTTTAGAGGAGATAGGACACTATGAGACGAGCGCCTCCTTGTCCTTCTGCCGCTATACTCTTAATACCAAGGATGAGTTTTATAAGGGCGAGATGGATTACTACGATACCGTAGGTCCCGAGTTTAACGAGCTTTTGACTAAGTATGCCGACATTATGCTAAACAGCCCCTTTAGAGCCGAACTTGAAAAGACGCTCAACAAAAGGATTTTCACCTCGTTTGAGGTACAGAAAAAGGCGTTCAGTGCTGACACAATTGAGGAGTGTAAGCGCGAGAATGCTCTTGTTACCGAGTACTCTGCTCTTATGAGTGGTATGCTCTTTGAGTATCAGGGCAAGGAGTATCCTCTTGCATCTATCCGCGGTTATCTCAGCAGTGCTGACAGAGAGGTGCGCCGCACGGCTTGCGAGGCGATCGGTAAGGGCCTTGAGAAAAACGCAAAGGAGCTTGACCGCATTTATGATGAACTTGTAAAGGTGCGTACCGAGATTGCAAGGAAAATGGGATACAAGAGTTTTACCGAGCTCGGTTACTACCGTATGGGTAGAATGGATTATGACCGTGACATGGTAGAGCGTTTCAGGAACAACGTCAAGCACTCACTTGTTGACCTTATCAGCAAGCTCAAGGCTGAACTTAAGGATGAGCTTTCGCTTGACAAAATTATGTTCTACGACAACGATACCTATTCTATCGGCGCATCTCCCGACCCCGTTGTTGACGCGCAGGGTATCTTTAATGCGGGAAAAGAGATGTATGATGATATGAGCCCGATAACTGCCGACTTTATGCACCGTATGCTGGAAGCAGAGGCCTTTGATACAGAGGCAAGAGAGGGCAAATGGGGCGGTGGCTATTGCACAGCCTTCAGAGATTACAAGCAACCCTTTATTCTCGCAAACTTTAACGGTACCTCCGGCGACGTTGACGTTATGACGCATGAGTTCGGTCATGCACTTGCCAGCGACTTCAGTTTTAAGGAGGGTGACAGAGAGCTTTCTATCGGCGGCATGGAGACTGCCGAGTGCCACTCCATGTCAATGGAGTTCTTTGCCTGGAAATATGCGGACAAATTCTTCGGCCCTCTTACTAAGGCGTATAAAAAGAAGCATTTGCTTTCAGCCCTTTCATTCATCCCTTACGGTGTAGCCGTTGATGAATTTCAGCATGAGGTTTATGAAAATCCCGATATGACACCCGAGGACAGAAAGGCGCTATGGCGCTCACTTGAGGCAAAGTACCGTCCTTACCTCTCATATGAGGGTATTCCTTATCTTGAACAGGGTACCAGATGGCAATACCAGATGCACATCTATGAGAGCCCATTCTACTATATCGACTACTGCCTTGCTCAGACGGTTGCCTTTGGCTTCCTTGTAAAGAGCAGAGAGGATTACGAGGGGGCATTTAATGATTATATATCCTTTGTTCGCAAGGGTGGACAAAAGGCATTTGATGAACTTATAAAGGATGCAGGAATAGCATCTCCATTTGAAGACGGCGCCCTTGACAATATGGCAAAAAAGATACTTGAAATTGCAAAAGAACTTAAATAAATTAAAATATGCTGTTGCGTCTGCAACAGCATATTTTTTGCCCTGTAACGGCAAAAATGAAAAGTGTTATTTACAAAAATAGGATTTATTCTAAAAAACCTGTCTTGATTTTGTTTTCAATCTCGGGTGGATTTATACCGTTTTGCTTGCCGCTTTCGATAAGACGTATCATCCACAAAAGGTTCTTTACAAGCACTCTTGCTGTCTGCAGTCCCTCAAGGTCCTTTGCCGTGTGATCCTTATCCTTTGCATAGAGTACGGTAAAATAATTACTTGGACAAATGGGCATACTGTTAAATAAAAAATAGCGTAATATTTCTCCGCTTGCCTCTAAAGCGCCTGAGCGTCTTGCAACACATATAGCGCCCGCGGGCTTATATTTCATTTTTTCTGCCGCCATATAGAACAGTCTTGTAAGCGCGTTTTTCATCTGACCGCTTATCCCTGCATAGTGTACGGGGGAGGCAAAGATATACCCGTCGTATTGATTAATGATTTTTGCAAGTTTTGTCACTGTGTCATCCTTAAAGCAGATGCCCTCTTTTTTGCACCTATTACATCCGGTACATGAGAGCAAAGGCTCATTTGTCAGCCAAAAGATATCTGCCACGCTACCGATTTCTGTTGCCACACCTTTCATATAACTACACAAAGCGGCAGTTGCTCCGTCATTTTTGGCACTGCCGTTAACTATTAAGATCCTCATTTTCTAAAACACCTCCCATATCGACAAAAAATATACTTTTTTGCCCGTTTTTAACTAAAAATAAAATAATTATAACGGAATACTTGACTTTTTAATGCGCGTGTATTAAAATTAAATAGATAAAATATTTTATAATAAGGATAACTTAATTATGACAAAAATCGACATTTTTTCAGGCTTTCTCGGCGCAGGTAAAACCACGCTTATAAAAAAGCTTGTAAAAGAGGCATATCAAAATGAAAAAATCGTGCTTATTGAAAACGAGTTTGGTGAGATAGGCATTGACGGCGCATTCTTACAGGATGCAGGTATAAATATCACCGAGATGAACTCGGGCTGTATCTGCTGCTCTTTGGTAGGTGATTTTACCAAGGCCCTTACTCAGGTGCTCCTTGAGTATCACCCCGACAGAGTTGTTATTGAGCCCAGCGGTGTCGGCAAACTCTCCGACGTAACAAAGGCGGTAAGCAAGGTTACCTCGGATGAGGTAGTTATCGGAGTTAAGTGTGCCGTTGCAGATGCAAATAAGTGTAAGATGTATATGAAGAACTTTGGTGAGTTCTATAACGATCAGATAAAAGAGGCTACGGCTATCGTGCTTTCGCACACAAAGGGCATCAGTGACAAAAAACTTGAGGACGCCCTTAATCTTATCCGTTCGGTAAACGACAGCGCAAGTGTTATCACCACTGACTGGGATCTGCTTAGCGGCGCCGATATTCTTTCTGCTATGGAGCATAAGGATACCATTGAGGATGATCTTGAAGCTCTTAGCAAGGAGGTTCATCACCATCACCATGAGCATCACCACCACGAACACGACGAGCACTGCAACTGCGGATGTCACGATCACGATCATCATCACCACCACGATCACGATGAGCACTGCGACTGTGGTTGTCATGATCACGAGCATGAGCATCACCACCACGAACACGACGAGCACTGCGACTGCGGATGTCATGATCACGAGCATGAGCATCACCACCACGAACACGACGAGCACTGCAACTGCGGATGCCACGATCACGAGCATGAGCATCACCATCACGATCATGATGAGCACTGCGACTGCGGATGCCACGATCACGATCATCATCACCACCACGAACACGACGAGCACTGCGACTGCGGTTGTCATGACCATGATCATCATCACCACCATGCAGATGAGGTGTTTGCAAGCGTGGGTGTTGAAACTACTAAAAAGTTCACTAAGAGCGAACTTGAAAATATACTTGAGACCTTTATTGAGGATGATACCTACGGTATGGTACTGCGCGCAAAGGGTGTTGTAGAGTGCCCCTGCGGTAAGTGGTTACACTTTGACTACGTCCCCGGTGAGGCAGACGTAAGAGAGGGTAGTGCCGCCGTATGCGGTAGGCTTTGCGTAATCGGCGCAGGAATAGATAAGGAAAAAATTAAAAATCTCTTTGGAGTATAAATAAAAATGGATGTAGCAGTATATCTTTTTACCGGCTTTCTTGAGTCAGGTAAGACCCGTTTTATTATAGAAACTATGCAGGATCCCGGCTTTAATGACGGTAAGCGCAAGTATCTCGTTATCCGTTGTGAGGACGGTGAGGAGGAATATGAGCCCGGTATGTTTGCCGAAAACGTGTCTGTAGCGGAATTCGATGAGGAGCAAAGACTTACCAAAGACCGTCTTAACGCTCTTGCAAAGCGCGCAGGTGCCGACGTTGTTATAGTTGAATATAACGGCATGTGGCAACTTGACAGTTTTTATAACGCGCTGCCTGACGGATGGGCTGTTTATCAGGAGATAATGATATGCGACTCAACCACAATTGAGGTTTATAACCAGAATATGCGCCAACTTGTTGTGGATAAACTTACAAGCGCTGAGATGGTAGTATTTAACCGTGTTGCAAGAGACAGAGATAAGATGCCGCTTCATAAACTTGTAAGGGGCATTAATCCAAGATCAAACATCTGCTATGAGTATCCCGATGGCGAACTTGAGTTTGATAATATAGAAGATCCTCTGCCTTATGACATAAATGCGCCTATAATTGAGATAGATGATGACAGTTTTGCTATCTTTTACCGCGACCTTACTGAGGATTTTTCAAAATATAGTGGCAAAACCGTTGCATTTAAGGGTATAGTTGCCCTTGATGCGTCTTTGCCTAACTCACATTATGCGATAGGCAGGCATATTATGACCTGCTGTGTTGACGATATTGCCTACCGCGGTATGGTGGCAAAGGGTATGGGCGACTTAAAACTGAGGACCAGAGATTGGGTCAGGGTAGAGGGTAAGCTTTCCGAGGAGTATTCCAAGCTCTACCGTCAGGCAGGTCCTGTTCTTACGGTTAACAAGATATCAAGAGCAGAAAAACCCATCAAAGAAGTTGCGACCTTCTATTAAAGGGCCAAAAGGAGTAAAAATGAAAAAGACAGTATTATTTTCCGCCTATTATGAAAACGGCGAGGGCAAGATAGTATCCCCCCGTTTTCACGATGACGCAATGGAAATAGTTGAGATAACCTCAGGCAAGGTAAGAGTGCAGATAGGCACCGATATAGCCACAGGTGAGGCAGGAGATATTTTCTTCGTTCCTCAGGGGCTCGTATACGGCGTTGAGTCTCTTGACGGCTCTTACGCTTCCTTAAGAGGCATCAGTTTTTCAACCTATCTTATTGAAAATGCTATGGACAACTTTGACAGTGAACTTCTTTATATGTTCTACGTTCAGTCCAAAAACCGTATTACTCCCTTTAAACAGGGCCACCCCGTACACTCCCAACTTTCGCATTACATAAACGAGGCCTGCGATGAGTTTGCCGATAAGGACGTGTGCTATAATCTGCACGTAAGAGCAGATCTTTACCTTATCTTTACTTCACTTCTGCGCTTCTACTGCGGTTCTAAAAACGAGCAGGACAGAATGGTATATCACAATGTACTTCGTTTAAGGTCTGTAATAGATTATATTGACCTGCACTATGGCGAAAAAACTTATATTGAAAAACTTTCGGGCATGATAATGGTTTCTCCCGACTATTTTACAAAAATGTTCAGGGACAGCGTTGGTAAAACGCCCATTGATTACATAAATGCAATCCGTATTAACTTTGCCCTGCGTCTTTTAGTTTCAACTGACCTCTCGATGTCTGATATAGCAGAAAAGGTTGGTTTCTCAAACGCCAACTATTTCCATAAGATATTCAAAATGCAGATGGGACAGAGCCCGCTTTCCTATCGCAAATATGCAAAAATGTAAGCAATTAAAAAACAAAGAAAAACCCGACAAAAAGTCGGGTTTTTCTTTGTTTTGTTACATTATTGTCCCAAATAGGCTCTTATTGCTCCTGCCCCTCAGGAAGAGCGGGACTTTCATAAATTTTTGTAATTGGAGCCTCGCCCTTAATGAATTCCTTAGTAAGAATAACCTTTTTAACACCCTTTTCGCTGGGCAACTCATACATAGGCATAAGCATGGTGTTTTCAAGTATAGCTCGGAGACCTCTTGCACCCATCTTCTTTTCTATTGCCATCTTGGCAATTTCCTTTAAGGCATCTTCGGTAAGTTCAAGTTCAATACCGTCGAGCTCAAAGAGCTTTTTATACTGCTTATAAATTGCGTTTTTGGGTTCTGTGAGTATCTTTACGAGCGCATCCTCATCAAGACTTTGAAGTGTAACGATAACGGGCAATCTGCCCACAAGCTCGGGGATAAGACCGTACTTGATGATGTCGTGTGCGATAACGTCCTTGTAAACGCCTCTTGCCTCACGCTCTTTCGTTGTCAACTTTTCTGTGCCAAATCCTATCTTTGTCTGGTCCTGCCTTGTCTCAATAAGTTTTTCTATGCCGTCAAATGCGCCGCCACAGATAAAGAGTATGTTCTTGGTGTTTATCTGGATAAACTCCTGGTTCGGGTGCTTTCTGCCACCCTGGGGAGGCACGTTTGCAACCGTACCCTCAAGTATCTTTAAAAGCGCCTGCTGTACGCCCTCGCCGGATACGTCACGGGTAATAGAGCGGTTTTCGCTCTTTCTTGATATCTTATCTATCTCGTCAATGTAAATAATACCGCGCTCCGCAAGTGCGATATCGTAATCTGCCGCCTGGATAAGGCGTAAGAGTATATTTTCAACGTCCTCACCAACGTAGCCTGCCTCTGTAAGAGTGGTTGCATCTGCTATTGCAAAGGGTACCTTAAAGGTCTTTGCAAGGGTCTGGGCAATATAGGTTTTACCAACGCCCGTAGGACCGAGTAAAAGCACGTTTGACTTCTGTATTTCAACTCCGTCATCGCTTTCTTTAAGCGGCATCACCTTTTTCTTACCTCTTTTGCTCTTTATATCAGGCTCAAGAGTGATAATGCGCTTATAATGATTGTAAACCGCTACCGACAGCGCCAGCTTTGCTTCATCCTGACCTACAACGTGGCTATCAAGCATAGCCTTTATCTCCATAGGCTTAGGCAGAGTTTCAAGGGTGAGATTGCCGCACTCGGGTATCTCTTTTACTGCTTTTGGTGTAAAATGCTCATCGATAAAATCAGAGCAAAGCAGTATACAACTGTCGCATATATAGCAATCAGCGTCCTGCGATGGGATAAGCAGATTTACCTCATACTCATCTCTGCCGCAAAAGGCGCAGTGGCGTCTTTTATCTTCAGCCATAAATTAAAGTTCCTTCTTAGTAATTACTTTGTCAACAAGACCGTAGGCAAGAGCCTCTTCAGCGCTCAAGAAGTTATCTCTCTCTGTATCCTTTTCAATAACCTCAATGGGCTTACCGGTCTGCTCGGAGAGCAGTTTGTTGAGTTTTTCTCTCATCTTGAGAATTCTGTCTGCGTGTATCTTTATATCCGACGCCTGGCCCTGCATACCGCCAAGGGGCTGGTGTATCATAACCTCGGAGTTCGGCAGTGCAAATCTCTTGCCCTTAGCGCCGCTTGAGAGCAGAAAAGCACCCATAGATGCCGCCATACCGATACAGATGGTGGATACGTCACACTTGATATAATTCATAGTGTCATAAATTGCCATACCTGCTGTGATAGATCCGCCGGGGCTGTTTATATAAAGGTAAATATCCTTTTCAGGATCCTGCGCCTCAAGGTAGAGCATCTGTGCAACTACCAAGGATGCAGTAGTGTCGTTAACCTGGTCTGCAAGAAAAATTATTCTGTCATTAAGTAAGCGGGAGTAGATGTCATAAGCGCGCTCACCGCGTGAGGTCTGTTCAATTACGGTTGGTACAAGTGGCATAATTTTTTCCTCTCTTTATAGGGTATATGTAAAATTTTGTTGTCATTTAAGATGTAATACATCGAAAATACACAACCTAATCAAAAACAAAACAAATCCTCGCCTTGTTTTAAAACAGCCGACTCCCTCGCTTTACAAGACAGTCGGCTGAAAATGAATTATTTGATCTTTGCGTTGTCCTTAACAAACTTCATAGCGTTCATCACAAGCATATCAGCCTTGATGTCATCCTTTGCTATCATACGCTTAACCTCATCAGCGGGCACGTTATATGCCTCAGAGATTCTTGTATACTCAGCATCGATGTCCTCATCGCTTACGCTGATGCTTTCAAGCTCTGCAATCTTCTCAAGAGCAAGTCTTACCTTAACCTGCTTTTCAGCTCTGGGTCTTAACTGCTCTCTGAGAGACTCGAGTGTCATGCCTGTATACTTGAAGTAGGTGTTAAGGTCGATACCCTGCATTCTTAAGTTATTATCGTAGTCTCTTACCTGGTTCTCGGTCTCAACCTCAAACATAACCTCGGGGATATCAGCCTCAAGCTTTGCAATAAGCTCCTCAGCAAGAGCGTTCTCAACCTCTGTCTCGGCATTAGCCTCGTTTCTCTTAACCATTTTAGCCTTAATGTCAGCCTTATATTCATCAAGAGTATCAAATTCGGATACATCCTTTGCAAACTCATCGTCAAGCTCGGGCAGTTCTTCTACCTTAAGGCCGTTAAGCTTGGTAGCAAATACTGCAGCCTTACCTGCAAGTTCCTTTGCGTGATAATCCTCGGGGAATGTAACGTTAACGTCAAATTCCTCGCCTACGTTCTTGCCCTCAATCTGCTCTTCAAAGCCGGGGATGAATGAGCCTGAGCCAAGAGTAAGATCATAGCCCTCACCCTTGCCGCCGTCAAAGGCAACTCCGTCAACAGAGCCGTCAAAGTCGATATTAGCGATATCGCCCTTTACAGCCGCACGGTCAGTTACTTCGATAACTCTTGCGTTTCTCTTTCTTGCTCTTTCTACCTCAGCATCAACTGCCTCGTCAGTAACCTCGGCAACGTTCTTTGTAACCTTGATGCCCTTGTACTTCTCGATCTTTACCTCAGGCTTTACAAAGCCGATAGCCTTGAGCACGATATCGCCCTCAAGAGATACGAGATCAAACTGGGGATTGCCAACCACGTTAAGGCCGCTCTCCTTGATAGCCTCCTCATAAGCCTCGGGCAGGCAAGCGTTGATAGCATCATCAAAGAATACGGTCTCGCCGTAGAACTTCTTGATAATATGCTTGGGCGCCTTACCCTTTCTGAAGCCGGGGATGTTCATATTTTTAACGTTCTTTTTGTAAGCTTCGTTTTCTGCTTTCGCATAAGCTTCCTTGCTTACTGAAAATTCGATAACAAAGCCGTTCTTTTCAGTAAGTTCCTTTTTAATAAGGCTCATTTATAAGTCCTCCAAAAGATATAATATTTTTACAACTATATAATTTTACAACAAAACAAGATATTTGTCAAGTTATTTAATTAATTATTTTAGGTATAAATTTAAGGTAATCACAAGCGACGTTAATATACTGCACTCCGTCGTGTGTTTCAAAGGGCGGGGCAGAGTAGGCGCCGTGGATATGACCGTAAAACACTCTCTTTACTCCGTATTCCTTTATAAGAGAGGTAAATTCTCTTACCTCTGCGCCCTCTCTGTATGGGGGAAAGTGCATAAATACAAGTATTTCCTTTAGAGGAGCATTTTCCTTAAGGGTCATTGCAGCATCAAGGCTCATCTTAAGCCTCATTTTTTCACGGTTGATAAGTTTATCAAAATCGGTATTTTTGGGCATATTCTGCGCCTGGTCAAAGAACCATCCGCGGCTGCCTGCAATTATGTAGTCCTCACACTCATAAGCATTGTTGTACAAAAAGTCAATGGTTGTGATTTTCTTTTCTTCAAAAAAACTTTTGTGCTTTGCCATGGTCATCCACCAAAAATCGTGGTTGCCCTTGCCAAGCAATTTTTTGCCGGGCAGCGCATCGATAAACTTAAGGTCGCTCTCTGCCTCATCAAGGGTCAGCGCCCAGGATATATCACCGGGGATAATGACAGTGTCATTTTCAGTGACAAGCGCACGCCAGTTGCACTCAATACGCGATATATAGTTTTGCCATCTTTGCCCAAAGACCTCCATTGATTTATTAGTGCTGCCAAGGGTGGAAAGATGGAGGTCTGATATGGTATAAAGTGCCATTGTTTTCTCCGTCTTGAATAAGTTAAAATTTTTCGGTTAATAATAAAAATGCAAACATAGATTTGCAATTTTTAGACAAAAGGAGTTATTTTCCTATGGAAAGAAAGTATGAAACAAATTGCGAGTGTAATCCCAAAAATCACATCAAGGGTATTGTCTGTGACGTAAGCCACTGCGCCTTCCATGACGGTGAGCACGAGTGCTACGCAGGTCAGATATGCGTGGGTCCCAAGGATGCAACCACCTCTAAAAACACCGTTTGCGCTACCTTCAAGCCTAAGGAATATTAAGCATTAGCAAACTCTGAGCAGGAAGCAGGCATCTCACTAACTTCAATTATATCCTTATGAATTATTTCTCTTTTTTCGATACCGAAAAGAGGGTAGGGGATATTTGTTTTAGTTATATCCGAGAGCCTGTAGAGTGCCTCTACCTCAGTGCACTCATCTGTATTGCCGATTGCGTTAAGCACGTCTTTTGCAAACTTATAAGGTGATGCGGTTGAAACAGTCAGAGTGGGGATATTACTGCCCGAAGCCGCCTTATAGCATTTAGTTGCATAAACCGCAACTGCCGTATGGGGGTCGATAGGGCAGTTTTCTTTTTCATAAAACTCTTTTATCGTCTCTTTTGTTTTTTCTTCATCTGCGCTATAGGCAACAAAGCTTTCCTTGATTTTTTCAAGTATTACGCCATCTACGGTATATTCGCCGTCCTTTGCCAGGCACTCCATATAGCCTCTTGTGGCATCCTTGCCTGCGATAAGGTAGATAAGCCTTTCAAGGTTTGATGAGATAAGTATATCCATTGAGGGGGATATGGTAGTATAGAATTTGCGGTTTCTTGAATATCTGCCGCTTGTCAAAAATTCTGTCAAAACGTCGTTTTTGTTTGAGGCGCAGATAAGTTTGTTTATCGGCAGACCCATCTGTTTTGCTATATAAGCGGCAAAGATATTGCCAAAGTTGCCCGTAGGCACGCATACGTCTATTTTGTCGCCAAGGGCGATTTTTTTCATGTTTACCATATCAAGATATGCCGATACGTAATAGACTATCTGCGGTACAAGTCTGCCCCAGTTAATGGAGTTGGCGCTTGATAAAAATACGCCGCTTTCATTGAGTTCATTTTTTATAGTATTGTCTTTAAAGATTTCTTTTACACCGTTTTGCGCATCGTCAAAGTTGCCTCTTATACCAACGATAGAGACATTACCGCCCGTCTGCGACTGCATCTGCATTTTCTGTACGCAGCTTACACCGTCAGTGGGGTAAAATACCTTTATCTTTGTGTTCTTAACGTCCTTATAACCCTCAAGTGCCGCCTTTCCAGTGTCGCCCGATGTAGCCACAAGTATCATTGCGCATCTGTTTTCCTCGCACTTTTTAAGCGCTCTTGTAAAGAGCCTTGGCATAATCTGCAGTGCCATATCCTTAAAGGCGCATGTCGGGCCGTGCCAAAGCTCTAACATAAATGTAGTATCAAAATATACCGTCTTAGCAGGGCCATCCGTAAACTTTTCTTTACTGTACGCCGCTTTTGCATCCTCTAAAAGTTCATCCTCTGTGTAGTCACTTAAGAACATACCGAGAATTTTGGCGCATCTTTTTTCATAACCTAAGTCGAGTAACATCTCGAGTGCATCACCGTCAAGAGTGGGTATGCTTTTGGGCATATAAAGGCCGCCGTCATTTGCAAGACCTCTTTTTATCGCCATAGCAGAGGATATTTCTTCTTTATCTATTCCTCTTGTGCTGATATATTTCATTTTCTTTTTCCTCCGTAGGCTGTATTAAGATTAAATGCGCCCTCAATATGGCACTCATCGATCACCCCTCCGTTTTCATCAAGGATGACCTCTACTATATCAAAACGCTTCATTTTATCCGTGAAATACGTGCTTAAAAATATCCCCGCAACCTTTATTATGGCTCTTTGCTTTTCCTTGGTAACAGCTGCTGCGGGGCGAGGTTCTTTCTCGTTTTCCTTGCCCTTAGTCCTTGCCTTTACCTCGCAAAAAACTAAAGTGTCGCGGTTTTCGCATATCAAATCTATCTCATTGTTATCGGCCACGTAATTTTTCTTTAAAATCTTATAGCCTTTTTTCTTAAGGAGCTTCTCGGCATGTTTTTCACCCATATCGCCGATAACTCTGTTTTTTGTTTTTACTTCTAAAATTTTCATTTATCCAAAAACTTTAAAAAAGTCTTTCTGTGTATAGGGCTCGGGCCGTGCTCACGCACCGCATCCATATGCTCCTTTGTGGGGTAGCCCTTGTGCTTTGCAATACCGTAGACGGGATACTCCTTATCAAGCTCGGCACACCCTCTGTCCCTTGTCACCTTCGCAAGGATAGACGCCGCCGCGATAGATGCACTTTTTGCATCGCCCTTTACCACGGTCTCTGTCGGGATATTAAACCCACGTGAGCAGTTGCCGTCAATAAGAGCAAAATCCGCCTTGACAGAGAGCGCCTCTACAGCGCGTCTCATAGCCAGCATTGATGCGTTAAGTATGTTTATTTCATCAATCTCCTCAGGGCTCGCCTCAGATATTGCGTATGCTACTGCTTTCTCCTTGATTATATCAAAGAGCATATCTCTTTTCTTTTCACTTAACTTTTTCGAGTCGTTAAGCCCCTCAATCTCTATATCTCTTGGCAATATTACAGCCGCCGCAACCACAGGTCCGCAAAGGGGGCCTCTGCCTGCCTCGTCACAACCGCATATAGCCGTATAACCCTCGCTGTAATGCTTGTCCTCGTATTCAAAATTTGGCATAATTTATCCGCCTTAGGTCTGATTTGTAAAGTGTAGTAGTCTTTTTGCTTTATTTGGGGCTTTCGAGAGATATTCTGCCTATTGTCGCGCTTCTGAATTCGCTTAGGAGCATATCGGCACATCTTTTGTGATTTACTTCGCCCCCTGAGATAAGCAACCCTCTTTTTCTGCCCACCAGCTCAAACAGGTCGTATCCGTCAAGACCCTCAACCTCATTTATGGAGAGCTTATATCTTTCCATAAAGGCATCGGGTGCCTCATTCATTAAACGCATACAGAGTATCATGGCCAGCTCCTCTGTGTCTATAACTCCGTCCTTTATTGCGCCAGTAAGAGCAAGATTTTCTCCCACTCTTTCATCCTCAAACTTAGGCCAGAGCACACCTGGCATATCTAAAAGATCAAAGCCCATACCGGTCTTCACCCACTGTTTATTGAGTGTAACACCGGGGCGGTTTTCCACCTTAGCCCTTACACTTTTTGCGAGTCGGTTGATAAGGGAGGATTTGCCTACGTTAGGGATACCGACAATCATCGCCCGCAGCGCGCGACCTTGCATACCCTTATCCTTATATCTTTGTATTTTTTCCTTGAGTAGGTCTTTTACAGCCGCTTCAAGTTCGTTTATACCGTATCCGCTTTGCGAATCTATAAGCACGGCTCTTTCATTTTTACTTTTATAATATTCAACCCATTTTGCATTTACTATAGGATCCGCAAGGCTTGCCTTTGTAAGTACGGCAATTTTGGGTTTTTGCATAACCAGTTTGTTTATCTCTGGGTTCTTGGAACTCTCGGGTATCCTTGCGTCGAGTATCTCAAGCACGATATCCACGTCCGAGAGGCACTCTTGCATAAGGCGTCTTGTTTTGGCCATATGCCCGGGGAACCACTGTATAGGATTTTTCGCCATAACCTTTTCCTTAAATTTGTCTTGTTTTATCTTACTTAATCAACCGTACCGAAGTCATCAAATGGGTAGAAGCGCAAAAGCACCTTGCCGAGTACTGCCTGCTCGTTTACCGCGCCAAAGACACGTGAGTCGGTAGAATTGTTGCGGTGATCACCCATAACGTATATCTCGCCCTCGGGCACCACGTAATCTTCCACGTACTTCATCTGACTGTTGGCGTAAGGGGGTAGATCTCCGTCAATGCAAACGTAATTTTCAACCACTGTCTCACCGTTTACAATGACCGTCACGGTATTTTCTAAATAGTTGTTCTTAACCGTAACCGTATCCCCCGCAAGAGCGATAACGCGCTTTACTATCGGCGCCCTCAGCCCCGTTGTGTAATCCTCAACAACAACCACGTCCCCATATGTGGGAGTGTAGAACAGGTCTGATATTATAAGATGGTCTCCGTCGTGCAGTGTGTCTATCATCGATGAGCCCTCTACTATCGAGTGACGGAAGACAAATGTCGTGAGCAGTAAAACTGCACATAGGGTAAACACAAACAACTCTACAAAGTCAAAGCGGTTGTCGATTTTCCTTTCCTTTTCATTAGGCTTGGCCGTCTTTTTGTTCTTGCTGTCTGCAAGTGCCTTAAACTCATCTATTTTCTCGTTTATATCTTGTATATCGGCATAATCACCGTCATCATCAAGCATAGAGTAGTGGTCAAGTCCATCGGGGTCGATATGCGGTGTATCATCCTCTTTATAAAGGGTGGCGTCGGCGCTCTCTGTCTCATACTGCACCTCATCACCATCATCAATATCCTCACCCGACATGCCGTCTACAGTAGTCGGAGCATCATCTATAGAGGCTTCCTCATCAAAGACCGTATCAGACACACTTTCGGCGCCCTCATCCTCGTCGGTAACTTCGGTCTTGTCCGCATTCTCGCCGTTTTCCACGGGGAGGTTATCGCCTATACCGGCGGCCCCACTATCCCCCTCGGTATCGCTAAACGCCTCAGTCTCTGTCACTTCCTCAACTGCCTCAGTCACGACATCGGTTTCAGTCTTATGTGCATCTGTTTCGGTAGTCTCGGCAGAGGACACAGGCGTTTGCATATCGGCATTCTTTGTCTCGCTTACCGTTTCATCAGCCCTTTTTTTCTTACCGCCTCTTTTTGTACGGCTTACAACGTCCTGCAGACCGTCCTTCATGAGTTCTCTCGACTTTTCGTCAATAATAAGTTCCTCGGCACGTCTTTCCTGGCGGCTTTTTTTATTCTTTTCGTTAGCCCTTTTCTGGGCGTTTTTCTTCTTTTTGTTTCTTGTGTTATATTTCTTTTTGTGCACCGATTTTACAGTGCTTTTTTCTTCCTTAGCGGTAGCTTTTACAATGTCGGCGCTTACAAAATTACCGTCGCTTCTTTTTTCAGCCATTATATCTGCCGCCTTTCCTAAAAAATCTTTAAATAATATTTTACCATATTATTTTAAAAAATACAAGTACCGCGGCGCTTTTTTACCCCTACAAAATCTTTACTGTTTGCCTATAAGGATAAGGGTAATTAACCGTCAGTCAAAAAAACTTTCCAAAACACAAAAATTTTTTACAAAACCTATTGATTTTTTTTATCTAATATGCTACAATAACCATATCTGTGCACACGGCACAGTCTATTTTCAGAACAGTCCTCTGCATTTGCTCTGCACGAATGTTCGTAGTATTAAGGAGGGCCAGACAATGAATAAGATTGAGGCTTTTGTAAGCGAGCAGATTAAGACCGAAGTAACTAAGTTCGGCATTGGTGACGGCGTTAAGGTATACGTTCGCATCAAGGAAGGCGATAAGGAAAGAATTCAGCTCTTCGAGGGCACAGTTATCGCAAGACACGGTGGTGGAATTTCCGAGTCCTTTACTGTAAGACGCGTATCTTACGGTGTTGGTGTTGAAAAGACATTCCCCCTTCATTCTCCCAACGTAAGCAAAATCGAAGTAGTACGTGAGGCAAAGGTTCGCCGCGCTAAGCTCTACTACCTTCGCGATAGAGTTGGTAAGGCTGCTAAGGTTAAGGAAAAGATCTAATCTTAGGCCGAACAAAAAAAGACTGTCAGATATAGACAGTCTTTTTTTTCACTTGAATCAAGAAAATAGTTTGGATTTTAGGCGCATGTCTGTGGCAGTCCGCCAAATAATAAGGACACAATCATCAGTATTATAAATAACATCCATAATTTTCTCCACAAATACCAGAAAAGGTTTGCAATAAATCCGATAATACCATCATTATCCGAAAAGTGGGCACTTAATATAATAAGAACCACAACTATTGCAATTACTATAATGCTGTCCATAATTCAAACCTCATAATTATTTTCTAAAGAAATGCTTGCAGATTTTTTTATAATGAATTCTATTGATCTTGGCGTCATCATAGTCAAAACAAAAGTCAAGTTTACTGCAATAGTATGCGCCTTTGTAACAGCCCAATTTGAAGTATAAGCAATTTGCGCAGCAATCGCTTTCTTCTTCTGCTTTTTTGCGACGTTGTTCCTCGACGTAACCCTGGTGCCAATTGTCGTTTGATTCTCTTATGTGCTTGTCAAGCCATTTAAAAAATCCCATTCCGTCTACTCCTTTTATAAAAGTTGTCGTGCTTAATAAGATACAATATATTACTAAACCTTAGGCAAGAGAGAATAATACGAACCCGTTTTTAAAAGACAAATTTGGCATAATACTGCGGTAAAAATTCTTGTAATATCCGCATATTACTTCAAATTTTAACCAAGGCTAATGAAAAATTTGTTCTTTTAAAAATTCGGAGAACTCTCAAGCCTTAATTTTAAGATGATTTTGGTGCTTGGCTCTCGCAGCCAAGTAAAAACTTTGCAAGAGAGATAAGCGCCTAAAGTGCTGAAAATTCAGGCCTTTAGAGCGAGTTCGTATTATTCTCTCTTGCCTAAGGAGAAAAATGATGGAAATAATCAACAAAATTGCCCTGGCACTCGTTATCGTAGGCGCCATCAACTGGGGTCTTGTAGGTCTTTTTGGCTTTGACCTTGTCGCCTTTATAACGGGTGGGGCTGCTACTGTACTTGCAAGAGTTATCTACTGCGTAATTGCGCTTGCGGGTATCTGGTCTATTTCTCAACTCTTCAGACCCGAAATAGACGAAAGACATCACCACATGGGAGCATAAGTTCTCTCTTTGGTGAGGGGGGCGTAGATACTTTCTGCGCCTTTTTTCTTTTTTGACTTTGGGCGTACTTTTAAAATGGCAAAAACATATCTTTTACATAAACTTTTAATAGGTGGTGAAATTAAAACAGTTTTTGGCTACAAAAAAGTTTTTTTAATCTCTTGTTTAAAACTTACAGGATAAGCAAAAAATACAAGTACCACAAAGAGAGGAAAAGTGAGAAGTGAACATAAGACGAGGAGATATATATTACGCAGATCTCAGCCCGGTTATAGGCAGTGAGCAAGGAGGACTGAGACCTGTCCTTATCGTACAGAATAACGTCGGCAATAAGCATAGTCCAACGGTGATTGCGGCGGCTATTACCTCAAAAATGGGCAAGGCTAAATTGCCCACACATATAGATATCGGAGGACTTGAGGGTGGACTTACCAAGGACAGCGTTATACTGCTTGAACAGGTGAGGACTATTGACAAAACAAGACTAAAGGAGAAAATGGGGCATCTCGATGACGGAACAATGCATATGGTGAATAACGCAATCTCGGTGAGTTTTGGCCTTTTTGATGAGGGCGAGTAACTTTTTTGGTTATTTAGTTATATTAAATTTCTTCTTTTCATAAATTTAAGTAAACGGTGAAAGGAAGACTTAAAATGATAAGATATATGCCCGAGGGCAGTTATGCCGCAAATAATGAAAATTATGAGTATATAAAGGATAAAAAAGGTCTTTATGCCGCTATGCAAAACGGCGTTATACTGCAAGCTCCCGCGATACTTTGCGATAAAGAATATAACCTGCACGTCTCTTTAGGAAAAATGAAAGGAATAATACCAAAAGACGAGGTGCAAAGGCTGGGCGTGGGCGAGGATTTAAAGGATATTGCCATACTCACACGTGTGGGTAAGGCGGTGTGCTTTAAGGTAACGGGCTTTGGCAAAGTAGGGGGCGAGGAGTATGCCATACTCTCACGCAGAGCGGCGCAGGAGGACTGTTACCAGAACTATATAAGAGGGCTGAGGAGCGGAGATATAATTGAAAGCAAGGTGACGCACCTTGAAAGCTTTGGCGCCTTTGTGGACATAGGCTGCGGTATTACCTCACTTATCTCTATTGACAGAATATCCGTATCAAGGATAAATCACCCAAGGGAGAGACTGTCTGTCGGCCAGAGGATATATACGGTGGTAAAGGGCTTTGACGAGGCCGGAAGAATATACACATCTCTTAAAGAACTGCTTGGCACCTGGGAGGAAAATGCAGATCTCTTTAGCGAGGGGCAAACCGTTATGGGGGTTATAAGAAGTATAAAGGACTACGGCGTGTTTGTAGAGCTTACACCTAACCTTGCGGGCCTAGCGGAATACAGAGATGACGTATATGTAGGACAAAGCTGCGCTGTATACATAAAGTCTATAAATCCGTCAAAAATGAAAATAAAACTTGTCATTATTGATGCAGAAGGGGTAGAATATGAGAAAACACCGCTCGAATACTTTGTTGATGTTGGCAGTGTTTATCATATGGATTACTGGCAATATTCTCCCGATGCCTCGGGAAAAGTTATAGAGAGTGTGTTTTAGCGTGAATGCTCTAAAATGAGCATTCACGCTAAAATTTTGGTTGCAAAAGCAAGCCTATAATAGTAATAAAATTATAATTCTAAACTAATTACTCAGATGTTACCGTTTTCTATTGCTTTTAATTGTCAGTTGTGATAAAATTGGAGTAATAAGGCACGGAAGGACGGCTGGGGGATTTTAAAAATGGTTTGCTTGAATAATGACTGGGATTTGCTTTTAAAAGAGGAGTTCCAAAAGGAATATTATCTTAATTTAAGAGAATTTTTAAAGAGTGAATACTTGCAAAGAAGAATTTATCCGCCGATGAACGATATATTTAATGCCCTAAGGTATACAAGCTTTGAGGGGACTAAGGTGGTTATACTCGGTCAGGACCCGTATCACGGATTTGGGCAGGCGCACGGCTTGTGCTTCTCGGTAAAAGAGGGGATAAAAATGCCGCCGTCGCTTGTTAATATCTTTAAGGAGTTGAAGGAAGAATACGGCTTTGATGCGCCAAAGGACGGCACTCTCACCGGCTGGGCAAAGCAGGGTGTCTTGCTCCTCAACACCACTCTTACCGTAAGAGAGGGCGCGCCGCAGAGCCATAAGGGTAAAGGCTGGGAGATACTTACCGACAGGATAATTGAGATACTTAATACCAAAGAAAGTCCTACCGTTTTTCTTTTATGGGGCGGAAATGCAAGAGCCAAGGCCAGCCTTATTACAAACAAAAATCACCTGGTACTGCAGTGCGCACACCCAAGCCCGCTGTCTGCCTATAACGGCTTTTTCGACTGTGGACACTTCAGGCGCGCAAACGACTTTTTAGCATCCCACGGTCTAAAACCGATAGACTGGTCAAGGACGGTTGATTTTTAATTTTTATTTTTACATACAAAAACACGGTTAGTTGGTTTTATACCAAATAACCGTGTTTTTGTTATTATTTGTTTACAAATATCTCGAATTATATTGTGCAGATAAAGTAAATAATCAATACTATACCCAAGATAATACGATAATATCCAAATACCTTGAAATCGTGATTTTTAACAAAGTTCATAAGGAATTTTATCGCTATCATAGATACCGCAAAGGAAACTACTGTCGCAACGAGAAGAACTATCCACGCAAGGGCGGGCACGTTTACTCCTGTCTCAAGGACGTAGTCAAAGAAGCCGTAGCCCTTTAAAAGGCTTGCGCCTGCCATAGCAGGTATACCCATAAAGAATGAAAATTCAGCAGCGGCAGAACGTGATATTCCAATTGTTCTCGCGCCAAGAATTGTCGAGCCTGAGCGAGATGTACCGGGGATTATTGCAAGCACCTGGAAACAACCCATAGCAAGCGCCTCACGGTAACTGATATTATCTACAGTATTTATTCTTTGGGATTTATTTTTTTGCCACACTTCCACTACGATAAACAGTACACCGTAAAGGATAAGTGTTATCGCTACGGTGATAAAATTATAAAGCCAACCGTCTATATCCTTGCCTGTAAGGTTCTCTATTATTTTATCAACCACGATACCCACTATAGCCGCAGGCACACTTGCTATCACAACCTTAAGCCACAGTATCCACGTACCCTTGCGCTCATCTGCTGTTTTTATACCCGAAAACGGATTGAGTTTATTAAAGAACAGCACCACAACGGCAAGAATTGCGCCAAGTTGTATAACCACCTCAAACATACTCATATATTCTTTGGCAAAGATATCGCCAAGGTCGGGAGCAACGTTAAGCTTTAAAAACTCGTCAAGCAAAATAATGTGACCTGTCGAGCTTACCGGCAACCACTCGGTTATACCTTCTATTATACCGAAGAGTATAGCCTTTAAAATTTCAATAATTTCCATATTATCTCCTACTCTGCCCTGATTATGTCACCGGGCTTAACCTCTTTTTCAAAAGGCATATAAAACTTCATATAGGGATGCTTGGTATCATTTATTTCATTTTTATTTTCATCGTAAAGGGCCTTTACGGTAAGTGGCTCACCGCACTTGCCCGGGGTGACAAGTTCAATTTTATCACCGACGCACATCTTGTTGCGCTGAGTTAAAAGGGCAAGACCCGTCTTATTATCATAACTTTCAACCACGGCAAGGAATGCTTTATCCTTGATATAACCGTTATTGGGTGCGGTATTTGCATCGGTATGAGAGTTATCAAAATAGTAGCCTGTGTGGTAATCTCTGTGAGAAACACTCACAAGTTCACGCATCCAGCCTTCATTATATTTATAATTACCCGAAAAATATGCGTCAAGCGCCATTTTATAGGTATTGGTAACAACGGCTGTGTAATACTGCGACTTCATCCTACCCTCAATCTTGAAGGAATTGATACCCGCCTCAACAAGCTCGGGCAGATGCTCGATGGTGCAGGTGTCACGGCTTGCCATAATAAAGGTCTCGCCACCTATTTCCTCAAGGGGAATGGTAACGTCGGGGCGTTTTTCTTCAGATATCTCGATTTTCTTTACGTTAAAGTTCCAACGGCAGGGCTGCGCGCACATACCTCGGTTGGCATCTCTGCCGGTTATATGGCCCGACAAAAGACATCTGCCACTATAGGATATGCACATAGATCCGTGCATAAAGCACTCTATCTCAATCTCCTCGGGCAGTCTTTGACGTATTGCCTTTATTTCTTCAAGCGTCAGTTCACGCGCAAGGACTATGCGCTTTGCTCCAAGGGCTGCCCAGCCAAGCGCCGCAGCGGCACTCGTTACGTTTGCCTGTGTAGAGATATGTATCTCCATACCCGGTAAAATCTCTTTGACTAAATTAAGTACACCGATGTCGGCTATTATCATAGCGTCAAGAGGGATATCCTTTAAGGATATAAGATAGTCGTGAAGCAGTTTATACTCATATTCTCTTGGCATAGTATTAAGGGTAAGATAGACCTTGACGCCTCTTTCATGCGCATAGTCTACCGCCTTTTTTATTTCTTCAATCGAAAAATTGTCAGCCGCGGCACGCATACCGAAAACGTGGCCTGCAAGATATACAGCATCTGCGCCGTAAAGGATTGCAGAGCGCATTTTTTCAAAATTGCCTGCAGGGGACAATATCTCGGGTCTTTTAATCATTTTATTTTACCTCTACAAGGATTGTTAGTTATTTGGAATACAGATAAGGTCTAGCTCCCACGCAGGGATAGACATAAGTCGCCTTAAATAAAATGAGTAATTATCTAAGGTGTTATTTAAAAGGTTGATAAGAGTAAATATATCAGCGCTCTTATGATAAAGAGATACCAAAAGGGTGGGTCTGTCGCATTTAATTGTTTCAAGTGAGCCAAGTAATGCCTCATACTCACTGCCCTCAACGTCATACTTTATATAGTCTACCCTATCCTCTCTAAGACTGTCAACCGTCACAAAATCAATATCCTCTACCCTATGCTCATAGGATGCACCGATAAGGGAAGAATTGCGGTTGCCGCTACCGTTCATTTGCCCTAAGCGACACTCGCTGTATGCGGCGGCATTAATGGGGGTAATTTTTAATTTATCCTGGTTTTCTACGTATTTTAAAAGCCTTTTAAAGGTCTTTTTATCAGGCTCAAGCGCTACTGCGCTTTTTAAATCTTTAAAATACTCACTCATCTGCCTTAAGGTGTCACCGTTATAGGCGCCAAGGTCAAAAGCGTTTACTATTCTCCCACCCTGACCAATAAGTTCGTAAAGTTCATCTACACTCGAATAGCAATCTAAAAGATAACTCATTTTGCCTGTAAGTTTATAGTTTAAAACATTAGCAAAGGCGTTTTTTGACGCCTCATCATCGAGCGCATTATACGCCATAAGGATGCTCTCATAGTTTGCATTATAAAAGTCTTTGTCAAAATATTCTTCACCGCATACAGGCATATCAGGGACGTACATTGTATGCTTTTTGTCAAGTATAGTTAGCATTTCAATTACTTCGGGACGGTTGGAGGCAAATGATAGCACTATAACAAAATCATCATTTTCTCTTTCAACCTCGCTTAGCGACTGTACACGCATCCCCCTATATGAGTGGCCTCTTACAAAGCCGTCAGAGGCAAAAACACCCGAGAGTGTTATGCCGTATTTTTCAAAACGCAATAGCAGTTTATCCGTACCGTTACCCATACCGTAGGCATAGATAGGCCTCTTTTCCTCTTTAAGAATATCCCATACGTCGCGCATACAGGGATAGGGTGGTAAATTACACTTTGTGTATGGCATATTCCATTTTTCCTTTCTTAAATTTAAATGATTTTAAAAAGAATTATTGAAATCTCGCCCGCTTTATGTTAAAATAAGAAAAAAGCGAGTGGAGGAATATTATAGTGGATTGCTTATTTTGCTCAATAATCAATGGAGATATCCCATCAAAAAAGGTGTATGAAAACGAAAAAGTTTTTGCCTTTTATGATATAAATCCTCAGGTAAAGGTGCACGTTTTGGTTATACCCAAAAAGCATATACTCTCAGCCGATGAGATAAATGAAAATAACAGCGATTACGTCAAGGCCATCTTTGAGGCTATACCCGAGATTGCAAGGGAGGCAGGCATTACAAACGGCTACAGAGTTATCACCAATATAGGCGAGGACGGCTGCCAGTCGGTAAGACATATGCACTTCCACCTCCTTGGCGGAGAAAGACTGCCCGAGGATATAGTCTAAGTATAGATTAGCACATCCGCTTTTTTATGTCAATAAACATAACTAAAAACATATCACTTAAACGCACTGAAAAACTTTGCGTCCTTGTTATGACGGCGGGTAGCCACAAGGTAATCGAACTCATAAGCCATACAGCGATAAATTTTCGCATAATTTTAAGGCTTTTACCTTGTAAAGTCCGCACTTGACTGCGGCAAAATCCTTAAAAATCCATCAAAAATTTATTCGCCGTATGGTGCGA
>JAZOLZ010000011.1:0-21920 GCA_045653505.1 Eubacteriales bacterium | reverse complement strand
AGCACTCCTACTTCTATGCTTGTGATAAGGTATGTCAGGTATGCTTCCAGGAGACTAACTCCGATGCAGCTCACAACGTAGTACACGTTGATGCAGTTGCAGCTACCTGCGGTGAGAACGGTAACGTTGAGTACTGGTACTGCTCTGACTGTGGTTCAGCATGGCTTGACGAGGCTCAGACACTTGTTACTAACCTTATGAGCGTCGTTGTTCCCGCAACAGGCGAGCACTCCTACTTCTATGCTTGTGATAAGGTATGTCAGGTATGCTTCCAGGAGACTAACTCCGATGCAGCTCACAATGTAACACACGTTGATGCAGTTGCAGCTACATGTACAGCATTCGGTAACGTTGAGTACTGGTACTGTGAGGACTGTGGTTCAGCATGGCTTGATGAGGCTCAGACACTTGTAACTAACCTTATGAGCGTTAAGCTTCCCACTATCGATCACACCTATGTAAACGGTGAGTGCGCTTGTGGTGCAGAGGATCCTGATTACGTTGCTCCTGAGCAGCCTGAAGATCCTGAGCAGCCTGAAGATCCTGAGCAGCCTGAAGATCCCGAGCAGCCCGAAGATCCCGAGCAGCCCGAAGATCCCGAGCAGCCCGAGGAAGAGCTTAGCTTCATCGATCAGATCATCCAGAAGATCATGGAAATCATCAATAAGATTGTTGAATTCTTCAAGGGCCTTCTTGGAAAGGTTGAGGAGTAATTTTCCTTTTAGTTTATAATAAACGATAAGGCAAAATAACATAAATAAAAGCATCCCAAGCACGTTTTGTGCTTGGGATGTTCTTTTTATATTCATAATTTTATGCCGAAAATACACGTAAAATGTCAAAGCGCATTTACAAAAACAGCATATTTTTAACTTCTCATATCCTTTACAGAACAAATGTGATAAAGTGAGTCAAGATACTCCATATCCTCTTTTTCTATAACAAAATCAAGATCGATATTTTCATAAATTCTGTCCTTGTGTACCGATTTTGGCAGGGGCAGTGTGTTCTTTTGATAGCAGTATCTTATTGATATCTGTGCCGCCGATACACCGTATTTCTCGGTCATATCCTTAAGTTTATCGTTATCAAGTATATCGCCTGTAGCCAAGGGAGAATATGCCTCAATAAGTATGTCGTTTTTCTGGCAATAATCTGTTATCTCATCCTGTCTGTTACCGATAAAGTAGCGTATCTGGTTTACCATCGGCTTAACACCGGTAGCAGCCACAATTGCCTCGATGTCCTTTACTGCAAAGTTTGATACACCGATAGATTTTACCTTGCCCTCGTTGTATAGTTCAACCATAGCCCGCCAGGCTTCAATATTGCCCTCTGTGCAGTCCTTACCCATATCGCTCCATGGCCAAGGCGCGTGTATGAGATATAAGTCAATATAGTCAAGTCCCAAGGCCGAGTTGGATGCCGCAAAATATTCCTTAGTGCCCTCATAAGTTTTTATGTGTGAGGGGAGTTTTGTTGTTATAAAAATATCCTCTCGTTTGATGCCAAAATCACGCACTGCCTGACCTACGCTTTTTTCATTTCCGTATGCATAAGCAGTATCAATATGGGTATATCCTGCCTCAAGCGCCCATATACAGGAGTCATACGCCTCCTTGCCGTCCTTTACCTGCCAGGTACCAAATCCTACTGCAGGAATTTCCACACCGTTATAAAGTTTAAATTTTGCGCCTTTAATCATTTTCTAAGCCTCCTTGTTTTTTCTTGGGAGCCGTTTCTTCAAAGTCAATGCTTTCGCTAAAACAATTATATAAAACTGTGCCGTCTTTGTCAACCATTTATACATAAAGGATGTTTGTAACTGAAAATAAAGCAAAATAACTCAAAATAAATAAAATTTATTATATAAAATTGACATTGAAATAAGGTGTACAGTGTGCTATAATACAAAATGTAAAAACCTAAAAATTTTTAGTTATTTTGTATATATTGAAAGGAATTAAAAAAATGGCAAAAAACAGACTTATCGGCGATTATCCCGTAATCGGTATCCGTCCTACAATTGACGGCAGACGCGGTGTTCTTAAGGTGCGCGAGAGCCTTGAGGTACAGACTATGAATATGGCAAAAAGCGCCGCAAAACTTTTTGAGGAAAATCTCAAATACTCTAACGGTGAGCCCGTTAAGGTAGTTATCGCTGATACAACTATCGGTAGAGCAGGCGAGAGTGCCGCTTGTGCTGAAAAGTTTAGAAAAGCAGGTGTTTCCATTACTCTTACAGTTACTCCTTGCTGGTGCTACGGCTCTGAGACTATGGATATGGAACCTGATACAATCAAGGGCGTATGGGGCTTTAACGGTACTGAGCGTCCCGGCGCTGTATATCTTGCGTCTGTTCTTGCCACACACGCGCAAAAGGGACTTCCTGCGTTCGGCATTTACGGTAAGGACGTACAGGACCTTGACGATACTACTATTCCTGAGGATGTTAAGGAAAAACTCCTCCGATTCGGCCGTGCAGCAGTTGCTGCCGCTACGATGAAGGGTAAGTCATATCTGCAGATAGGCTCTATCTGTATGGGTATAGGCGGCTCTATCATCGATACAGACTTCATTGAGGACTATCTCGGCATGAGAGTTGAGTCTGTGGATGAGGTTGAGGTTATTCGCCGTATGACAGAGGGCGTGTACGATAAGGCTGAGTATGAAAAGGCGCTTAAATGGGTTAAGGAAAACTGCATTGAGGGCTTTGATAAAAACCCACCCGAGCTTCAGAAGGACAGAGCGAGAAAGGACGAGGACTGGGAATTTGTTGTTAAGATGATGATAATCATCAAGGATCTTATGAACGGTAATAAGAACCTGCCCGAGGGCTGTGAGGAGGAGATGGTTGGCCATAACGCAATTGCGGCAGGCTTCCAGGGTCAGAGACAGTGGACAGACTTCTATCCCAACTGTGATTTCCCCGAGGCTATGCTTAACACCTCATTTGACTGGAATGGCGCTCGTGAGCCCTACATCCTTGCTACCGAAAATGACGTACTTAACGGTCTCGGTATGCTCTTTATGAAGCTGCTTACAAACCGCGCGCAGATGTTTGCAGACGTACGTACTTATTGGAGTGGTGACGCTGTTAAGCGTGTTACCGGTTATGAGATAAACGGCAAGTCCAAGGACTCTGACGGCTTTATCCACCTTATCAACTCAGGCGCTTGCTGTCTTGATGCAAACGCAGAGGCTAAGGATGAAAACGGCAATGCGGTTATGAAGTGCTGGTATGACGTAAGTGAGGCTGACCAAAAGGCAATTATGCAAAACTCCACCTGGAACTATGCAGACCTTGGATACTTCCGTGGCGGCGGATATTCTTCACGCTTTGTTACAAAGGCAGAGATGCCCGTTACTATGATAAGACTTAACCTTGTTAAGGGTCTTGGCCCCGTGCTTCAGATTGCAGAGGGCTGGACAGTTGATCTTCCCGATGACGTTAACGATGCTCTTTGGAAGAGGACAGACTACACATGGCCCTGCACATGGTTTGCACCCAGATGCGACGGTAAGGAGGGCTCACCCTTCTTTAACGCATACACAGTTATGAACAACTGGGGCGCTAACCACGGTGCAATCTCCTACGGTCACATAGGTGCAGACCTTATCACTCTTTGCTCAATCCTCCGCATCCCCGTATGTATGCACAACGTTCCCGCAGAAAAGATCTTCCGTCCTGCAGCATGGAACGCATTTGGTATGGACAAAGAGGGACAGGATTATAGGGCATGCCAAAACTTCGGCCCAATGTACAAAAAAATTTAATTTTGGCTAAATCTTCCGTTTTCACCCACTCTACGTATAAAAATACGCCTTCGGGGAGAAGAACGAAACATTTATCTCAAAATTAAGTACATCAGCGAAAGCCGAGATATGGATTTCTACGCCTAGCGGTGTGAGAATCACCAATTTTATCTCAAAATTATGTACATCGGTGAAAACCGAGATGTGATACCACTCATTTAATTAAAAGTGAAAAACAAAAAATGCCCAATTTGGGCATTTTTTGGTAAGGAAATGTATGAAGTACGTATTTGAAGAAAATAAGTGGAACAAAAATGACTTTATCTATGCCCACTCAGGCTTTGTGTTTAAGGAATGGGAGTTTAAGCAAAGCAAGGATTGTATAGAAAACATGCCTGTAGATGACAAGGCTGATTGCGGCTGGAACCACGCGTATATCAGTATGGTGCACAAGGATAAACGCAAAAATGGCGTAACAGTAAAAACAAAATGCTATTTTGAAAATTATGGTGCTCCGCTTATCGTAATTGCAGAGGACATAAAAAATGAGGATGGCGAGATGATGTATCAGCGCCACTATGAGGTAGTTGCCTGGGAGGGTGGATGTAACACGTGGTACATAATTCCCGACAAAGAAAACAAGGAAAAACGCACTGCTGTAACAGGAGTGCATCAGGAGTCCTTTGATATCGGTAACAAGGCGATGTGCGACCTTGCTGTTACAGTAAAGGCTGACGTGCTTGATATTACCTTAAACGGCTATACACATTCTGTAAAATTGCCGGTAGTATTTGATAACTTTTATGTTGGTATCACGGCCTGTGAGGATTATAATAAATTTTATGATTTTGAAATAATAGACTGATTTTTGTCGAAAAATGTAGGTAAAATCTTTGTTTTATTATATCGTTGTCCCTTTTTAAAGGGCCTAAAAAACAAGAGGCATCCGTTTTATCGGGTGCCTTTTTTCATTTATAAAGAAGACATACAAAAAAATAAAATCGGGTCTATAGCAGGTGCTTAATAATTTGCACTTACCGTAGACCCTAAAAAATTTATCCTACTCTTATCATGTTGTAAATATATTTTGCCGTCTCGGCTCTTGTGAGGGGAGTATCCTTAGCAAAAGCAGTATCGTTTTTGTCAAAGATGCCGAGAGAGTAAACGGTGTATACCGACTCTCTTGCCCACACGGGCACCTCGCTTATATCGGCAAATACAAGTGCCTCGCCCTCGTATCCCTTACCGATAATATTGCTTATAATTCTTGCCGCCTCAAGTTTAGTTACCGTATCATTCGGGCGGAAGAGGAGCTGACGGCCGTTAAATGCGCCGTTGACAATACCCAGCCTTTGCGCTGTCGCAACGTAGCCTAAAAGTGCTTTGGGGATTTCCTCGTTATCGTCAAAAAAGCTCTTTTCTATACTGCTGTCTGCACGTATTCCGTAGGCCTTCATAGCCATTGCAACAAACTCTGCTCGGCTCACACTGCCATCTGGATTAAAGAGCGTATTATCACCTAAAACGTAGCCGGACATTATTCCCATTCCGGTAAGCGCTACGGCGGCGTTATACTCCTCTCTGTTCTCCATATCGACGTATACCGCCTCGCTCTGCCTTTGCGTTACGGTTATCTCAACTGTCTTGGGCGCGGTATAGTTTCCATATTCATCTCGTACCACAAATATAAACTTATCTTTGCCAATATACAGTTCTTTGGGGGTGTAACGGTACTTTCCCGTTTTTGCATCAAATTCAGTAAGTGTGCCAAATTTTGGGTAACTGATCACCATAAACTCGACCTCATCACCGTCCTCATCGCTCGCCTTAAGAGTGCCAAAGCAGGATATATCCCTTTGTGTAAGCGGGGCAAAAACACTTGTGTCACTCTCGTCAATTTTAGGGGTGTAGTTAGTCTTTTCCACAAATCTCATACGGCATTTTATCTCGTTCCCGCCGAGCATATTCTCTACGGTAAAGTAGAACTCCGACTCGCTTACATCCTTTGCCTTTGGCACAAATGACAGTTTGGCAACCTCACGTCTTTTTATGCTTAATCCTTCGCTCACAAGCGTGTCACCAAGCATAAGAGTACCACAGTCAAGGCTTGGAAGTTTTGTTATAGTAATACTCTTAAAATCTGTAACGGCAAGAGCCTTTTTGATATCACTATCGCTAAAGCAGAGTCTTGTGCCAAGGTATCCTGTTTTTATCAGTTCGCACTCACTTGCAACAACTTCCACTCCGCTACCGAGGTTATAAGCGTTGCTTACAGGTGCAACAGATAAAAGCATCATAATTCCGACAAGTAAAAAACAAAACAGTCTTTTCATTTTCTTTCTCCTTTGTAAATTTCTGTCTCTATTTTTAACAAAGGGTAAAAGTTTTATACATAGGGACCAAACTCAGTTACATTTATTGACAAAGAGGGCGCTATTTGCTATAATACTTTTATAAATATTTTAAGAGGTATATTATGTGCTTTATACCAAAGATTAAAAAATATATAAAACATTTTATAGTTCTTACACTCTTTCTTCTGTGTTTGCCTTCCTGCACCTGCGCTGTGGGCACACCTTATGAGGAAAGATATAACTATAACGATTTTGAATATAAGATACTAAGCGACGGTACGGTAGAGATTACCGATTACTTTGGTCAGGACACCGATACAGTTATAATTCCCGACTCTATTCTCGGCAGCTCCGTCAGCCGTATTGGTGATTATGCCTTAAGCGATTGTGACGCAGTTAAGGTTGTAATCTCCTCTTACGTAAGGCAGATAGGTAATTTTGCCTTTGCCTCATGCGGTTCGCTTAAAGAGGTTGTTATGAGTGAGGGTATAACCTCTATCGGTAACGGCGCATTTTATTACTGCACTATGATAGAGAGCCTCTCTTTACCGGATACTGTCACATCTATCGGTGAATACGCCTTCTGCAATTTACAGACAATAAAAAGCGTCACCTTGCCTACTTCACTTAAAAGTATCGGTAAGGGCGCATTCTCAGGTTGCCTTAGCCTTGGTGAGGTCGTACTTCCCGATGCGCTTGAGGTTATTTCTGACGAGGCATTTTCTTATACAAGCATAGAGAACATTACACTTAATAAGAGCCTTAAAGAACTTGGAAAAAAGGTCTTTGCAAACTGCACTGATTTAAAGAACATCAGCGTAGATGCAGATAATACGTCCTTTGAGGTAGTGTCCGGTGTCCTTATTTCTAAGTTTGATAATAGGGCAGTAATTCTTCCTCCTAAGGCTGAAATTGTAAATGTAACTTTACCAAATCACATAAAAACCGTTGATCCTTACGCCTTTTACGGTTCAACTACTCTTGAGAGTGTCGTGATGACAGACGTAATTACAATAGGCGATTACGCCTTTGCCACCTCTAAAAAACTTAAGAGTGTTACCATACCGTCAACCGTTACAGAAATAGGCGGTCTTGCATTTTCGGGCACCGAGTATTATGATGCGCTTAAGGATGAGTTTACAGTTGTCGGTGACGGCATTTTAATAAAATACCACGCTAAGAGGGATGTCCTCGGCTCTTATGTTGAGACCGATAATACAAAAATTGTTTACCGTGTTACCACCGAGGGTGGGGCGCAGGTCAATAAAATTCTTGGTATAGAGGTTACAGTACCCGATAACGTAAAACAGATAAGCAGTGCATTTGCCCGTTTGAATTCGCTTGTAAAGGTCAATATACCCTCTGGTGTAAAGCAACTTTCTTCCTTTGCATTTTACCACGCAACGGCGCTTGCTGAGGTTAATTTTGCCAAAAATTCACTTGTATCAATAGGCGCATCTGCCTTTAATCAGTGCGCGGCTCTTACCTCTGTTATTTTGCCTGAGGGGCTAACCTATGTCGGTGACTCTGCTTTTGCAAGTTGCGCCGCGCTTTCAAGTATCAGCATTCCGTCTACACTTAAGTCGCTTGGCACGTATATGTTTGCGGGCTGTACTGCCTTGACTACCGTTACCTTACCCGAGGGCGTTACCGAGATTGGCTACGGCGCCTTTTCGGGAGACACTGCTCTTACACAGGTAGTATTTCCAAAAACCCTTACCACTATCGGTGACTATGCCTTTGTTGATTGTGGTTTTACCGAGTTCAGTATTCCAAATACCGTTACATCTCTTGGCTCATACGCCTTTATGGGCTGTCAGAAGATGACAAGCGTTACTTTCTTGAACCGCATTACCGATATTCCGGGCGGTCTTTTTATGAGCTGTTATGCGCTTGATACGGTTAATCTTAACGGTAACAATCCCGTAACTATCGGCGATGATGCATTTTACGAGTGCCGCGCGCTTAAAGGGTATCCCACTACGGGTACACTCAGTGTTATTGGCGATCGCGCATTTTATATGTGCTCCTCTCTTGAGCGCTTTAATATTCCCGCAAGTTTGCATACTATAGGAGATAACGCATTTAATTACTGCAGAAATCTTGAGAACGTTAATCTATCAAAGGTCAGGCAGATAGGCGCATACGCCTTTGCCTCATGCGATAAATTTACTGTGGTAAATCTCTCATCTCTTAATAGTTATATTGCGACGGGAGCGTTCAGTTCAAATATTGCTCTTACGTCTATAGTATTCCCCGAGGGGGTTACTCATATAGGTGATGGTGCGTTTCTTAACGCAATTGAACTTAAGAGCCTCAAACTGCCCGATACACTCAAAAAAATAGGCAAAAACGCCTTTGCCAATGCAAGAAAAATGTGGAGTTTGGATCTTGGCAGTGGGGTAGAGGATATAGGTGCGTATGCATTTACGTACTGTCTTGCGCTTGAAGAACTTACTATGCCGCGCAGTGTCAAGGTAATTGGTGACGGCGCCTTTGAACTTTGTACCTCTCTTACCTACGTAAGTTTCCCAAGCCGTATTGATGAACTTGGAGCATACGCCTTTAACGGTTGCTCATCTCTTGCGAGTGTTTCATTACCCGATACCTTTTACAAGGTAAGCGACGGTGTATTCAGAGACTGTACTGCGCTTAGTGTAATCGAGCTTCCATATACCGTACAGCATATCGGTAAGGAAAGCTTCAGCGGCTGCACCTCACTTGCATCTATTCGTCTTTCAAGCAGTATTTATTCTGTTGATAAGGACGCATTTTTACACTGCTCAGCTCTTGAGAGCGTAAGCTTTACCACGGTTGACGCCTTTAATGACATACTGCTTTATTCGGGCAACGATTGCCTTATTTATGCATACGAAAACAGCAAATAAAAAAAGGAGGACGGAGTGTGTTTTGTATTGAAATAGCCGATATTTTGGTAGGCATTGACAATAAATACAATTTTATAGAAAAATTATCGCGTGATTTTTTAGTAGACAAGACCCCTCTGTTTACCGTTAGCGCAAGCGAAGATGAGATTATGAAAGAGGCGGTGGGTGAGTACGCAAACTTTAGCCCGGAGCATCTTGAGCCTGCCGTTATTCATCGTAAAATAGCCGAGAGGCTGGCAGACTACGGCATAGCCGTAATTCACGGCGTAGCGCTTAAAGAGGGAGATAACGGATACCTCTTTACTGCCCGTAGCGGTGTTGGTAAAAGCACCCATGCCGCGCTTTGGAAAAAAGCCTATAGCGATATTGAATACATAAATGGTGACAAACCCTTTTTAAAGGTGCGTGATGACGGCATATTCCTTTATGGCTCACCCTGGCAGGGCAAGGAGAATTTTGGCGCAAATATAAGCGCGCCTCTTAAGGCTATATCCTTTATCAGACGTGCAAAAGAAAACAAAACCTATAAGGTAGATAAGGACAAGGCTCTTATTGAACTTATATCGCAGATATATCTGCCAAAAGAGGCAAAGGCACGTGCCGCAGTGATGTGCATTGCCGGCAGGGTAATAACCGACACTCCCCTTTACGTTATTGAGTGCAACACCGATATTTCTGCCGCCAAGGTATCACACGGTGTTATAGTGGGAGAGGCCAATGATTGATAAACTCACCTTTTCAAAAGCGCGTAGCGCCGTCCTTGGTGAGAGCACGCTTGCAGGGGGCATCGGTACTCTTGGCGAGGGTGCGCTGCACCGCATACTTAAGAATGCCCTTGAACCAAACGAGGACTTTCATGAGGTAAAATATCTTGGCAGCGTTGCGGATATAAAAAACGCCTTGGGTGTAACCGAGATACAGACCACCTCATTTCAAAATCTTAAGCCCAAGCTTAAAAAGTTTTTAAAAGAAACCCCCGTAACCGTTGTATATCCCATACCGCATATAAAGTATGTAAAGTGGATAGATACCGAGACGGGCAAGACAAATAAGCGCAATCGCTCGCCTAAAAAGGCTACGGTTATAGACGGTGTAAGAGAACTTTATAAGATTAAGGATTTTCTCCTTGATGATAATTTTACTTTAAAGGTAATATATCTTGAGGTTGAGGATTACAAGATGCTTAACGGCTATGACAAAACAAAAAAACGCGGGGCGGAAAAGGTTGACCGTATTCCTTTATCCATAATAGAGGAGTTTGAGTTTAATTCTGAAAATGATTATCTATCCCTTCTGCCAAACAATCTTTCCGAGCGCTTTACCGTAAAGCAACTTGCTAAAATAATCAAGCGCAAGAGTTCATTAGCATATACTCTTATAAGACTTCTTATGCATATCGGTCTTGTGTCGCACGTCGATACAGTAGGCAGAGAATTTGTGTATTCTGTAAACAAAGATTTGCAAAAATAAAAGAACCTGATAAATTTCAGGTTCTTTTTTTATAAAAAAATAAATAGTTTATTTCTTCCAAGTTGACGGAGCCAGCAAAACAAGCATAGGGAAGAGTTCAAGTCTGCCGGCAAGCATGTTGAACGAAATCATAAGTTTTGAAAGAGGTGTAAGGAATCCGAAGTTTGCCATGGGGCCAAGTTCAGAAAGACCCGGGCCAACGTTACACAGAGATGTAAGCGTTGCGGTAAAACTTGTAACAAGGTCGGTGACACCGGGGTCAAAGGATACCACAATGCAGGATATTACGAATATCGAAATATAAGATACGATAAAAGCATTGACCGAACGTATAACGTTTGATTCTATTGGCTTTTTGTCAATGGTAATCCTCTTTATCTGCTTAGGATGTGCCAGCATACCTATCTCGCGGACAAACTCTTTAAACATAATAACGATACGTGATACCTTTATACCGCCACCCGTGCTGCCTGCGCAGGCGCCGACAAACATAACGAGGATAAGCATCGTCTTTGAAAGTTCAGGCCATAAGTTAAAATCGGTACTTGAAAATCCGCTTGTCGATATAAGCGACGCTACGTTAAATGCGGCGTGCTTAAGTGCCTCAGGGACTGAGCCATAGGAGGATATCATATTTACGGTTAAATCAAAGGTTATTATACCTATCGCAACTGCAACGATAGAGATAAATACCTTAACCTCGGTATTAAATGCCTCCTTTGGTCTTGCCTTAAGGATAAGATAATAGGAGTTAAAGTTTATCGAGAAGATAAGCATAAATACAGTAACTATTATTTGTATAGCGGATGAATAGGATGCTAAGCTGTCGTTTTTTATTCCAAATCCACCCGTACCTGCCGTTGCAAACGCAGTATTTATCGCCTCAAATACGTTCATGCCGCCAATTAGCAGGGAAATGAACATTATAAAAGTAAATGAGAAATAAATAGTGTAAAGTATAAATGCAGTCGTTTTAATTTTAGGCACCAGCTTTGATACTACGGGACCGGGAGATTCTGCTCTCATTATATGCAGATTATGTCCGCCGGCAAGCGGTAAAAACGCCATAATAAACACAAGTACACCCATACCGCCTATCCAGTTCATAAAACTACGCCATACAAGTATACATTTAGGCAGACTTTCCACTTCGGCAAAAATGCTTGAGCCTGTTGTTGTAAAGCCGGATACTGTTTCAAAAAAGGCATCAATATAACTTGCTGTAGCACCGCTGAACATAAATGGCAGTGCGCCAAAAAGACTTAATACTATCCAACTGAGGGCTACGACAACAAAGCCGTCCTTGGCATAAAGATTTTTATTTTTCGGCTTTAAGGTAAGAATGCATAAAAGTCCCACCGCCACGCAGATGAGCGCAGAGTATAAAAATGCAAGACCGCTTATCTCCTGATAGCATATAGCCGTAATCATAGGTATTATAAAGAAGGCGGCCTCAAAGAGCAAAAGATATCCAAGGGAGGATTTTATCATTTTATAATTCATAATCTAGCCTCACTTAAGAATATCCGATATATCGCTAAGACCTAAGATTTTTGTTACTACGATAACACCGTCACCACTCTGTATTGCGTCCTGACCGTGGGGGATAATAACGTCACCTGCGCGCAGTATTGCCGCTACAAGCACGTCATTCTTTAACTGAAGTTCGGACAGCGGTACTCCTATAACGGGAGAGCCCTCGCTTATGGCAAACTCACTTGCTTCTATCTTGCCCTTGATTATCTTATACATCGTCTCTACGTTACTGCCTACGGTATTGTTCATAGCGCGTACGTATCTTACTATCATATCCGAGGTAATATTCTTGGGATAAATGGTAGTATCGATATCAAGATGGCTTATAATAGTCTCATATTCAGGGTTATTTATCTTGGTAATTATCTTAGCGTTGCTTGAATTCTTGGCAAAGAGTGAGAGCAAAATGTTCTCCTCATCACTCTTGGTAAGGGTAAGGAATGCGTCAGTCATTTCAACACCCTCCTCAATAAGCAACTCTTGATCGGTCTCATCACCGTGTATTATCGTAGCGCGCTCAAACTCAGAACTTAATTCCTCACATCTTTCAAGGTTGTTATCTATTATCTTAAGTGAGATGCCGCTTTTATCAAGAATAGAGCAAAGATATTCGGATATTTCGCTTGAGCCAACAATGATAGCATTATTAACAGCGTGTGTTGAGTGGTTTATCTTTTTAAAGAATACGCTTGCCTCCTTAGGGGAGCCGACTATTGAAACAAGGTCGCGCGCCCTAAAAACAAAATCACCGTTGGCAATATAAGCGCCGTCTTCTCTTTCAACCGTACAAACAAGTATGTTTGCGCCGTATTTCATAGCCATTTCCTTAACGGACATTCCGATGATGTTGCACTGTCCTTCAAGTCGGAATTTTATAAGTTCTACCTCACCCTTTGAGAAGGTCTCAATCTTTGTAGCAGAGGGGAAACGTAAAACACGCGCTATTTCCTTTGCCGCGGCATATTCGGGGTTAATAACCATAGCAAGACCAAGCTCGTCCTTAAGATAGTTTATCTCAGAGCGATAGTCGGGATTTTGCACCTTGGCAATAACACGGCATTTATCATTTTTCTTTGCTATCATACAACAAAGAAGATTTAATTCGTCACTTTCGGTAACTGCAATAAGCAGATCAGCCTCGTTAACACCCGCCTCCTCTTGTACGGAGTGCATAGCGCCGTTGCCGACTATACCCATTATATCGCCTTTTGCAGATAACTGCTCAATTCTTTCGGCATTAAGGTCAATAACCGTTATATCATGCCCCTCAGAGCTGAGCTGCATAGCCAGCGTTTCGCCAACCTTACCGCATCCAACAATAATGATTTTCATACTTCCTCCTTTTCGCTGTAAGCGAAAAAAACTTAAAAAGAATTACAGTATATATTATAAATATATTGTCCCCAAAAGTCAAGGTAAACAAACTAAAATATATTCTTGGATAAGCAAAGTTCTTGCAGTAATTATCTTAGCACCGCTATCCCTGCTCTCTTGCCATGGATAAACAAAAAACAAAAAATACGGGATTTTTGTTTAAAATCCCGTATTTTGACAAGTTATATTTACTTTTTAAGACTTATTCTTCGCAAATAAGATTTGCTACGTACACGCCGCTTGCCGATGCGTGTGAGAGCGAGTGGGTAACACCGCTGCCGTCACCTATTACGTAAAGTCCTTTGTGTCTGGTCTCAAGATTTTCATCAAGCTCGACCTCCATATTGTAGAACTTTACCTCAACGCCGTAAAGGAGTGTATCATCGTTTGCCACACCGGGTGCGATATTATCAAGGGCGTAAATCATCTCAATAATTCCGTCAAGAATACGCTTGGGCAAAACAAGGCTGAGATCTCCCGGAGTTGCCGAGAGTGTGGGCGCAAATGAGTTTTCTATAATTCTTTGCTTAGTGCTTCTTCTGCCTCTTTCAAGGTCGCCAAAGCGCTGTACTATAACACCGCCGCCAAGCATATTTGAGAGCCTTGCGATAGACTCGCCGTAGCCGTTACTATCCTCAAACGGCTCGGAGAAGTGCTTGGATACAAGCAGGGCAAAGTTTGTGTTCTTTGTCTTTTTGCTGACGTCCTCAAAACTGTGTCCGTTAACTGTAACGATGCCGTTTGTGTTCTCGTTAACGACAATACCGTGCGGGTTCATACAGAAGGTACGTACCCTGTCCTCAAACTTTTCCGTACGGTATACTATCTTACTTTCGTAAAGCTCATCTGTAATATGCTCAAAGATTACAGCAGGCAGATCATCACGCACACCGATATCAACTCTGTTTGACTTGGTCTTGATATCCAGGTCCTTGCATATGCCTTCCATCCACTTACTGCCGCTTCTACCTACAGAGATAATGCACTTTTTACCTATAAAGTCACCCTTCTTGGTAACAACCTTATACTCACCGTCAACTATTTCTATCTTTTGCACAGGAGTGTTGAAGTAGAAGTCAATCTTGTCCTTAAGTTCCTTGTAGATATTCTCAAGCACTATGTAGTTTTTATCTGTGCCAAGGTGTCTTACAGATGCCTCGAGGAGAGTGAGTTTATTCTGTATGCATTCTTTTTTGAATGCGGAGCCGATGCTGGTATACATCTTGGTACCCTCACCACCGTTGTCCATATTTATCTGGTCAACATACTCCATAAGTTCTATAGCCTTTTGCTTGCCTATATACTGATAGAGCGTACCGCCAAAGTCATTTGTAATGTTGTATTTACCGTCAGAAAAAGCACCCGCGCCGCCAAAGCCGTTCATAATAGCACAGGTTTTGCACTTGATACAACTTTTGACCTTATCACCGTCAATGGGGCACTTACGTTTTTTGAGTTCATTGCCCGTTTCAAATACGGCAACCTTTAAATCAGGGCGTTTTTTTGCAATTTCGTAAGCAGAGAATATACCACCGGGACCTGCTCCGATAATCAGACAATCGTATTTCATTTTTTTCTCCATATCTTAAAAGAAAATCTCGTACAATAGTATTTTATCACAACAGAGTAAGAATTGCAAGTAAATATTTAAAATAATAAAAAATGGGTAAAAGTTTTGTAAATACTCTTGCTTTTCTTTTTTCTGTATGGTAAGATTTATCTCGGCTTAAAAATTTGGAGGAAAGAAATGAGTAAGGATACAGTGACAGTAAAAGAAGAGGCAAAAACCCCTTTTTGTATCTTTGGGGTAGAACTTGCGTATCTCACCCTGCTCGGTATAGCAACTGCATTTATAGGCTGGTTTGTCGAGAACATGTCGATGCTTTTTGTATACGGCGTAATTGATGCACGCAATCATACCTTGCCGTTTATATCGGTATACGGACTTATCCCGTTTGCCTTGCATATAGCGCTCGGCACTGCTGATGATTTAAGACCCTTTGGCAAAAAGATATTTAAGGAAAAGAACAGTAAAAATATTCTGATTTCAAACATCGTTTGCTTTTTATCTATCTGCCTTATAGTATTTTTGGGTGAACTTTGCGTAGGCCATGGCTTTGAGATACTCTTCGGCGTACAACTCTGGGACTTCACGGTTATGCCTTTTTCCATAACACAGTATACAAGCCTTATAACCACCTTTGGTTTTGGCCTTGGCGCGTATCTGATATTTAAGTTTATCTATACACCAACACTTGATTTTGTACGCAAGCATATAGATTACCGTGTGGCAAAGTACGTTTCCATATTCCTTGGTGGTGCCGTGCTTATCGATATGTTTGTGTTTATTTTCTTCACAATTTTTGTAGGCAAGCCTCCTATGCTCTGGACTATAAAAATCTGGTAATTAAGCACTTTTTGTAAATAATTGGTTGCATATTATTATACAATATTAAAAACGACAGGTTTATCGCCTGTCGTTTTTTTTGTTATTCCTTGCTTCGATTCACTTAAACTTCTTTATCGTATTTTTGTTAGTTCAATGTTGAATTATACAGTGAAGAAAACCCCTTTGTATCAATCGTAAAGAGATAAGTGGATATGGAATGTTTTGTTGTTTTCAAATATATTTTTAAAGTATCATTGTTTTTAATAAGATTAATTACATTATTTCTGTCGGCATCTTTAAAATATACTCTTGTGCTACCTTTATAAATTGTTGCTGTAAAATAATGCTTTGTGCCGCTTTGATCTAAAATTGTAATACTATAATTTTCACTGTCGAATGTACCCTTGACGAGATTTCTTCCATACTCCCATAGCATTATTCCAATATCATCGTTATCAATTTGCACAGCAGCATATAATGTGGAGTTTGTTGTCGCACTGTTACTAAAGGTTCCATATGTTTTCGTGATAACATACTTGTTGCCGGTAGGATCTCCAAATTCATCGGTATATTCGCCGCATTCCCAAGAAGTAAGATTTTCATTACAGCGTGTACATATACCACTTTCTGTAGTATGACCTAGCGCTTCACCTATTGTTTCCTGACATTTCGAACAGGTTTTTGGTTTTATGCAGGTGGCAGAATTCCAAGTATGTGAGCATATTATTGACTCATTTTCGTTTGTGTTTCCATTGTTGTTTGTTTGATTTTCGTCAGAATTGTTTGAGCACGAAGCTATGAAAAGCAATAAGACGACAATTAATAGTGCGGTTAATTTTTTCATATTGTTTTCCTCCATATATACTCTATAAAATGAGTATACACTGATTATACTCTATATATAGACAATTGTCAAGAGGTAGAGTATATTTTATAATGTTTTTTGGAGGGGTAATATGATTTCATACGAGCCATTTTATAAAACATTAAAAGTAAAAAATATATCGACATATAGATTGATTAATACTTTTGGTATTAGCAGGAGTCTTTTAGATAGATTAAAGCACAATAAACCAATAAGCACTGTTACTATTAATGATCTTTGTGTAATTTTAGATTGTAAAGTTGAAGATATTCTAGTATACGTAAACGAGAATATTTAATTTTGAAAAAAGCGACAGAGGAAGTAAATTTCCTCTGTCGCTTTTTTGGCCTACCCGATAGGATTCGAACCTACGACCTTCAGAGTCGGAGTCTGACGCGCTATCCAACTGTGCCACGGGCAGATAAATATAAACAGTAACAAAAAATGTTAGAGTTAAAACTTTTTAACATTCTATTGTTTTGTAAATTCTACCATTTTATAAGATATTTGTCAACAGGAAACCGTCGCATTTTGACTTTTTAAAAAGCAACATGCGACGGTTTTTAAAATTCACTTCAAATATACTCTCTTCATTCTCACAGCAATTCTGGGTCTGTCGCTATGGTCGGTGGGGTAGCCTGCAATCTCATCTACCACCTCAATACCGGACACAACCTCGCCAAATGCTGCGTACTGTCCGTCAAGGTGAGGTGCATCCATGTGCATAATAAAGAATTGGCTTGATGCAGAGTTGGGATTAAATGCACGCGCCATTGAAATAACGCCTCTTTTGTGCTTAATGGGGTTATTCCAGCCGTTTGCTTTAAACTCACCCTTAATATTCTCATCACTTCCGCCCATGCCGTTGCCGAGAGGGTCGCCGCCCTGTATCATAAAGCCCTTTATAACTCTGTGGAAGGTCAGACCGTCATAAAAGCCCTCCTTGACCAATTTTTCAAAGTTCTTTACTGTAATAGGAGCCGCCTCGGGATAAAGCTCTAGTTCTATCTGTTGTCCGTTTTCCATTTCAATAACTACCATAATTTTTCCTCCGGTAATAATTTTTATTTGTTTAGTATAAAATATTTAATAAAAGTAATGGGGGGCTGGGGATGATGCAAAAAATAAAGGAATATACGGTCTACCTCGTTTTTGCGCTGTCATTGATTCTTATACTGTACCTATTTTACAAGTACGCACTTAATATAATTATGCCGTTTTTCCTTGCGTATCTCTTTGCCTTTATGATAAGAGGCGTAAGTGACAAACTAAAAGGAATAATAAAACTGCCTCGCAGTGTCCTGCGTGTTACGGTTGCGATAGTTCTTTTTGCCGCTTTGGCACTTTTGCTGTCCTTTTCTGTTTATAAGCTTCTTGAAGAGGCAATAGGACTTATAAGCAACATTACAAAAAATGATATAAGCAGTCTTCTTTCACTTTTAAGTGACCCGATAAATAAAATATTCGGTGAAGAGACTATACCCAAGGAACTTTCAATAAAAATAAGTGATTGGCTTTATGGCGCCTTAAGTAGTGGCTTAAGCGGTCTTGTCAGTGGGATAGGGAATACCGCATTATATATACCAAAACTGCTTTTATCAATATTTATAACTCTTATATCCACCGTCTATTTTGCTATAGACCTTGAGAGGATAAACGGCTTTTTAAAGGAAACATTGCCAAAGTCGGCAGTCACTTGGCTCATAGAAGCAAAGCGGCGTTTCAGGGGCGTTGGCATAAAGTATATACGCGCAAATTTTTTAATAATGCTGCTTGTTTTTTCTATAATGCTCTTTGGCCTTAGTGTAATAGGAGTGGATTATGCGCTACTTCTTGCCCTTGTGCTTTCTCTTCTTGATATGCTGCCGCTCATCGGTATAGGCACCGTTATGGTACCTTGGGCTATAGTATCAATGATATTCGGCGACCTAAGGGTGGGGATATCGCTTATTGTTCTGTTTGTTGTATGTGAGATAATAAGGCAGGCAGTTGAGCCGCGTATTATCGGTAAAAATCTCGGTATTCATCCTCTTGTAACGCTGATACTTATCTACGTCGGTTTCAGTGTATTCGGGATATTCGGTATTCTTTTAACACCGCTTTTCACAGTGCTATTTGAGGTATTAGCCAACAATAACCTAAATCGAATACGATGAAAGCTAAATAAATTCGCGTCTTTTAAAGCAACGTTTGTCAGTAAAGACTAATCAATAAATATAATACCTCCAAGGTCGACTAACTTCTCATCTGAGAGGGAGATATGTGTGTATCCTGCATCCTTAATAAAACTCTTGATTTTAAGAGCATCGGTGTGTGTATCTATATTGCCTATAAAATAAACGCATCTGTCATATACACCGCTACACCCTCCGATAAAGCCGTATTCGTGTGGCGGCAGGGCGATATCACCCTCTTTGATTTTTAAAACCGATATACCGTATTGACTAAACACCTTTGCCATACCGCAGTCTGCTGTAATAACTCTGTCAGCACCTAAGGGCAGGGTAGTGCAGGCAGGGTATCCTTGCTTTGTGTTGATAAACTCATACCCGTCGTTTACTAAATTTTCCTTTAGTTCTCTTGATATAGCATCAAGTCTACCAAAGGCCAGTTTGCCCATTTTAAGCAAATTAAACTTTACATCTTCGGGATAATTTGGCTCATATTCATCGTTTGTTGTAATAACTTCTATATAAGGATAAGAGTTTTTTATATCGGTAAAAATGGCCTCGTTTTTGCTATAGTATCCTTTTGTGACAAAAAGTTTTTTTCCTATTTTATGTATAAGCATATCCGGGTGAGAGGCTACAGCCTTGCCAAGAGCATTATGGGGCTCAAGTTTTATCACCTTAAAGCCAAGAGCCGTAAGCGACGCTAAGCATTTTTCACTTATTCTTCTGTCTACTATAGCGCACGGCATATTACTCCTCCTTTAAAAAGCCAAATAAAACAGAAACCGTTGCAGAAAATACCACAATGGGCAATCTTGCAACGGTTTTCTTATAGCTTGCTTGATTAAGCGCGCTCAATCTTTCCAGAACGAAGGCAACGAGAGCAAACATAAACTGACTGGTTTGTTCCGTTAACAACAGCCTTTACCTTACGGATATTGGGCTTCCATGTTCTGTTAGTCTTACGGTTTGAGTGAGAAACGTTGTGACCAAAGGTAACGCCCTTACCGCATACACTGCACTTAGCCATTTTGACACCTCCTGAAAATTCGCATTTAAGCGCTTTTCTATATAAATTTATTTAAAAAACTAGCATAGCGTTTAGTATTATATCATAAAGAAAATAAAAATGCAAGACCTTTTTAAAGATTTTTTAAAAAGTTTGTCTTTTTATTTTTTTCTTTAAATTTTATATAAACTTATATTGATCTATCCTATCTTGTTTGATGCCTTGCCTAAAGTAAAAAACACCAACCAAAGGCTGGATATTCGCCAAAGGCGAAGATTCTGCGGCTTGCCGCTTACAAGCGAGCTTGACGCGACTTAGCCGAGAATTCGTACCAACTGCGCTCGTAAACTCGCGCTTGGTCTGAACATACTCTACTCACAACAATAAAAAACAACCAACCAAAGGCTGGATGCTTTTTATTGGCAGGGGTAGCTGGATTCGGACCAACGAATGCAAGAGTCAAAGTCTTGTGCCTTACCGCTTGGCTATACCCCTATTTAGTTATAGATGATAAAATGTTTGCTCCCCTAAAGGTAGCTGGGTATTGCTACACAAGGGTAAAAAGCACAAATTCTTCTGCTGTTAAAATAAGTGTGCTGATATCGTTGTGTAACGCAAGATACCGTCTGAGACGGTATGCGGCCCCAAATGCAAGAGTCAAAGTCTTGTGCCTTACCGCTTGCCTATACCCCTATTTAGTTATAGATAATGAAAAGTTTGCCACCTTAAAGGTAGCTGGGTGTTGCTACAAAGGAAAAGATGTTAAAAACCGATTTTCCTATTGCTCGCCAATGAATTATAGCACAATTTAAGCAGTATGTCAACAATATATTTAAAAATAATTTAGTCCGAGTAATAATAAAAGCGCCGTATTTCGGCGCTTTTATTATTACTCGGAAATTGCAAAATAAATACCGTCAATTTTTTCAATACTTTTTCTGAAAAGAGTATCAGTGGGTACAAGCAACTCCTCTGTCTCGTTTTCAAGAAGTGCTTTATTAGGTAAATCTGCCTCGTGTATGCTTGCAGTAATATACAATCCAACGTTACCGCCAACACCACTCCTTGCACTTGAAACCTCTATAAGCGCCTCGTGACCAAGCATCTGGCGTATTTGTTCGGTAATCTGACCGGCAAGTTCGGGCTTGCAAATCTCTGCATAAATGTGCATGGATTTTTTTCTGCGTCTTTCAAGCCTTGTGAGAAATGCGGCTGTAAAGATACAAGCAACGGTTGCAATAAGCGCCCCAAGATAAAATCCGTAACCGAGCGCAATACCGATAGTAGCGGTTGCCCACATACCTGCGGCGGTTGTAAGGCCTGTGATAACGTTGTTCTTTTTAACGATAATCATACCTGCGCCAAGGAAACCTATGCCCGAGATAACCTGTGCAGGTATTCTGCCGATATCTCCGAGATCACCCAACTCTGATATATATATACTGATAAGCGCTGTCATAGCAGAACCTACGCACACGAGTATATGAGTTCTCAAGCCGGCAGGGCTGCCACTGCGACCTCTTTCACTTCCTATAATGCCGCCAACTATTACGGCCAGCATTATTCTTAAAAGAATAGATGCCCAGTTAAGTTCTGAAAGATAGACTGTAAAAAAATATATAATCTGCTCCATAACAGCCTCCTTTTTTGATTTACTAGTATTATAGCAAAGTGACTTAAAAATGTCAATAAAATTTAAGACATTTTAGATATTTTTTACATGGCTGTTTTAAATGTGGTAAATGCCGGGAAAAAACAGGCACACAAGTCACCTTGCTTTTAAAAAAGCATGTTAAACTATGAATATAAGGAAGCCGGGTATTGCTGCACAAGGTTAGCAAGCAATAATTCTACTGCAATTTATCTGAGCGTACTAAGTGCGTTGTGTGCGGACTTCGTAAGAGGGTTAATTGGCTAAGGCGCTGAAAATTCACTCTTTAGAGCGGATTTGTATCATTCTCTCTTGCCTAGCCACAAGGTAATCGAACTAACAAGGTTTTAAAAGATAGATTTGTCCCTATTCATCGCTAATTTTTTCTTAAATATCCGCATATTCCTCAAAAAAATCAGCTTGACTATGAAAAAATCTATTCTTTTAAAACTGCTTC